>NZ_QXMN01000005.1:0-178126 GCF_003581445.1 Acidovorax cavernicola | reverse complement strand
CCCCCAAGGTCGACCTCGCCGAACTGGCCCGCATCCGCAAGGAAGCCCGCGCCGCAGGCGAAGCCGAGGGCCGCGCCGCCGGGCTGGCCGAAGGCCGCCAGGTCGGCCACACCGAAGGACTGGCCACCGGCCTTGCGGCGGCCAGCGTGCACGCCGAACGCCTGCGCGCGCTGGCCCGCTCGCTGCCCGAGGCCCTGCGCGGCGCCGAGGCCGAACTGGCCGACGCCGTGCTCGCGCTCGCGCTCGACGTGGCGCGCCAGGTGGTGCACCGCACCTACCAGGCCGAGCCCGAATGGGTGCTGCCGCTGGTGCGCGACCTGCTGCATGCCGAACCCGCGCTGCGCGGCGAACCACGACTGCTGCTGCACCCCGACGACATCGCGCTGGTGAAGAACAGCCTGGGCGACGAAATTGAAGCCGCCGGCTGGCAACTGCGCGCCGACGACAGCCTGGCACGCGGCGGCTGCCGTGTGCAGTCGGCCCACGGCGAGCTGGACGCCGGCCTGCCCACGCGCTGGGAGCGCGTGAGCGCGGCACTGCAGGGCCACGGGGCGTCCTGACGCGATGCAGACCACGGCCACCAACCCGCATCTGCAGAGCGTGCGCGCCGTGCTCGACCAGGCGCGCACCGACGTGGCCCGTTGCACGACCACCACCGCCTCGGGGCGCCTCACACGCGCCGTCGGCCTCGTGCTCGAAGCCGTGGGCCTGCAGCTGCCCGTGGGCAGCGACTGCCTCATCGAACTGCCGCCCGGCCATCCGCAGCGCCATGCCGAGGCCGAGGTGGTGGGCTTCGCGGGCGATCGTCTCTTCCTGATGTCGCAGACCGAAGTGGCGGGCCTGCTGCCCGGCGCGCGCGTGTTCGCGCGGCCCGGCCTGCGCGATCCCCACGCTGCCGGCGATGCACATACCAAGCGCCTGCCCGTGGGCGAAGGCATGCTCGGCCGCGTGGTCGATGCGGCGGGCCGTCCGCTCGATGGCCTGGGCCCGCTCGACGCGGCGCGCCAGGTGCCGCTCGCGGCGCCGCCGATCAACCCGCTGTCGCGCGCGGCCATCGACTCGGTGCTCGACGTGGGCGTGCGCGCCATCAACGCGATGCTCACCGTCGGGCGCGGCCAGCGCATGGGCCTGTTCGCCGGCTCGGGCGTGGGCAAGAGCGTGCTGCTGGGCATGATGGCCCGCTACACCAGCGCCGAAGTGATCGTGGTCGGCCTCATCGGCGAACGCGGGCGCGAGGTGAAGGACTTCATCGAGAACACGCTGGGCGAGGAAGGCCTGGCCCGCGCCGTGGTGGTGGCCGCGCCGGCCGACAACTCGCCGCTGCTGCGCCTGCAGGGCGCGGCCTACGCCACCTGCCTGGCCGAATACTTCCGCGACCAGGGCAAGGACGTGCTGCTCATCATGGATTCGCTCACGCGCTATGCGATGGCGCAGCGCGAGATCGCGCTGGCCGTGGGCGAACCGCCCGCCACCAAGGGCTACCCGCCCTCGGTGTTCGCACGGCTGCCGGCACTGGTGGAGCGTGCCGGCAACGGTGCACGCGACGCGCAAGGGCGCGGCGGATCGATCACTGCCTTCTACACCGTGCTGTCCGAAGGCGACGACCAGCAGGACCCGATCGCCGATTCGGCGCGCGCCATCCTCGACGGCCACGTCGTGCTCTCGCGCACGCTGGCCGAGGCGGGGCACTACCCGGCCATCGACATCGAGGCCTCGATCAGCCGCGCGATGACCGCGCTGATTCCGCCCACGCAGTTCGACACCGTGCGCCGCTTCAAGCAGATGCTGTCGCGCTACCAGCGCAACCGCGACCTGATCAGCGTGGGCGCCTACGCGCCGGGGCACGACCTGCAGCTGGACCAGGCGATCGCGATGTACCCGCGCATCGAGGCCTTTCTGCAGCAGTCGATGCATGAACGCACCGGCTACGACGAGGCCATTGCCCACATGGACAGCCTGTTCACCCCCTCATCTCCGTCAGGACGCCCATGAGCAGCAGCAAGCTCCCCCTCGGCATGCTCATCGACCTGGCGCAGAACCAGACCGACGATGCCGCGCGCCGCCTGGGCGCCTTGCAAAGCGCGCACCTGAGTGCGCAGCAGAAGCTGGAGCTGCTGCTGCAGTACCGGCAGGACTACCACGCGCAGCTCGACACGCTGATGCGCGGCGGCCTGCCGTCGTCGCAGTGGCGCAACTACCGCAACTTCCTCGGCACGCTCGACCATGCGATCGCGCAGCAGCGCGCCATCGCCGAACAGGCCGGGCACCGCCTCGACCGGGGCCGCACCGACTGGCAGCGCGAGAAGCGCCGCCTCAGCTCGTTCGACACGCTGGCCGAGCGCGTGCGCGCGCAGGAGCTGATGGCGCAGGCCAAGCGCGAACAGCGCGACAGCGACGAACGCGCGGCCCGCCAGTTCTTCGACCGCGCCTCGCACCCGACCCACTGAATCTCTTCCAGGAACCGACATGCCTCCCATGATCCCGCCGTCCGTCACGCCTGCCGCCACCTCGCTGGTGGCGCAGGCCGGCGCACGCGGCCGCAGCGCCGACGAGGCACAGGGCCGCGCATTCGGTGCCGCGCTTGAACGCTCGCGCGCGAGCCAGGTGGCGAAGACGCCGGATGACGCGAACACCGACAACGCGGTGACGGATGCCAAGCCGCGCAAGGAAGAGCTCGTCGACGCCCTGCGGGACGCACAGCCTGCAGAACCGAACCTCGCCTTTCTTGCCGCGGCCGTGGCGCCGCTGCAGGCTCAGACGCTCGCGGGCCGTGCGGCCACGCAGGACGGCGGTGCGCCGGGCACCGCAGTGATGACCACTACGCCCGATGCGCAAGGCGCCCTGCCTGCAGGCACGGTCCGCGTGAGCAGCGATGCCACAGCCGAACCCGAACCGGCTCTCGCGGCTGACGCAGCTTCCGGGCAGACCGCAACCGCCGCTGCACAAAGCGCGGTGCCTGAAGCTGACACAGCAGCACCTTCTCTGTACGAGATCGTGCGCGCCGCCGTGGCCGCACAGCCGGTGGCCGTCGACGCCGCGAAGCCAGCTTCGACGCCCGCAGGTCCGCCCGTCGGCACCGCCGCACCGGGCCGCGCGGGTGCACCGCGCACCGTGAGCACGACCACCACCGAACAACTCGCAGCCGCGGCGCAAGCCCGGCCCGCCGACGGCGCCAAGCCCGCAGCAGCAGAGGCCGCCCCCGTCACCGCAGTGCCGACCGCAACCTCCGGCGACGACACGGCAACCCCGTCCTTCGCGTTGCAGCAACCCGCAGCCACCACCACCGAGCGCACGACCGAGAGCCCCGTCGCACGCGCCCCCCTGCATACGCTCGCCCCCGAAGTCGGCAGCGAGAAATGGGCACCGGCACTCGGCCAGCAGCTCGCACGCATGAGCCTCACCGGCACGCACACGGCCGAGCTGAACCTCAACCCCGCCGGCCTCGGCCCGCTGAAGGTCACGCTGTCGATCGGCGATCACCAGGCGCAGGCCGCGTTCGTGTCGGCCCACGAGAGCGTGCGCAAGGCCGTCGAGGCCGCACTGCCGCAGCTGCGCACCAGCCTGTTGGAGCAAGGCATCACGCTAGGCCAGACCTCCGTCGGCGCGGACACGCGCGCCCCCTTCGGGCAGGATGCGGCGTTCGCGCAGCAACAGCAGCAACAACACCAGCGGCAAGGCGCGTGGCGATCGCAGGGCATGACCACTGCTGCCGACATCGCCCGCACAACAGCCGCAGCGCCCGCCCGCTCCGCCACGGCCCCACGCAACAACTCCGGCGTCGACACCTTCGCCTGACCGAGGCCGCGCGTGCCTGCCCGCCTCCCGCAATGAACGGATGTGAAGCGCCTTTGTGCGCTTGTTCGGCCGTTCGTTCGCGGGGGACTTCGCAAAGAATAGATCGGACCCGTCCACCGTTTCACCATGGCTACCTCTTCTCCCGCCGCGACCGCGGCTGCGTCGGTCGCGACCGACCCGCCGGCTCCGCGCCGTACCTCGAAACTGCTGATCGGGCTCGTGGCCGCCCTCGGCCTGGCCGCGGCCGGCGCTGCCGCGTATGTCTTCGTCGCGCCCCGCTTCACCGATGCCGCCGCTGCAGAGACGGCCAAGGCGCCGGTGCCCGAGAAGCCCATCTTCGTCCTGCTGGAGCCGCTCACCGTCAACCTGCAGTCCGAAGGCCGCTCGCGCTTCCTGCAGATCGGCATGGCGCTCAAGGTGCGCGACGAGCGGGCCAAGGCGCAGATCGTCGAGTTCATGCCCGAGCTGCGCAGCCGCCTGCTGGTGCTGCTGTCGAACCGCGCACCCGAATCGCTCGTCACCTCGGAAGACAAGGCACGGCTGGCCGCGGAGATCCACAGCGCGCTGAATGCACCGCTGGCCGACGGGCTGCCCGAGCTGGGCATCGCGAGCGTGTCCTTCAATTCCTTCGTCGTGCAGTGATGACGACGGCGCACGCTTTCGGACCCCTGATCCATGGCGTATGAACAGGTGCTTTCCCAGGACGAGGTCGATGCGCTGCTGCAGGGCGTCACCGGGGGCGACCTCGACCAGGCCGCCGCGCCCGCGCTGCCGCCCGACGGCCTGCCGGCCTACGACCTCGGCGCGCCCGACCGCGTGGTGCGCAACCGCATGCACACGCTGGAGGTCATCAATGACCGCTTTGCGCGCGGCCTGCGCGGCGCGCTGCTGAACTTCATGCGTCGCAGCCCCGACATCTCGGTGGGGCCGGTGCAGATCCAGCAGTTCGGCGAGTTCGTGCGGCACCTGCCGGTGCCCGCGAACATCAACATGATCCACATGAAGCCGCTGCGCGGCACCGCGCTCTTCGTGTTCGATCCGAAGCTGGTGTTCCTCGTGGTGGACAACCTCTTCGGCAGCGACGGGCGCTACCACGTGCGCGTGGAAGGGCGTGACTTCACGCGCACCGAGCAGCGCATCATCAAGCGCCTGCTCGACCTGTCGCTGCAGTGCTACGGCGACGCGTGGCAGCCGGTGTTTCCGCTCGATTTCGACTACGTGCGCGCCGAGATGCACGGCAAGCTCGCCAACATCGTCGCGCCCAACGAGGTGGTGATCAACACCACGCTGCAGATCGAGTTCGGCCCCATCGGCGGCTTCCTGCATGTGTGCCTGCCCTATTCGATGATCGAGCCGATCCGCGACCTGCTGTCCAACCCGATCCAGGACGAGGTCGAGGTCGACAAGCGCTGGGTCACGCAGATGTCGCGCCAGATGCAGGCGGCCGACGTCGAACTCACCGCCGACTTCGTGACCATGCCCTCGACGCTGGGCGAGGTCATGAAGCTGCGCGTGGGCGACGTGATTCCCATCGAGCTGCCCGAGACCGTGGTCGCCAAGGTCGGCGGCGTGCCGGTGATGGCCTGCGGCTACGGCACCTCCAACGAGCGCTACGCCCTGCGCGTGCAACACATGATCTCTCACCAAGACAGCGATTCGAAGAACGACCATGACTGACAACACCCCCGCCGCCAGCGACGCGGACGACTGGGCCAGCGCACTGGCCGAGCAGACCGCCGCCAGCGCCCCCGTGTCCGAGCCGACCGTGGCCCCGGCCGCCGCACAGGTCTTCCAGCAGATCCAGGACACACCGGCCGCGTCGGCCGCCACCACGCCCGTGGACATCGCGCGCGTGCTCGACGTGCCGGTGCAGCTCACCGCCGAGATCGGCCGCACGCGCATCACCATCAAGAACCTGCTGCAGCTGTCGCAGGGCTCGGTGGTGGAACTCGACGGCCTGGCCGGCCAGCCGCTGGACGTGCTGATCAACGGCTACCTCATCGCGCAGGGTGAGGTCGTGGTGGTGAACGAGAAGTACGGCATCCGCCTGACCGACATCGTCACGCCCTCCGAGCGCATGCAGAAGCTCGCGCGCGCATGAGCCTGGCGCGGCTGGCTTCGTCGATCGCGCGCGGAACCGCGCTGCTGGCGCTGGGCCTTCATGCGGCGCACGCCGCGCTGCCCACCGTGCCCACGCCGGCGCGCGAAGCGGCGGCCCCCTCCGCGGTCGGCGGCGCGGGCCTGCTGCAGGCGGGCTTCGGCATGGCGACGGTGGTCGGGCTGATCTTCCTGTGCGCATGGCTCGCGCGGCGCTTCGGCCTGCAGCGGCTGGGCGGCGGCCAGGTGGTGAAGGTGGTCTCGACGGCCATGGTCGGCCCGCGCGAGCGCGTGGTAGTGGTGGAAGTCGGCGACCAGTGGCTGGTGCTCGGCGTCACCGGCAGCCAGGTCAACACGCTGCACACGCTGCCTGCGCAAGCGGCGCCTGCGACCACCGCACCTGCGCCTGCGCAGAACCCGATGGGCCTGTTCGCCCAGAAGCTGCGCGAGTCCCTCGCCGGCAAGGCCCGCACCACGTCATGACGAACGCAGCCTTGCGCCGCAGCCTGCGCACCGCCTTGCTGCTGCTCGCCGCCACGCTGCCCGCCGCCGCGTGGACGCAGGGCCTGCCCGGTCTCACCAGCACGCCGGGGCCCGGCGGCAGCCAGACCTGGTCGCTGAGCGTGCAGACGCTGGTGCTGCTGACCTCGCTCACCTTCCTGCCCGCGCTGCTGCTGTCGATGACCAGCTTCACGCGCATCCTCATCGTGCTGGGCCTGCTGCGCACCGCCATCGGCACGCAGACCTCGCCGCCCAACCAGATCCTGGTGGGGCTGTCGCTCTTTCTCACCTTCTTCGTGATGTCGCCGGTGTTCGACAAGGCCTACACCGACGCCTACGTTCCCTTCTCCGAAAGCAAGCTCAGCGCCGAGAAGGCGCTGGAGCGCGGCATCGCTCCCTTCAAGACCTTCATGCTGCGCCAGACGCGCGAGAGCGACCTGGCTCTGTTCGCGCGCCTGGCCAAGGCGCCCGAGATGCAGGGGCCGGAAGACGTGCCGCTGCGCATCCTGCTGCCGGCCTTCGTGATCAGCGAGCTGAAGACCGCGTTCCAGATCGGCTTCACCATCTTCATTCCCTTTCTCATCATCGACCTCGTGGTGGCGAGCGTGCTGATGTCGATGGGCATGATGATGGTGCCGCCCGCGTCCATCGCGCTGCCCTTCAAGCTGATGCTGTTCGTGCTGGCCGACGGCTGGCAGCTGCTCATCGGCGCCCTCTCGCAGAGTTTCTATCTATGACGCCCGAAGCCGTCATGACCATGGGCCACCGGGCCATGGAAATCTCGCTGCTGCTGGGCGCACCGCTCCTGCTCGTGGCGCTGGTGATCGGCCTGGTGGTCAGCATCTTCCAGGCGGCCACGCAGATCAACGAGGCCACGCTGTCCTTCATTCCCAAGCTGCTCGCGGTGTTCGCGACGCTGGTCATCGCCGGGCCGTGGATGCTCGACCGCATGCTCGACTACATGCGCGCCCTGTTCGCCAGCATCCCGCAGATGCTGGCGTGACGCCCTCGGTCTTCTCCGTCACCTCGGGCCAGCTCGAGGCCTGGCTGGTGGCCTTCCTGTGGCCCTTCGTGCGCATGCTGGCCATGGTGGCCGCGGCGCCGGTGTTCGGCGAACCGTGGGCACCGCGCCAGGTGAAGGTGGGCATCGCCGCCGTGCTGGCACTGGTGCTCTCGCCCACGATCGGGCCGCTGCCGTCGGTGCCCGTGGTGTCGGCGGGCGGCCTGTGGATTCTGGTGCAGCAGGTGTTGATCGGCGCCGCCCTGGGCTTCTCGATGCGCCTCGTGTTCACCGCCGTGCTGGCCGCGGGCGAATACATCGGCCTGCAGATGGGCCTGTCGTTCGCGTCCTTCTTCGACCCCATGAGCCACGGCAGCACGATGGTGGTGTCGCGGCTGCTGAACATGCTGGCGATGCTGATCTTCATGGCACTGGACGGCCACCTGCTCATGCTGGAAGCACTGGCCGCGAGCTTTCACACGCTGCCCATCGCCGACGCGCCGCTGGCCGCCGGCGGCTGGATGTTCCTGGTGCTGGCGGCCGGCGACATCTTCGCGAGCGGCCTGCTGCTGGCGCTGCCGCTCATCACTGCGCTGCTCACGCTCAACCTGGCCATGGGCATCCTGAACCGCGCCTCGCCGCAGTTCAGCATCTTCGCGGTGGGCTTTCCGCTCACGCTGCTGGCGGGCCTGGTGATGCTTCAGCTGCTGATGCCACACCTGGCGGCGTTCCTGGAGCCGCGCTTCGCGCAATCGCTGGCGAACATGCTGCGGTTCACGCAGGGCCTGCGGCCCTGAGTCCCCCCGGGAAGCCAGCCTCAGTTGGCCGGCCGCGGGTCCTGGTCCGAGATGGACAGGTCGACCGGCACCCGCGTCTCGCGCGTGAGGTTGCCGGGCATCTCGAACACCAGCGTGATGTGACCCTTGACGCGCTCGAAGCTCTTGTCCAGCTTCACCTGCACGCCGCGCTGGCTGCTCAGGACGTTGTCGTAGGTCCAGAGCGCGAAGTCCTGCAGCGACGAAGCGCCGGAGCTGTCCTTCATCAGCAGCTTTTCGTTCTTCTCGTTGATGAGCTCGTAGTCCTTGACCCTGTAGGTGACGAACTCGGCGATGTCGTCGTTCCTGTTGACGATGTGGCCGTTGCGCTTGTACTCGTCGAGCTTGGCCTTGGGCAGCGGGTAGTAGGTCAGCAGGTCGAACGCCTTCGCCGGCTTCTTCCGGGCCAGCGTCAGGTCGGCGTTGATGACCTGCACATGAGCGCCCAGATGCGCGAGCAAGGCCCGCGCTTCGTCGGCCGAATGCGGAAAGCGTGGTGCGGCGTGGGTTGGCCAGGCGAGCAGAGCCAACAGGGCGGACAGGATCAGTGGCAGCAGTTTCTTCATCGATGAGTTCGCGCGAGGTGCAGATGGCGCATGCACGGCATCCCGGCATGATGACGCCATTGTCACGAGCACGCGGGATTCATCGGTCCGGGCGTGGCGCGCCGGCGCGCATCGGGGCGACGACGTTCTCCTGCCAGCGCCGGGAAAGGCCACGCCGGGGCGAAGAAGGGACTTCCGCCCTCACGGTGTGGCCGGACGCATGCGCGCAATGGTCCAGGGCCTGGCGTAGTGCCGTGTCCACCCTGCGCAGGGAGATGCAATGCCGGTCCGCCACGTCCTGGCGGGTCATCTCCTCGATGCGCAGTGCGACGAGCACCGAGCGATGCCGATGCGGCAGCCGCTGCATGGCCCGTTCGACGGCCTCCACCGCCGAGCGCGCCTCGGCGATGGCATCCGGGCCAGGCGCATGGTCGACCAGGAACTCGAGGGCCGTGTCCAGCTCGGCCGTGTACTGCCAGGGTCGATCGCTGCGCAGGCGATCCATGGCCAGGTTGCGCGCCGTTTGATAGACATAGGCCCCGGGACTGCGCACAGGCTCCGAGGGTGTCATGTCGCCCAGGCGCAGCCAGGCGTCGTGCAGGCACTCGCTGGCCTCGTCGGAACAGCCGAGATCGCGGGCCAGGCGGCGATGCAGGTACTGGTAGTTCGCCGTCAGGAACGCCCGCAGCACGACGCCGGGAAGCTCACCGTTGCCCACGAGACCGAACTCGACCGGGGACATCGTCTCATTTGGCATGTCGCACCTTGGTCTTCTCGGCTTCGGTCAACAACGACATCACGGATGCGTCGAACTGCTTGCCATGTCCCAGCACCTGCACGGCGTTGGTCGGGTCGTAGCGAAGCGAAGCGCTCGCGGGCGCGCCGGCGCGTGGCTGCGACGATGCACCCGCACCTCCCGGAGGCAGGCTCTCGTTGCCGAAGCCCAGCACCCGCACCGTGAACACCGATGGCAGGTTGCGCCGTGCCGCGGTCCGCTCCTGCTGCATGGATTCCTGCGCCGCGATGGCGGCCGACGCCGCCGCCGCGCTGGCATTGGTCAGTGCGCCGATGTTCACCGCCGCCAGCACCGGCAGCCCGGACGATTTGCCCTGAACCTGGATGTTGTCGGCGTTGAGCACCTGCAGCGCGGCGATGTTGAGGTTGCTGGCGACCCGGATGCCGGCGTCGCCGGCATTGATGGTCCCCTTCGGTGCCACCAGGTCCACGTCGCCTTCGCCCACGGTGCCGATGCCGGCGCCGCTCATGTCGCGCTTTTCCTGCACGAGGATGTTGCCGTCCTCGTCCGCGGTGACCTCCGGCGCCTGCGGGACGCGCACCGTCTTGGCGCCGCGGCCGGCGTCGATGTCGCCCCGGCTGGACCACAGCACCTGGTCGCTGCCCAGCGGCTCGGCTTTCGAGACGAAGGACAGGATGCGCGAGCGGTTCACGATGACGTCCTGGTCCGCGAACACATTGACCTGTCCGGGCGACGCCAGGGTCACCAGGCCGTATCCCTCGGGCACCGCTGCGCCCAGCGCCGCCACCTGCAGGCCACCGCCGGGGGTGAAGACATTGACGTCGCCTCCCTGGTGAGTACGCGCCGCCATCCGGGTCGCGGCGATGCTGCCCGCACCCGTCCAGCTGCTGCGCCAGTTGTCCGGCAGATCGGCGGCATAGCGCGCGGGCTGGCTTTCGGTCTCCGTACCGCGGAACAGCGTGTCGATGGCCGCGAAGCCGCGGCGGTAGCCGCCGTTGATCGGACTGTCCTGCCCGTCGCCCCCGTTCTGGTCGCGCCCGCCCTGGCGCAGCTCATAGACGAAGACCTGGCGCAGGAACTGCTCGCGCACCAAGGGCGGCAACTGCCGGTATTGCTCCCACGCCTGTTGCGGGCTCAGCTTGCCGTCCGCGGTGCCAGTGAGGCTGGCGACCTTGTCGGCGCCGAGCATGCCTTCCACGAAGGACACCAGGCCCCGTCGCGCCAGCTTGGCCAGGTCGCCGCGGTTCTCCACCCCGTCGGTCAGGTACAGCGGCGCCGCGGTGCCGTCGGCCAGGGTGGTCTTCAGGTAGTCCGGCATGGCGGCCACGTTGGCCGGGTTCAGGTAGGCCCGCTCGAAGGCGTCGTAGCTGGCGGCCTTGTTCATGCCGGCCATCAGGGTGATGTCGGCGCCCTCGACGGGCAGGGCCTTGATCAGGTTCGATTCTTCGCCCAGCGGCGTGGCCGACACGTAGTTCCAATAGCGATTGGCATTGGTGTACAGCGACAGGTTGTTGCCCTGGATGTCGCGCCCGGCCACCAGCAGCAGGGAGCCCGGCCCTTGCAGCGCGGTGCGGCTGCCCCTGTCGTAGTAGTACGACGCCGCGTCTCCGCCGTATAGCGCATAGCGGTGCGACAGGAGCCTGTTGGCGACAGCCAGGATGTCGTTGCCCGCCGCCAGCATGGTGGTGTCGGTGGGGCGCAGGTTGCGCGCGCTGAGCTCGAAGTTGCGGATGTCGGTGCCGGCCTGCACGTGCACCGATTCCGACGCGATCAGATTCAGGTCGCTGATGGAACCGGTCGCCGCGTACAGGCGGCTGGGCGTGAAGTCATGCACCTGCATCGGCAGCACATCGGGGTTGTCGAACAGCTCCATGCCATTGAGGCTGTTGAGCAGGAACGTGTTCGTCACCGAGAAGCCGCCATAGACCGACTTCAGCGGCGCGCCGAACGCCGATGCCCCGCCCAGCGTGACCGTGAAACCCATCCACGGACGGAATATCGACGGCCACTTGTCCAGCGTGGTCTGGGTCATGACGATGGCACCCGTGTTCTGCAGGCTGCTGCCGCGCAGGAAGCGCAGGTCTTTCGCGGCCAGCAAGGACAGGTCGCTGCTGTTCGCCGGCGCCATCGCCAGCAGGCCTGCGATGTCGATGTTGCCGCTCAGGGCCGACACGCTCACCTTGGCCGGGTACAGGCCCACCATGTCCGTCTGGAGCTTGGTGTCCGTCATGCCGCTCACCAGCCTGGTGGTGTTCTCCGTGTCGTTGCCTGCCACGAATTCCGACTGGTTGACCAGGCGCACATTGCCGCCGGTGGACACCAGGTTGACGGCGCTGCGCTCTGTCTGGCTGCTCATGAACATCGCATGGCTGGACGCGCCACTGGTGTCCCGGTCGGCCTGGTCGATGTAGGCACGGCGGATCTGCATCGGGTCGATCACGGTCTGCAGGACCAGGACGCCCAGCGTTTGCAGCTTCAGCGTGGCGTCCGACAGCGCCAGCACAGGCGCGATGTCGTAGGCATAGGGGGCGTTGGGCCAGCTGCTCGAGATGCCGGTCAGGGTATAGCCGGGGGCGCTGGCGCCTGCCTCGATCTCGCCGGCGCCGCGGCCCACGTAGTACTGGCCGGCCTTCAGGGTGCCGCCCGCCGCCACCTGCAGCTGCCCGCCATTGCGGGTCACCTGGGACGCTGCGGCATCGCTGGCGGAACGCCCGCCTGTCACGCGCATGGTGCTGGGCAAGGCCACCACCAGGTTCACCAGGTCGCCGCCCGCCGACAGCTTCACGTTGCCGCCTCCGAGCGCGCCCAGGCCCTGCTGGAAGCTGGCGTAGTTCACCCACCAGCTCGGCTGCTGGCCCCGGTCGGACATGACCGGCGCCCAGCTCTCGCCCACGTTGTACGCGTCGTAGTAGCCGGTGGGACTGCTGAGATCTCCGCCATAGCGGCCCTGGCGGAACAGCCATTCGGTGAGGATCTGGTCCGAACGCGCGCCCTGCGCGGTGGGCGCGCGCACACTGCCCTGGACCGCGACATCCACGTGACCGCCTGCGGTGCCGTACTGGGCATCGACGCTGGCGGTGTCGAAGCCGCCGCCCAGGGTGGGATCGGCCTCGGCCCGGCCTGCGGTGTACAGCGCGGACTCCTTGTGCGCCAGCACGAGGTCGCGCCCGGCGCGTACCGTCAGGTCGCCGCTGCCGGTGCGCACCAGCTTGCCGGCGCCCGACTCGGCGCCGGCCGTGCCCACGCGAATCGTGCCGGTGTCGACCGCGAGCGCGCCCGATGGCCGCGTGGCCAGCGCATCGACCGACCCCAGGTCCGCGCCCGCCACCAGGCGCAGGTTCCACGAGGCCGCCTGCTGCAGCCGCGCCGCCCGGCCCGCGCCGTTGTCGCGGCCCGCCACGTCGAAGCCGTCGCTCAGGTGGCCGTCGATGTTCAGGTTGCCGCCGGCGCGCAGCGTCAGCGTGCCTTCGCGGTGCGCCGCGCCGAAGCTGTCGAACAGGTTCCAGTCGCGGCCCAGCGTCAGGTCGCCTGCGCTGCTGATCTCGATGCCCGCCGCCAAGGTGTAGGCACCCGCGTTGCCGCCGAGCCCCGGCAGGATGCCGGTGCGGCCTGCAAAGGCATTGGCTTCGGTGATCGCCTGCGTCGCCACGGATTCCACCGTGCCGTCCGTGCTGGCGTAGCGGCGCACGCCTTCGAGCACCGCGGAGCGCGCGCCCTGCACGGTGGCGTTCAGCGCCGTGACGTTCAGGCCATCGTTGCCTGCGGTGCGCTGCGCGCGCAGCCGCAGCTTGCCGCCTTCGCCGCCGCTCAGGTCCAGCGTGCCGCCGGCCAGGTGCAGCTGGCCATCGACCGCTTCCAGGTCGATGCGGCTGCTGCCCACGCCGTCGACGGCGTCGGTGGCACGGGCCGCCAGCACCGCGCCCGGCTGCATCGTCAGCCCCGCGCCGCCCACCAGGCGGATGCTGCCGCCATAGGCGGCGCTGGCATCGACGCGCGCCGTGCCGTCGACGGAAATCACGCCGCGATCGGTGATGACTTCAAAGTCGGCCACCCGCGTGTCGCCCGCGATGGTCAGGTCGCCCTGGCGGACACGGAACTGCCGCGACTGGCTGAAGCCCGCGTCGTTGAGCGTTCGCGCCAGCGCGCCGAAGTCGGTCAACCGATCGATGGCCAGCGCAAAGTTGCCGCCCTTGCCGCCCTGGCCACCCTTGCCACCGAAAGCGGCCTGCGCCTGCAGCGTGCCGCCGAAGTTCACCCGTCCGCCCGCCGATGCATCCACCGTCAGGCTGCCGGCGTCGCCGCCGCGCGGATGGGCGGACAGGTCCAGCAGGCTGCCCGGTGCCAGGTCGATCAACCCGCCCCACGTCGCCAGGCTGATCTGGCCGGCATCCACGTACTGGGCCACGTCGAAGAAGACCTTTTCCAGACCCCCTGCGTGCAGGCGGCCCGGCGCCGCCAGCGTGAGGTTCCCCGTGCCGGCATCGATCGCGATGCTGCCGCCCAGCGCCAGCACCGGCAGCCCCACGGTCACGCCCTGGCCCGACAGGTTGAGACGCGCGCCCAGGCTGGCACGGCCCAGGTCGGCCAGCGCCTGCGCATCCAGCTGCGCGTCCTGCTGCAGCACCAGCTGGCCCTGCGTGCGCAGGGTCTGGTCGACGCCGGACACGCCTTGCAGCACCGGCGTGTGCAGCGTCAGCGCCGCCGCGCCGGCATCCAGGCTGCCGCTGCCTTCGCCGGCGATGCGCCGGCTGCCCGACAGCAACACCTGATCGAAGCCGGACACCTTCTTGTCGCCCACGCCCAGCACCAGCTCGTCGGCCTTCAGTTCCAGACGACCGCCGCCCGTTGCCGCGCCGCTCGACGAGGCGCCGGTGTTTTGCAGCGTCAAGTGCGAGGCCTGCACCTGCACGGCGTCAGCACCATGGCCGCGCAAGGCCGCGGCGTCGAGCACCACCTTCGCCAGGCCGCGCATGTCCAGCGTGCGATGGAAGTCCAGGCTGCCGTAGCTGTGCAGCGTCAGCGCCTGCGTGTTCGACAACTGCGCCAGCGCGTCGGTGTCCAGCACCAGTCCGCCGCTGCCGCCCCCGATGCCGATGCGGCTCGCGGCCACCGACAAGGCCGTGCCCGACAACTGCGCGCCGGCGGCCATCTCCGTGGTGTTGGTGGCGTCGAGCAGCAAGGCCTCGCCACCCTGCAGCAGCGCGCCGGCGCCGATGCGCACCTGGCCGCCGGTCGTGGTGTCCACGTTCTCGCGCAGTGCCCGCACGGCCTGGCCGCTGCTCACGCGCACCAGCGCACCCCAGTCTTTCGAAGGTGTGGTGATGTGGTCGTCGCTGGTATCGTTCGGCGTGTTGTTGTCGCTCCACACGGCCGCCACCTGCGGCTTGAGCACCAGGTTCGCTTCGTCGCCCGACGCCTTGCCGTCCGCGCGCAGCACGCTGCCCGACTCGATCGACACCGCATTCGCCGCGGCCAGGATCACCTCAGGACCGCTCAACGCGGTGCCTGCCGAGTTGCGCAGCACCACATCGCTGGCGGCCACGTCCACTTGCAGGCCTCGCACATCGCCCGTGCGCGTGCCACCCACCAGCAGACTGCCCGCGCCGAAGCGCGTCAGGCTGCCGGCATCCACGACCAGGTAGCCATCGGCGCGCAGGTCGCTGCTGTCCTGCCCCGCGCCGACGATGGCGATCTTGGAGGCGGCAATGTCCACCAGGCTGCCGCGCCCGCCCGCATCGGGCTGCGCGCGCAGTTCGCCGTCCAGCGTGAGGGCGTGGCTGGCCTTGAACACCACGGCGCCGCCGTCGCGCGCCAGGCGCGGGGTCACGACGTCTTGTCCTGTCAGGCGGTATTGCGTCAGCTTGAACGCATCCGATGAGAAGAAAGCGTTGCCCCGGGCTTCGTTGTATTCGCTGACCTTGCGCACCAGACCACCAGGCAGCACGCGCCAGCCCGAGGCCGTGGCATCCCGCGCGCCAGTGATCGTGTCTTGTTCCCGCCCTGCCACGATCATCGAACCGTCGCGCAGGCCGGCCACCTCGCCGCGGGACGCGGCCCAGGCCGGCAAGGCCTGGCCCGTGCTCTGCACCGCGAAGGCGCCGGGCAGCAGCGCATAGCGCGCCGGCAGGAGCGTGTACCAGCCGGCCCCCAGGCCACCACCGGCCAGCCAGACCTTCCGGCCCGCCGCACCGCCCGCCACGGGCGACAGTCCCTGGTAGCCCGGCAGCACGGCGTACATGCCGGGCAGCGTCAGCACGTCATGCGAGCCGCCCGAGCCGGGCACGTGCTCCCACGCATGCAGGTCTCCGCCGCCCGCGATGTCCACCACCGCGCCCGCGGCCATGGCCACATCGGGCGCCTGCAGCAGCACGCGCTTTTCGGGCAGGGACGACAGATAACGGTTTTCGTCCAGGGACGTGGCATCGCCGGCATTGGCACGGTTGCGGCCCTGCGGATTGGCCGGGTCCAGCCAGTACTCGGCGTTGCGCAGGGTGCCGTAGAGCACATCCAGGCCCGCACCGGACACCGAGGTCAGGCTGTTCGTGCCCAGCGTCAGGCGTTCGCCGGCATTGAGCGCGATCTGCCCGAAGGGCGCGCGCAGCACGCCGTCCTGCTCGATGACGGGCGCGTTCAGCGTCAGGCTGCCGCCGGCCGACAGAGGCGCTTCGGCGCTCCCGTTGCCGCGCACGGTGATGGACTTGTCCGAGTTGATCTTCGCCGTGACGGCCGTGGCCGGGTAGACCTGCGCGGCCTTGATCTCCAGCGCGCCGCCCACGTCCAGCGTGGCCCTAAGCTGGGGGTCGTCGTAGTCGGTGCCGCCTTCGCTGTAGGCCCCCGCCACGAAGCGCAGGTCACCGGTTTCCAGCACCGTGCGTTCGAAGCCGCGCAGCTTGACGTCGAGGGGCGACGCAGCCGCGCCCTTCAGGCCATTGCCTGCGATGTCGATGGCCTGGCTGGCCGACAGGATCAGTTCGCCCGCATTGGGGGCCGTGGCGCCCACAGCACCGACAGCGCCTGCCAACGGGTTCAGTTGCAGATGGTGGGCGTGCAAGCGCACCACGCCGCCCAGCCCGTCGCTCTTGATGACCGGGGCGGTGATGGCCAGGCGACCCGCAATGTTCAGATCGACACCGCCGGCCAGCTGCACGCCCACTTGCGTGGAACGCAGATCGACCGCCGAGAAGCCCGTGTCCTGCAGTGCCTTCGCCGAGACGTGCAGGGTGCCATCCGAGGTGGCGATGTTGCCGATGTTGATCTTGTGGCTCAGTGCCGTTCCGGTTCCGCTCCAGAAATACTTGTTGAGCAGTTCGACCACCCGCTTGTCGATGGTCGCGTCGTGTTCCCACGGCGCCATGTCACGGCCCGGTCCCGCGGCAAGCGCCGCACCCGCGTCGACGACGAGCCCGTTGCTGCTCGAAACCAACGTTGGCAGCGCCGTGTTGATCGCCGTGCGCATCGCGCTGGTCATCTTGACGTCGCCGGCGTGCTCGTCATGCACGTCGAGGTTGCCGGAGGTCCCGATGATCCGCGAGTACTTTTCTCCGTTGAAGGTGTACGTGCCGGCCGGATTCTTGTAATAGAGGAAGGAGCCGATGTCCGGCGCCACCAGATCTCCGGACGAACTCCCGGCCGAGCTGGTGTCCGTGATGGACAACGACCCGCCCGCCGCCTGGGCATTGCCGCCGTGGGCGCGAAGCCGGGCATTCATGGCGCCACCGGCCGCGGCCGTCATCACGATCGCGCCGCCGTCGCTGCCCAGTTCCTGTTCCACGCGCCGCAGCGCGCCGAGCGCACCCGTGCCGCGATCCCAGTATTCCACCGTGCCCCGCGCGCCCGACACGTCGATCAGCGCACCCGCCTGCGCATCCAGCGTGCCGGCGTCCAGCGTGACCATGCCGCCCGGGAGCACCTTGCCCTGGCGCAGGCGCATGGCCGGGTCGTGGAAGATCTGCGCCACCCCGGGCAGCAGCAGCTCGGCCCCGTCGGCCAGCGTCAAGGTTTTCTTGGCGCGGATCTTCAGCGTTCCGGCGGGTGCCACAACGCGGCCCGCCACCAGCACGGAAGCCCGCCCGGACCCGTCCGCGTCCAGCGAGATCGTGCCGCCGGGTTCTGTGCGGATGGTGGCGTTCGCGTCGATGCGGATGTCCCCGCCGGACGCGGTGGTCCCCAGCGACAGGCCGCCAGGCGCGCGCGCGGCGCGGCGCTGCTCGCTCAACGCGTCCAACGCCACGGGGGCCAGCGCAGAGCCCAATGCGCTGCCGCTGGGCAGCGTGCGCAGCGCCGATACCGCCGCGGGCATGTCCCAACTCGTGGGCTGGATGTGCACCTGTGCGCCTTCCGCGACCACGACGTCCCCGCCGAGCGAGCGGATGCCGATCGTGCCGAAGCCGCGCTCGGCGTACAGCGTTTCCGGCAGGTGCAGCAGCCTGGCCGTGCCCGATGTCGTTCCTTCCGCGGCCCCGCCCGCCGGCGCGGCGCCGCCCACCTGCACATCGCCGGTCGCCGTGAGGGTGAGCCGCGACGCATCGCCCCCCGACCAGCCGCGCAGATCCAGCGTGCCGAGCGCCGTGTTGTCGAACGCCGTCAGGCTGATGGCTCCGCCGTTGCCCGCCTGCACCTTGCCCGCCTTGCCGCCCGACGTGACACCCGACAGCCAACCGCCGCCGGACACGTCCAGCGTCGCGCCCGCAGCCACGTCCACGTTGCCGTACACCGTGCCCAGGCCCTCCTTGATCGGCGTCCCCAGTGCAATCGAGCCACCGTGGATGGCGCGGCCCAGCGTGACGCCGCCACCGCTGTCGTTGACCCACTGGCCCGCGACGCTCAAGAGGCTGTTCGCACCCAGGCGCAGCACGCTGTCCGCCTTGCCGCCTGCGCTCAGGGAAATGGCGCCGCCCGGGGCGATGATCCGGCCCTGGATGTCGAAGTTGCCGGGGATGCCCTGGCCGTCGTAGACCGCGGCCGTGAAGCGCGCCCCCGGCTGCAGGTTCAACACCGCGCTTTCTTCCAGCACGAAGCCGGTGTTGAGGTTCAACTCGATGGCGCCCAGGCCCGAGTTGCTCAGCCCCGCGGCGGACAGCCAGGTGGTGCGGCCCAGACCCGCGCCGGCGCCGGGGGCTTGCCCTTCCGGCTCGGAGAGGAAGGCATCCCTGCCCAGCGGGCTGTCGATGCTGAATCCCGTTGGCAGCAACGCAGGCTTGTCGCTGATGACGACCTGGCCCAGGGTCCACATGCCCTCCTGTGCTCGGTTGGAGCCCACCACCAGGCGGCCGGCGCGCGGCAGCTCGGACGCTTCCTGCACCCGGTCGCCGGGCTGCACCGAGCCCTTGAACTCGCCTTCCAGGATGAAGGCGCTGCCGGCGCGGATGTCGATCGAACCGGCATTGCGGCCTTCCTCGTAGCCCGGCTCCCAGCGCTTGCCCGACATCAGCGGGTTGACGTAGGTGTGCGTGACGCCCCAGCGCGCATGCGTGTTCAGGTACTGGCCCGCGATGCCCGTGTAGGTCATGTCCGCCGGCGCGGACGACATGGTGTAGGTGCGCCCGTCCGCGCCGCGCAGCAGGGTTTCCGTGTTCCAGCCGTCGCTGTAGCGCACCGAGCCGCCGGACACATCCAGGATGGAGCCCGGCCGCGTGATCACCGAGCCGTTGGACTGGATGGTGATGTCGCCGCCTCGCGCCGCCAGCTCCGACAGGCCGATCAGGCCATTGCCCACCCAGCCCGTCACGTCCGCCAGTGGCGTGCCGACCCAGACGCCCTTGACCGCCTTGCCGGAGTCGTCCGTGACCCATTCGACGCCCGCCATCAGACCCTTGAAGGTGCCCGACCTGCGCCGGTCCACGACGACCTTCCGGCCGTACAGCCAGGTCCCTGCCTGCAGGTGGGAGTCGCGCAGTTCGTTGATGCGCAGTTCGGCCTCGACGAAATTGCTGGCCATGTCCACCGGCATCTGCAGCAGTCCCGCGGTGCTGATGGTGGCCTGCTCGCCGACGAGGATGCGGCTGCCGTCGCCCACCTGCGTGTTTCGCAGCAGCGCGGCAGGATTGGCTTGCGCCTGGATGTCGATGTTGCCCGCGGCGGCCGTGACCTGGGCACGGGTCTGCACGTCGATCGCCTTGCCGTAGAGCTCGATGCGGCCGGGCTGGTAGCGGTTGGCCAGCGAGCCGCTTTCGATCCGGGTGGTGTCCTGCCAGTCGTTGACGACCTGGGTGATGCTGTCCGGTCCCAGGGTCAGCATGCCGCCCGACCAGGCCGCCAGGCGCGAGGCGTTGGCCGCCAGGTTGATGTCGATGTTGTAGACGCCCTGGCCCCAGGCGCGCAGGCGGATGGAGCCGGGGCGGTTGTTCAGCGCGGTGCTGGCCTGCAGGATGCCGCCCTGGTTGATTTCGCGCGACACCATGGTGATGTCGCCGTGGTCGGCCTGGACGATGCCGGTGTTGTGCACGCTGTAGCCGACCTGCGCCGCGCGCTGCTCCATGAGCGGCAGGATGTCGGACACGATGCGCCCGAACAGATAGGGCTGATAGGCGGGACCTGACTGCGGCGTGATCAGGAACTTGGCCGGGAAGACCCAGGGCCGCACCGACGAGGCGACGGCATCGAAGCCGTGCACGGTGGGGCTGATCTCCTTGGCTTCCAGCCACACGTTCTCGCCGGCGCCCAGCAGCGTCTGGCCGCCCGGCGTGCGGATGCTGCCCGCATTGCTGACCTTGGGCGCGAACATCAGCACATGGCCCCCCTGCCCCGTGATCTGCGCGCCGGCCAGCACCTTCACATCGCCCGGCGGCTTGCCCGGATCGAAGGCCGGGCCCATGTCTTCGAAGAGGACGTTCGGATCGCTCGGCATCACCTTGGAGTTCTCGCCGAAGGTGGGAACCCCGACGGCCACCTCCAGGCCGCTCCAGTAGCCGGGGTCGCCGGCCTTCGTTCCCAGGCGCGTGTTGAGACCAGCCTTGAACTGCTCGTCGCTGAGCTTCAGGCTGGAGGCGACCAGGTTGCGCACGTTGACCTGGCTGCTGCCCGTGAACAGGATGCCGTTGCGATTGACGAGGTAGACGCTGCCCTCCGCCTCGATCCGGCCGGCAATTTCGCTGGGGCGGCCACTGGGGTCGTTGATGCGGTTGAGCGCGACCCAGTCGTTGACGCCCGTCTTGGCGTGGGTGCCGGCACGCTGGTCGAACTTCACCGTCGTGTTCTTGCCGACGTTGAAGGTCTCCCAGTTCAGGATGGCCTTGTCGGCGGTCTGTTCGATGGTGACCGTGGTCCTGCCGCTGGCCGCCGTCTGCACGGGATTCCTGGCGTTGAGCCAGCCGGCGGTCAGCGACTGGGTGTCGACCTTCAGGCCACCTTCGGTCAGGCCGTCGGGCGCCGATGCGCCGCTGGCCAGCGCCTCGGCCCGCTGCTGTACCTGGTGCGCCTGCTGCGCGGCGATCGTACGCGCGGCCACGTTCAGGTTGTTGATGGACGTCTGCAGCCGCTGGTTCGCCGCTGTCGATGGCTGCGTCGGATGGGTCAGGTTGGACGCCGGCATGCCGTTCGGCAGCTTGCCCGTGGCGATCGCGCCCGCCTGCGTCGCGCCCTTGTCAGCGAACCACGCCGGACTGAACGCCCGCTGTGCGTGCGCGCTGCCGAGGACCCCGCCTGCAGCCAGCGCCACCGCGATGGCCCGCGCGACCGGGAGCATCCTGAAAACCTGCTGCGCCGCGCGTGTCGAGCGATTCTTTTCGTTGTGCCAACGTGTGGTCATTTCTCATTCCCGCCGAAGTGAAGACTGTGTCGAAGGGGCGACCCGCTTCGCGCAGGCCAACCCCATTCAAGAAGCCCTTGCGCTGGCAATCGAAAGCCAACGCGGCAAGGGCCGTTAGTTTCTTGACGGGACGGGAACGTCGAATTCCAGAAGAATATTTTTGGGCTATTCGATGGCCAGCACGCTCCGCTTCGGCCTCGATCGGGAAAGTCCTTGCGAATCAACGGCTGGCACGCGTTGCACCACGACGAGGTCACGAAATCGTCACAGTGCGGCGGACAGCACACTAGCTCAGGACCAGCACACCGGCAGGGAGCGACCGGGCGTTCAAGCCGAAGGAGCGTTGCATCTGGAGCAATGCCAGATCGAGACGGTCGAGCTTGAAGGTCGCGGTGACCGTCTTGTCTCGCAGCGAATCCACCATCAGCACCACACGCCCGGGGCGGTAGCGATTGATCTCGTCCAGCACCATCGACAAGGGGGTTTGCTTGAACACGAGTTCACCGCGCTGCCAGGCGGAAGCCACCTCGGGGTCGATGGCGGCGATGCCGCTGATCGAATGCTCGCGATAGACCGCCTGCTGGCGTGCAAGCAGCAGACGGTCGCCGGCCGGATGCTCGATGCGCACGCGCCCCGCCAAGCAGGTCACGCACACCCGCCCTTCCAGGTGGCTGATCTCGAAACGCGCCGATTCGGCAATGCTGCGGCCCGCGCCGGCCACGACGCTGAAGCTGCGCGTGCTGCCCGGCATCTCGATCGCCGCTTCGCCGCTCAACAGGTCCAGCCCCACGGTCTCGCCGTCCGAGGTCAGGCGGCGAATGCTGGTGCGTGTGTTCAAGGTCACGCCGATCTGATCTGACAGCGCGATCGCGCGCTGCTCGCCGGCGGCTGTGCGCCAGTCCGCATTCCACTCATGGGCCGCGGGCCACAACCCCAGGGGCGAATAGACCGCCACCCCCGCGACACCTGCGGCGGCGGCTGCGCCCGCCATGCCCAGGAATGCCCGGCGGCTCGCTGCAGGTTTGCGCAGAGTCTCGCGGTGAAGCCTGGCCGCTTCGGCATCGGTGCGCACCAGCGTGTTCAGCGCGGGTTGAAGCATCCGCCATTGCTGCCGGGCCTCGACGAACGCCGCCTGATGCAAGGGACTTGCGTCACGCCAGCGACGGAACGCCTGCGCATCCCATTGCGTGGCAGCGCCCGAATGCAGCTTGCGCACCCAGGCCTGCGCGTCTTCGCGCAAGGTCTCGGGGAGCGTCGGTGATGGAGAGTGCGTCGTCATGATGGTCTCAGGGACCCCGTACTGTGTAGACGGTTGCCGACGCCCCAATCCGCAAACTTTTTCTTCGTGCCGTCATGAAGACCTGCCAGATCGCGGTTCCAGCCGTGAGAACAGGAGGTCCTGCGCGGCCTTCAGTTCGTACTCGACGGTCCGCACCGGAATGCCCAGCCGCTCGGCCACGTCCCGCTGGGACCAGCCCTCCAGACGAACCAGCAACAGGATCTCGCGGCGGCGCGGCGGCAGGCGCGACAGCAGGCCATCCAGCGCCTCCAGCTGCGAACGGGCTTCGGCCACCTCGGCGGGACCAGGCGCCGGGTCCGGCAGTTCGTTCATCAGGGCCTCGATGTCGTCGGACACCAGGACCTGACTCTGTGCGCGCCGCACGTCGATGGCCAGGTTGACCGCCATGCGCAGCAGATACGCCTGGGGCGTGGCAATGGGACCCGCAATGGGCTGGCTGCGCTGCAGCTTCAGCCAGGTTTCGTGCAAGGCATCTTCCGCCAGTTCGACATTGCCCAGCCGCAGGGCCAGACGCTGCTTGAGCTGGTCGTAGCGCTGCACCAGGAAGCTGCGCAGCAGCGGAATGACGTTTTCCGTCATGCGTCAATGCACCGTGGCACAGCGGGGTCCGGGCAGGACATCGTGCGGAAGGATGGCGAGCGTGAGCGGCAGCGCCAGGTCCGCCGGCGGGGGGCGGTCCATCGTCAGGTCGGCCAATGCCGCGAGCATGGCGGCGTCCCGTGCAGGATCTCCCGAAGACGAAACCACGCTGGCCTGGCTGATGCGGCCCGACGCGGCCACCTGCAGTTGCAGGATCGAGCGGTAGTGGCCGGGGGCCGTGCGTCGATCGGCGCACAACGCGTCCCAGACACGGGCCTGAACCAGGGCGTCGTACCCGCGTTTCGAACCGGCGGCCGACGCCACCCCAGGCGACGCCGCGACGCGCTTCAGGATGAAAGCCCCCGACAACTGGGTGTCCACGTCATCCGCGGTGAAACCTGTGCCGGCCAGCAAGGCCCGCAAGGCGGCATGTGACGTATGGCGCCCGCGCACCGGTGCGGACGTTCGCCCGGCCACCCACTCGTCGATGAACATCACCGATCGCCCCGACACCGCGGCGTATTGCGCCAGGGCAGCCGCCAATGGCTGCGCCGGCAAATCGAAGTCCAGCATCTGCGATTCGGACGAGGTGCTTGCGGCGGAGTCGACCGGCTGCACGTCAGTGCCTGCGGCCATTGCCTTCGCTGTCGATATCCAGGCGATACAGACGCAAACTGCGGTGCAAGTCAGTCCAGAGGCAAAGGCTCGCACGGCCGAACTTCCTTGCTCCGGCCCGGGCCTCGCACAACCACTCGCCCACAACCACGGTGTGCAGAAGTCAACAAGGAGGAAGAGGGGCGCATCGGCAAGCCAGTGGACAGTATTTCAACGCCGGCAAGCATCACATTTGCGAATGACGGTCTCATGACGACCGGCGTGGCAGCTCACTCGCCGTGGTTCTGACCAACCAGCGAGGGGTGACCCGTATCGAGTCACCCATTCACGCGTTTCCGAGTCTTCTTGTGGCTGACCGTAGTCCGTCACTGCTTGGATGTGAAAGTGCGAGTCTCGGCACGTCCCCAATTCCGCAGTGCTAGGTCGTGGTGGGCTCACCTACGCATGAGCTGCCTCGAACTCGGGCGTTCTCAGCACTTTCATCCCGGCAGAAAGCGCGGCTTGGCGTGCACTTTCTGCGTCGTCCTGTCTGATCAGGATGGCGTAGTAGGTGTCGCTTCCGATGTCGATATGGAGCATCTCCAAGCCCAGCGGCGCGGCCCAGTCCGCAACCTCGCACAAGCCGGCAGGCACGGTTCTGTCTTGTTCATCGACGCCTTCTTTCCAACTCCATCGTTCCGAGATGCCGAAACTGGACGCGACCTCGGCGATCTGCCACTCCACTTCCTCGGATGCCTTCCAGTCACATTGGATGACGAACCATTGGCCGATCTTTTGACCCTCGTTGCCCAAGGCAATCTCTTCGAAGGCCTCTGATGAATTGCCATAGGTGTCGAAGCTGACAAGCATCGCGTCCATGAGACGACGCCTTTCGTCGTCCCCCAGGTGTGCCGTCGCCAAGCCCATGAAGCGCGCCAAGGCTTCTTTTCGTATCGAGGCGGACTCGCCTTCAGCGGCTCTTGCGGCATTGTTCAACGCGGGAGGAGCCGAGGACGCCTGATCGGCCCCTGGCTCGGTGTTGCGACGAAATAGCTTGGCGAGATGCTTGAGCATGAAGTTCCCTGTCTGTACGGTGGGGCTGCGAAGCCGAAATGCAGCAGCCCTGAACACCTCGTGCTCGCTGCGGTAGACGCTCCAAAGGTCGCGACGGGCATCGGCCACGCAGGCTCGCACTGATCGAACGCATGTGCCCGATCACTGTAGCGGGGATTCGCCCATGCCAGTCCTCAGCATGACCGCTACAGTGCCCTCATGACCGCCACGAACACGCTCCCTCCCGATCTTCAAGCCGCCATGCGCGCACGAGACGAAGCCTTCTACGCCGTCGATCCGACGCAGTGGAGCAAGTACACCGCAAGCGACTTCACGACGGTCCAGCAGAACGGACAGTTCATGTCCCGGGCCGAGCGGATCGGCAACCTTCAGACGCAGAAGCAGCGGCCCTATGTGCCGCGCGAGCGCGAGCAGCACGAACTGCAGGGCGATCTTGTGGTCACCCGCTTTTTCGGTGGCGGCCTCTGGGTGCTGGAAGTCTGGAAGCGCATCGGCGGTGCATGGGGCACCGTCATGACACAAGCCACCACGGCGACGTCCACCACGCCTTGATGCGCCGTCAACCTGCGGGCGAAGGCGCCGCGTTCACTGCCAGCTGCGCCGCAAACGCCCGCTGATACGCCGGCCGCGCTTCGCCCCGCGCGACATAGGCGGCCAGGCGGGGAAACTCGTTCAGCAGGCCGGACGGTCTCAGGCGCAGCAGCACCGACACCATTAGCAGGTCGCCCGCGCTGAAACCGCCGTCCAGCCAGTCGGCGTCGCCCAGGCGGGCGGCGAGTTGGGTCAGGCGGGTGCGTATGCGGTCCTGGACGAGGGGCAGGCGCTCGTCCTTCCAGGGCTTGTCGCCTTCCACGAACCTGACGATGATGAGTTCGAGGATGGGCGGCTCGACCGTGTTGAGCGCGGCGAACATCCACGTGATGGCGCGCGCCCTGGCGTTGGCATCGGCGGGAAACAGGCCCGGGTGGTGTTCGGCGATGTGCATCACGATGGCGCCGGTCTCGAACAGCGCAAGGTCGCCCTCTTCGTAGGTGGGAATCTGGCCGAAGGGATGCAGCGCCAGGTGCGCGGCCTCCTTCATCGCGTGGAAGGACACCAGGCGCACCGCGTAAGGCAGGCCGGCCTCCTCCAGCGCCCAGCGCACGCGGGTGTCGCGCGCCAGGCCCTTGCCGCCGTCGGGCGAGCGTTCGAAGGCGGTGATGGTGATGGTCATCGCGGGTGTCCTTTCGCCAAGGGCCCGATTTTGGGCCGGAAGCCGAACCGCGAGAATGCGGGCAACGAACACTACACAGGAGCTCTTCTTGACTACCGTCGCCATCAACTCCGAAATCAACGTCAGCAACAGCGGTGGCTTTGTCCTGTTCGGGGGCGTCAACGTGCTGGAATCCAAGGACATGGCGCTGCGCGCCGCCGAGGAGTACCTGCGCGTCACGCAGAAGCTGGGCATTCCCTACGTCTTCAAGGCCAGTTTCGACAAGGCGAACCGCTCGTCCATCCATTCCTTCCGCGGGCCCGGCCTGGAAGAGGGCATGAAGATCTTCGAGGCCGTCAAGGCCGCATTCGGCGTGCCCATCATCACCGACGTGCACGAGCCGTGGCAGGCAGCGCCTGTCGCCGAAGTCGTGGACGTCCTGCAACTGCCCGCGTTCCTCGCCCGCCAGACCGACCTGGTCGTGGCAATGGCGAAGACGGGCAAGGTCATCAACGTCAAGAAGCCCCAGTTCCTGAGCCCGTCGCAGGTGCTCAACATCGTGGAGAAGATCCGCGAGGCCGGAAGCTCGCCCGTCATCCTGTGCGACCGCGGCACCTGCTTCGGCTACGACAACCTCGTGGTGGACATGCTGGGCTTCGGTGCCATGAAGAAGGTCACCGGGAACCTGCCGGTCATCTTCGACGTGACCCATGCCCTGCAGCAACGCGAGGCGAACGCCGCCGTCTCCGGCGGGCGGCGCGAGCAAGTGGCCGAACTGGCGCGCGCGGGCCTGGCGGTGGGCCTTGCGGGTCTTTTCCTTGAAGCGCACCCTGACCCCGCGCAGGCCAAATGCGATGGCCCCAGCGCCCTGCCACTGGACCAGCTGGAGCCTTTCCTCACGCAGCTGAAGGCGCTGGACGACCTGGTGAAGTCGTTCGCGCCCTTGAACATCCGCGCCTGAGCAAGACAAGGCGCTCGCCGGAGTGCCCGGCGACGCGCCGCCTCGCCCCTTACAGGTAGTTGAAGAGCGAGATGCTGTTCAACCGCGCAAAGGTCATCTGCGTGGCCTGCAGCGAGGCCTGGCGCTGATAGAACTCCGAGATCGCGGTGTAGGGGTCCAGGTTCTCGATGGACGACAGGTAGCTTTCTTCCTGCAGCTTGTTCATCGCGGCGGCGCTGTCGAGCGCTTCCAGCTCCACCTGGCGCGAGCCCACCGACGAGATCACCGTGAGCACATTGTCGTGCGCGTTCGTGACCTTCACGTTGGCGGTGCTCAGTGCGTTGCGCAGCTGGGCCTGGGCCGCTTCGCCACCGCCGTTGAGCGGCGCGCGCAGCGCGGTCACCAGCTCGCCCAGGGCCGCGAAGATGTCGGTGCCGGCATTCTTCGCGGTCGACACGTCGAAGCTGTCGCCGTTGGCCGGCGTGCCGCTGATGGCGACCTGCACGCCGCCGAACGAGATCGGCTTTCCGGCGGTGAAGGGGCCCGACGCGGCCAGCACGGGCGGCGTGTCCTTGGTCATCACCGTGTAGTCGGTGCCGGTGAAACGGATGGTGAAGTCCTTGCCGTAGTTCGCGGCCGTGGCGTCGGTGGTGCTCACCGCGCCGAACACGCCGGAGCCGGTGTTGGCCGATGCGCTCGACGCCACGTAGCCCGCGCCACCCTGCACCGACTGGAAGATGCTGCGGCCGTCGTCCGAGGTCGACATCTGGCGCGCCACGTCGATCTGCATCAGCCGCTCGCCCTGGTCGCCCACGTATTGCACGCCGCCGCCGGCGGCCATCACGAAGGGCGGGCTACCGCTCTTGAAACCGGCGAACAGGTACTGCCCGTTGCCGTTGTCGCTGTTGGCCACACCCACGAGCTGCTCGAGGCTGCTCTGGATGGCGGTGGCGATCGAGCCGCGGTCGGCGTCCGACAGCCCCCCGCCGCCGGCCTGCACGACCAGCGTCTTCACGTTCTGCAAAATGGCCGTCACCGAGTTGAGCGCGTTCTCCTCGGTCGAGAGCGCCAGTGCCGCGCGCTGGCGGCTGGTGGTGAACTGGGCGCTCTCCGCCAGCGTCTGGCCCACGCCGAGCGCGCGCGCCGCGCCCACCGGGTCGTCGCCGGCCGACAGAAACTTGGAATTGGTCGCCAGCTGCTGCTGGACCTTGAACAGCTTCTGCTGCTGCAGGCCCATTGCCTGCAGGCTCTGCTCGTAGAAGGATTGGGTGCTGATGCGCATCGCGGGTCCTGGAATCTGTGCGAGGGGTAACTTAGCTGCGGATGCCGAGGATGGCGTCGAACATCGCCGAGGCGGTCTGGATCACCTTGGCGTTGGCCTGGTACATCTGCTGGAACATCAGCAGGTTGCTGGTTTCCTCGTCCTGGATCACGCCGGAAATCGCACGCTGGCTGGCCTTGATCTGGCCGGTCACGCTGTCCTGCGTGGTGGCGGCGACCTTGATCGACATCGCGCGGTTGCCCACGTCGCTCACCAGCTGCGAGTAGGCGCCGTTGAAGGTCGCGGTGCCGTTCGACATCGTGGTCTTGCGCTGCAACGCGCCCAGCAGCAGCGCATTGCCGCCGTCGGACACGCCGCCAGTGTTCTTGCCGATGGTGAAGGTGTCGCCTTGCGCGGGCGCGCCCGTCATGGCGACGGTGATGCCGTCGAAGCTCATCTTCGCGCCCGCCGTGTACGGCACGGGCGTGCCGGCCGGGTAGCTGGTGGCGGTGCCGTCGGCACGCGTGACCGTCACGGCCGAGCCGGCCGGAAAGCCCGACAGCGTGCCGGTGCTCGCATTGAAGGTCAGCGTGAGGTTGCCGGCCAGCGGCGAGCCCGGGTACGCGGCATCGACCGTGGCCGCGCCCAATGCGCCGGTGCCCTTGTTGCCCGCGGTGTTGCCGGTGATCACCGGCGATGCAGCGGCCACCCTGGCGGGGTCGCGCACCTGCACGTCGATGTCGCGCGCACCGGTGCGCGTGGGCTGCACCAGGAACGAGTCGCCGGCCTTCGCCGTGCCGCTCGCGGCCGTAAGGCTCACGCCGTCGAAGCTGATGGGAAAGGTGGTGAAGCTGCCCATCGGCGTGCGGTCCGAGAGCCGCGTGACCGTGTAGGTGAGCGTGCCCCCCACGTCGGTGACGCTGACGTTGTAGTCGCTGGTCGTGAGCTTCGACGCATCGGTCAGCGTGGCGCCGAATTCGAGGTTGCCCGTGTTGCCTGCGTTGGCGATCGTGCCCGGCACGGCCTGCGAGAAGAAGTTCTGGCCCAGCGCGCCGTTCAGGTCCACGCCCAGCTTGTGCTGCGCATTCACCGCATCGGCCACCGACATGGCGAGCCGGCCAACGGCGTTCTGCGTGGGGATCAGCGTGTCCTTGCGGAAGGCCATGAGGCCACCGAGCACGCCGCCGGTGAAGGCGCCGTCGTCAAGCTCGACGGTGTTGCCGGCAAAGCCCGACAGCGCCACCACCTGGCGCGTCGGGTCGGACGACGACGCCACCGCCGCCATCTTCGAAGCATGCTCGCCCACCACCAGCGACTGGCCGGTGGCGATGAACACGTTGTACTTGCCGTCGTCCTGCTGCAGCACGCGCACGTCGACCACCTGGCTCAGCTCGCTCACGAGCTGGTCGCGCTGGTCGAGCAGGTCGTTCGGCGGCTGGCCGCCGGCGATCGCGCTCATCTGGCTGATCTGCTGGTTCAGGCTGGCGATCTTGGCGGCGTAGGTGTTGATCTGGTTCACGCTGCCCACGATCTGCTCGTTGACCGAGGTGTTCAGGTCCGACAGGTACTGGTCGGTCGCGCGGAACTTGCTGGCCAGCGACTGCGCGGCGCTGATCATCTGCTGGCGCGCCGCCGGGTCGGCCGGCGTGTTGGCCACGCCCTGCACGCTGGTGAAGAAGCTCTGCATCAGCGGCGCGATGCCCGAGGTCTTGTCGGCCAGCAGCATGTCGATGCGGTTGACCTGCACCCCGTTGGTGGCGAGCGCGGCCGACTGCGACTGCGCGGCTGCGAGCTGCGCCGTCAGGTAACGGTCGTAGCTGCGCGACACGGTCGTCACGTTGGCGCCCGAGCCGATGAAGCCCGAGCCGCTGGCGATGCCGCCGGCCGTGGCGATCTGGGCCACCTGACGGCTGTAGCCGGCCGTGTACACGTTGGCGGTGTTGTGGGCCGTGGTCATCAGCGCGGCGCGGGCGACCGAGAGGCCGCTCAGGCCTGTGTAGAACATGCTTCCGGACATGGGGCTTTACCTGTCAAAGGGGGTGTGGGGGTGGCATCGCGCGCGATGCCCTGGAGTGCTTATCGGCAGCGCGCGCCCGAAGTTGAGGGCGCGCGTGTTCGTTCACACCTTTCTTAGAACTCCGACCAGTCGCCCTTCGCGTCGCCAGCCATGGCGAGCTGCGGTGCGCCACTCGGTTCGCGGCGCGTGGGCAGGGCCTTGGCACGCGGCTTCGGGGCCGGCGGCGTCGGCTTCGGCGGCTTGGGGATCGGCGTGATGCGCGTGAAGCTGGCGCGGGTGGTGGCGACTGCGTGCGCGTCGAGCTTGAAGACGCTCACCGCCTGCACGAGGCTGCCGGCCTGCTCCTGCAGCGACTGCGCCGCCGCCGAGGCCTCTTCGACCAGCGCCGCGTTCTGCTGCGTCACCTGGTCCATCTGCGTGATCGCCTGGTTGATCTGCTCGATCCCCGAGGTCTGCTCCTGGCTCGCCGCCGTGATCTCGCCCATGATGTCCGTCACACGCTTGACGCTGCCCACGATCTCTTCCATCGTGCGGCCGGCTTCGGCGACCTGCTTGCTGCCTTCCTCGACCTTTTCCACCGAGTCGCCGATCAGGGTCTTGATCTCCTTGGCGGCAGCTGCGGAGCGTTGGGCGAGGCTGCGAACTTCCGATGCGACCACGGCAAAGCCGCGGCCCTGCTCACCTGCGCGTGCAGCTTCGACCGCAGCATTCAGCGCCAGGATGTTGGTCTGGAACGCAATGCCGTCGATCACGCCGATGATGTCCACGATCTTCTTGGACGAGGCATTGATCGAGCCCATCGTGTCCACCACCTGTGACACGACCGCGCCGCCCTTCACCGCAACCTCCGAAGCCGACACCGCCAGCTGATTGGCCTGCCGTGCGTTGTCCGCGTTCTGCTTCACCGTCGAGGTCAACTCTTCCATCGACGCAGCCGTCTGCTCCAGCGAGCTGGCCTGCTCTTCGGTGCGCGACGACAGGTCCTGGTTGCCCGAGGCGATCTGCCCCGACGCCGTGGCGATCGTCTCCGTGCCCGTGCGCACTTCGCCCACCACCTTCGCCAGGTTGGTGTTCATGTCTTTCAGCGCCTGCATCAGCTGGCCCGTCTCGTCGCGGCTGTCCACGCGGATGTTCGCGCTCAGATCGCCGGCGGCCACCGTCTCGGCCACGCCGACGGCCTTGGCCAGCGGGCGCACGATGCTGCGCGAGATGAAGAAGGCGAACAGGCCACCCAGCAGCACCGTGAGCGCCGTCAACAGCAGCCGCAGGTTGAAGCTCTTCGCATTCGCCGCGTCGATGGCATGGCTCATGTCGTCGATGGCGCGGCGCTCGATGGCCAGCAGTTCGAGCACGCGATTCTCGTAGGCCTTGGCGGCCGGCTGGAACGACAGCTGGTAGGCACGCACGGTCTCGACCGTGTTGCCGCCGGCCTTGGCCCGGGTCACGTCGTCCTTGGCGGCCTGGTACTTGGCGCGCAGCTCGACGATGGACTTGAAGGTCGCCTTCTCTTCCTCGGTGACCAGCAGCGCCTCGACCTTGGCCATGGTTTCGGTGCCCTTCTTCACGCTGTCGGAGATCACGTCGGCGAACAGCACCGGCAGCGCCTCGTCCGTAGTGCGCGCGATCATCGAGGTGCGTGCGATGGCCGAGTAGGTCAGCACGTACCAGTCGGCGATGAGCCGCTCCTTGGCCAGCGGGCTTTGCATCATGACCCGCGTGGCTTCGGCGTTGTTGCGCGCGGAGATCAGGCCCACCGCGCTGGAGATGAGGGACAGCCCCAGCACGACCGCGAAGGCGAGCGTCAGGCGGGTGCCGATGCGAAGGTTCGAAAAGAATGTCATGGCGCGGTCCTCAGGCGGTGGCGGCGGATTCGATGAGGCCCATCTCTTCGCTGGACATCAGCCGGTCGATGTCCACCAGGATGAGCATGCGTTCGTCCAGCGTGCCCAGCCCGATCAGGTAGTCGGTGTCGAGCACCGAGCCCATTTCGGGCGCCGGCTTGATCTGCTCGGCCGTGAGCGTGATCACGTCCGACACACTGTCCACCACCATCCCCACCACGCGGCCCCCGATGTTCAGCACGATCACCACCGTGAACTGGTCATAGGTGGGCGAGCCCAGCTCGAACTTGATGCGCATGTCGATGATCGGCACGATGATGCCGCGCAGGTTGACCACGCCCTTGATGTACTCCGGCGCGTTCGCGATGCGCGTCACGGCGTCGTAGCCACGCAGCTCCTGCACCTTCTGGATGTCGATGCCGTATTCCTCGTCGCCGAGCTTGAAGGTCACGACCTCCAGGCGGCTCGCGACGGGCGCCGAAGCGGCGGGGGCCGCGGCTCGCGGCGATGTGTCTCTGGTGTTGTTCAGCATGTGTTCTTCTCCTCGTTCAATGCGCGTGCCGGGCCGTGGCACCCTCGCCCGCCCCGGTCCTAAATACCTGTGCGGCCTGGACCAGGCCCTCGGCTTGTTCCTGCAGCGACTGCGCCGCGGCCGACGCCTCTTCGACCAGCGCCGCGTTCTGCTGCGTCACCTGGTCCATCTGGGCAATGGCCTGGTTGATCTGCTCGATGCCCGAGGTCTGCTCCTGGCTCGCGGTCGTGATCTCGCCCATGATGTCGGTCACGCGCCGCACGCTGCCGACGATCTCCTGCATGGTGCGGCCGGCCTCGGCCACCTGCTTGCTGCCCGCCTCGACCTTCTCCACCGAGTCTCCGATCAGCTGCTTGATTTCCTTCGCGGCAGCGGCCGAGCGCTGCGCCAGGCTTCGGACTTCCGAGGCGACCACCGCAAAGCCCTTGCCCTGCTCGCCCGCGCGGGCCGCTTCCACCGCCGCATTCAGCGCGAGGATGTTGGTCTGGAACGCGATGCCGTCGATCACACCGATGATGTCGACGATCTTTTTCGACGAGGCGTTGATCGAGCCCATCGTGTCCACCACCTGCGACACCACGTCCCCGCCCTTCACCGCCACTTCCGAAGCGGAGACGGCCAGCTGGTTCGCCTGCAATGCGTTGTCCGCGTTCTGCTTCACGGTCGAGGTCAGCTCTTCCATCGACGCCGCCGTCTGCTCCAGCGAACTGGCCTGCTCTTCCGTGCGCGACGACAGGTCCTGGTTGCCCGAGGCGATCTGGCTCGATGCCGACATCACGCCCGCGACGTTCGCGTCCACGTCCGCGACGATCGCGAAGAGGTTGGCGCTCATCTGGTTCAGCGCGCGCAGCAGCCCCGCGATCTCATCGCCGGGCCGCACCGTGAAGCGGACCAGGTCACCGCCCGCGATGGTGCGCGCCACCTCGATCGCATCGTCCAGCGGACGGAACACCGTGCGCCCGAGGAACGCACCCAGGCCCAGCCACGCCAGCGCGGCGCCGATGCCGCTCGACACCACGGCGGCGGGCAACCAGCTGTGCGCGCCGGAAGACGCGGCCAGCCGGGACGCTTCGACCCAGCCTGCGGCGCCCAGACCCAATGACAGCACGGCCGCCGCGACCGTCACGCCGAACACGCGGTGACGCACCGGAAAGCGCCGCAGCCGCGCCAGCGGACGCGTCCAGCCGCTGCGCACCACTTCGCCCTGCAACAGTTCAAGGCCCTTGGCCTCGCCCTCGCGCATGCGGCGGTAGAGCGCATCGGCGGCCAACACGTCTTCGCGCGCAGGCCGGCTGCGCACGGACATGTAGCCCTCCACACGGCCCTGCTGGCGGATCGGCGTGACGTTGGCGAGCACCCAGTAGAAGTCGCCGTTCTTGCGCCGGTTCTTGATGAGGCCGGTCCACGGCAGGCCCTGGTCCAGCGTGCGCCAGAGGTCGACAAAAGCCTCCGGCGGCACGTCGGGGTGGCGCACGATGTTGTGCGCCTTGCCCATGAGTTCGGCCCTCGAGAAGCCGCTGGCCGCGACGAAGGCCGGGTTGACGTAGGTGATGCGTCCCTTGAGGTCGGTGCGGGACACCAGGGCCTCTTCCTTCGAGAGTTCGTACTCGATGTCGGTGACGGGCAGATTGACACGCATGGCCGGTGCGTCGCCTTCAGGCCAGTGCCAGCGCGTGGCTGTTGCTGCTGCCGGCGCTGCCGCCAAGGCGGAACACGCCGACGACCTGCGACAGGCTGCCGGCCTGCTCCTGCAGCGACTGCGCCGCCGCCGAGGCCTCTTCGACCAGCGCCGCGTTCTGCTGCGTCACCTGATCCATCTGCGTGATCGCCTGGTTGATCTGCTCGATGCCCGAGGTCTGCTCCTGGCTCGCCGCCGTGATCTCGCCCATGATGTCCGTCACACGCTTCACGCTGCCCACGATCTCTTCCATCGTGCGGCCGGCTTCGGCGACCTGCTTGCTGCCTTCCTCGACCTTTTCCACCGAGTCGCCGATCAGGGTCTTGATCTCCTTGGCGGCAGCTGCGGAGCGTTGGGCCAAGCTGCGGACTTCCGAAGCGACCACGGCAAAGCCGCGGCCCTGCTCACCTGCGCGTGCAGCTTCGACCGCAGCATTCAGCGCCAGGATGTTGGTCTGGAACGCGATGCCGTCGATCACGCCGATGATGTCCACGATCTTCTTGGACGAGGCATTGATCGAGCCCATCGTGTCCACCACTTGGGACACGACTGCACCGCCCTTCACGGCAACCTCGGACGCCGACACCGCCAGCTGATTCGCTTGCCGCGCGTTGTCCGCGTTCTGCTTGACCGTCGAAGTCAGTTCTTCCATCGACGCCGCCGTCTGCTCCAGCGAACTGGCCTGCTCTTCGGTGCGCGAGGACAGGTCCTGGTTGCCCGAGGCGATCTGCCCCGACGCCGTGGCGATGGTTTCCGTGCCCGTGCGCACCTCGCCCACCACCTTCGCCAGGTTGGCGTTCATGTCCTTCAGGGCCTGCATCAACTGCCCCGCTTCATCGCGGCTGTCCACGCGGATGCTCGCGCTCAGGTCGCCGGCCGCCACCGTCTCGGCCACTTCGAGCGCACGGCCCAGCGGGCGCACGATGCCCAGCGTCAGGCGCCATGCGAGCAGCGCGCCCACGGCCAGTGCAATGGCCGACAGCACGAGCAGCGTGGTGCGGCCCTGCGAGTGGTCGGCCGCGATGCCCTTGGCGGCGGCGTCGATCCGCTCGCGCTGGTGATTCGCCAGGCTCTCGACGGCGTTGGCATAAACGGTGAGCGCCGCCGTGAACTTGGTGTCGACCAGCGCGTTGGCCTCGTCGAGCCGCTTCTCGTCCTTGAGCTTGTTGAGCGTGCCCACGGTTTCCAGCACGATGACGCGCGCCGCGACCACCGCGGCATAGAGCGCCTTTTCTTCCGGGCTGGACAGCATCGCTTCCAGCTTCTTCTGCGCCGGCGTGATGCGTGCCGATCCGGCCGCCTGAAGCTTGGCGAAATAGGCCGCCACTTCAGGATCGGTGGTCTTGACCATCGCGAAGTTGGCGACGGTGTTCGACTTCAGCAGGCTGAGCCATTCGACCGCCAGGCGCTCCTTGACCAGCGCGCTTTCCACCATCTCTTCGGTGGCCTCGCCCACGCTCATCAGGCGCAGCACGCCGGTGCCCGCAATGAACGCCATCAGCAGCAGCAACACCGCGAAGCCGAGCCCCAGGCGGGCGCCGATTTTCAGATCCTTCAAACTCATTGCGCTTCTCTTCTTTCAATAACGGACAGCGGTGGCCGCATCGCGCGACGGGCCACCGGCATGACATGACGGCATGACGAGGCGGCCTGCGCCACCCCGTCTCCCTGTTATCGGCAGCGCACGGCCAGACTTGAGTCTTTTTTCTGAAGTTAGGTGCGAATCGGCGCGCGGGTGCATGCGTGCTGTCAGGCCTTCGTGGCGTTCAGGTGCTGAAACACCCGGTCCAGCCGCTCGGCGACCTTGGCGTGGTGGCGCATCGCACGGGCCCGCGCACGCGCCGCGAGGCAGGCCAGGCCGAGGCCCGTCAGGCAGGCGGCGGCCGCCAGCGCGAGCACGGCCCGGGGCGCCCACACGCAGCCCGTGCCGACACGGAAGCCCAGGATGAGCGCAACCACCAGCAGGACGAGCAGCACGGCAAAACCGATGCCGACGCGACGCACGGTTGCCGGATACAGATGCGCAGCCACGGGCGCTCAAGCCGCCACGGCTTCGTCGGCGTCGAGCTTGAAGGTGCTCACGGCCTGCACGAGGCTGCCAGCCTGCTCCTGCAGCGACTGCGCCGCCGCCGAGGCCTCTTCCACCAACGCCGCGTTCTGCTGCGTCACCTGGTCCATCTGCGTGATCGCCTGGTTGATCTGCTCGATGCCTGAGGTCTGCTCCTGGCTTGCTGCCGTGATCTCGCCCATGATGTCCGTCACACGCTTGACGCTGCCCACGATCTCTTCCATCGTGCGACCGGCTTCGGCGACCTGCTTGCTGCCTTCTTCGACCTTTTCCACCGAGTCGCCGATCAGGGTCTTGATCTCCTTGGCTGCTGCGGCCGAACGTTGGGCAAGGCTGCGGACTTCCGAGGCGACCACGGCAAAGCCCCTGCCTTGCTCGCCTGCACGTGCAGCTTCGACCGCAGCATTCAGCGCCAGGATGTTCGTCTGGAACGCGATGCCGTCGATCACGCCGATGATGTCCACGATCTTTTTCGAAGACGCGTTGATCGAGCCCATCGTGTCCACCACTTGGGACACCACAGCGCCGCCCTTCACCGCGACTTCCGAAGCCGACACCGCCAGCTGATTCGCTTGCCGCGCGTTGTCCGCGTTCTGCTTCACCGTCGAGGTCAGCTCTTCCATCGATGCAGCCGTCTGCTCCAGCGAACTGGCCTGCTCCTCGGTGCGCGACGACAGGTCCTGGTTGCCCGCCGCGATCTGCCGGGACGCCACCGCAATCGAATCGGTCGAGGCCTTGATGCGCGTCACGAGATCGGTGAGCGTGTCTTCCATCTCGCCCATGCCGCGCAACAGCCGGCCGAAGTCGCCGCCGCGGTCGGTCTCGAACTCCTGGCTCAGGTCACCCGAGGCGACGGTCTCGGCGATCAGCAGCGCCTCGGCGACCGGCTGGGCGATGCTGCGCGTCAGCAGCCACGCGAGCACCACGCCCAACGCCAGCGCGGCCACGGCCAGCGCGACGATGTAGAGCCGGCCGGTGCGGTATTGCACGTCGATGGCGGCTGCGGTGCTGTCGATGTGCTTCTGCTGGTGCGACACCATGGCACGGATGCTCGCGTCGTAGCCATCGAGCATCGGCAGCAGCTGCGTGTCGGTGCGCGTCGCGGCCTCGTCCTTCTGCCCACCGGCCTTCAACTCGAGGATCTGCTTGCGCAGTGCGACATAGTCGCCGCGCCGCTTCTGGATGTCGGCGCTCAACGCCAGCTCGTCGGGTGTCGTGAGCAGCGCTTCGAGCGCCTTCTGCGTTTCGGAGATGGTGGCGCTGGTGGCGGCGATCTGCTTTTGCAGGTGCGCCTGCACCTGCGCATCGTCGCTCTTGAGCAGCGCGAAGGTGCGCACGCTGTTGGTGGCGGTGCCCAGCTGCCAGGCAGCGGCCAGCCGCTCCTTCGACAAGGTGCGCGAGGCCAGCTCCTGCGTGGCCTCGCCCACGTGCCGCAGCCGCAGCACGCCGGTGCCCGCCACGGCCACCAGCAGCGCCAGCACCAGCGCAAAGCCTGCGCCCAGGCGCATGCCGATCGTCCAATTCTTTACCGTCATTCGCTTGTCTCCTCTCGGGGCCTCTCGTATCGTTGTTCTCGGGTCCGGGCAGTCGGCAGGGCGAATGGCTCAGCCGAGCTTCTGCATGATGCGAACCAGCTTCTCGCCGTAGCGCGGATCGGTCGCATAGCCCGCGCGCTGCAGGCCGTGCGCAGCCTCAGCCGGGTCGGCGGTGGCCAGCACGTTGGCGTAGCGCGGGTTGCGCGTGATGAAGCGCGCGTAGTCGGTGAAGGCCTCCTCGTACGAGGCATAGGCACGGAACTTCGCGCGCACCTTCTGCGGCTCGCCGTCGATGTACTCGGTGGTCGTGGTCTCGACCGTCGCGCCCTTCCAGCCGCGGTCGGCCTTGATGCCGAAGAGGTTGAAGCTTTGCATGCCGTCGTCGGCGCGGATCTCCCGCTTGCCCCAGCCGGATTCGAGCGCGGCCTGCGCCAGGATCAACGGCGCGGGCACGCCGCTGGCCGCGCTGGCCGCTTGCGCCGAAGCCCCCATGCGGTCCACGAATGCATCGACCTGGCCTTGCAGCGAGGCGTTCGCAGCCGGCGCGGGGCCGCTCCTGACTTGATAGACGCCGAGGTCGGCGCTGGTCGACACGCGCCCGGCAGGCGCCGAGCCGATGGGAATGCCCGCGCGCGGGCCGTACGGCAGGCCGGCGGGCGCTTCAAGAGAGAAAGCCTTGGTGCCGATGCCTTCGTCCGTTCCGGCTTCGGGTGCGGATGAAGGCATCTGCCGCCGCAACTGCGCCAGCATCGCCTCGGCCAGCCCCACGCCACGCCCCGAGAGGTTCTGCGCGAGCTGCTGGTCGAACATCGAGAGGTAGACCTTCTGGTCCTGGCTGTCGAGCAGGCCGGTGGACGGCGTGGCCTCGCGCATGCTCTTGAGCACCATGTTCATGAACAGCGCCTCGAACTGGCGCGAGACCTGCTGCAGGCCCTCCTCGGGCGAAGTGCGAACGGTGCGCCGCAGCGCGTCGACGCCCTGCACATCGAGTGCGAAACGCTGGTCGAGCGCGCCGCTGCGGTCGGCCGCGTTGGGAGACATGGTCATCGCGCTGGCCTCAGATGATTTCGAGTTCGGCGCTCAGCGCGCCCGCCGACTTCATGGCCTGCAGGATCGACACCAGGTCCTGCGGATTGGCGCCCAGGCTGTTCAGTCCCTTGACCACATCGGCCAGCGAAGCACCGCCGCGCACCATCTGGATCGCGCCGCCGCCCTGGTTGACGGAAATCTGCGAGGTCTGCGCCACCACCGTGCTGCCGCCGGAGAACGCGCCCGGCTGGCTGATCACCGGCTCGGTATTGATCACCACCGACAGGTTGCCGTGCGCGATGGCGCAGTCCTTCACGCGCACCGCCTGGTTCATCACGACCGAGCCCGTGCGCGCATTGACCACCACCCGCGCGCCCGCCTGCGTGGGCGTGACCTCGAGCTCCTGCAGCTGCGCGAGAAAGCCCACGCGCCGCTGCGGCTCGGGCGCCTGCACGCGGATCACGCGCGCATCCATCGCTTCGGCCGTGCCGGCGCCGAACTGCCGGTTGATCGCATCCGTAGCGCGCTGCGCGGTGCCGAAGTCGGAGCGGTTCAGCTCGATGGTGAACGAGCCTTCCGCGCCCACCGGCGCCTCGACCGTGCGTTCCACCAGCGCCCCGGCGGGTATGCGCCCCGAGCTGAGCTGGTTGACCTGCACCTTGCTGCCGTTGGCCGCGGCGCCCGCGCCACCGACCACCATGTTGCCCTGCGCGACGGCATACGTTGCGCCGTCCACGCCCTTGAGCGGTGTCATCAGCAGCGTGCCGCCGCGCAGGCTCTTGGCATTGCCCATCGACGACACCGTGACGTCGATGTTCTGGCCCGGGCGCGCGAACGACGGCAACGTGGCCGTCACCATCACGGCCGCCACGTTCTTCAGCTGCATGTTCACGCCCTGCGGGATCGTGATGCCCAGCTGCTGCAGCATGTTGTTCAGGCTCTGCGTGGTGAACGGCGTCTGCATCGTCTGGTCGCCCGTGCCGTCCAGGCCGACCATGAGGCCGTAGCCGATGAGCGGGTTGTCGCGCACGCCTTGAATGCTGGCGAGTTCCTTGAGCCGTTCCGCGTGCGCGGGCGCAAGGAACATGGACGCGACCACCGCAAGCACCGCGATGCGCCAGCGAGCCGAACCATGCGTGGGATGCCGCGGAACCGGCTTTGCCGGGCCGCAGGCATCGCCCCCTGCAAGGGGGTTGGCGTAGCGACACGAAGTGCGCGAAGACTGGGGGTTGGTCATGTCTAGAACGGCATCACGTTCAGGAAAATTCTTTGCATCCATCCCATGTGTTGAGCTTCATCGATGTAGCCCTTGGCCGAGTACTCGATGCGCGCATCGGCCACCAGCGTCGAGGGCACGGTGTTGTTGCCCGACACGGTGCGCGGGTTCACCACGCCCGAGAAGCGGATGAACTCCGTGCCCTGGTTGATGCCCATCTGCTTCTCGCCGCTCACCAGCAGGTTGCCGTTGGTCATCACGTCGGTCACGGTGACGGTGATCACGCCGTTGAAGGTGTTGTTGGCATTGGCGCCACCCTTGGCGTTGAGCGTGTTGGTGCCCGACAGCTTGGTGTCCTGCCCGTCGAGCAGGCCGCCGATGAGCTTGGGAATGGCCGCGAACACGCTGGTCGTGTTGCCTGTGCGGCTGGCGTTCGCACCCGAGTTCTTGGTCGCGTTGACCTTCTCGCTGATGACGATGGTGAGGATGTCGCCCACGTTGCGCGGGCGGCGGTCTTCGAACAGCGCGTTGGCGCCGGGGCCGTCCTGGAAGATCGCACCGGGGGCGCGCCGCGCCTGCACGGCCGCGTACTGGTCGGCGCGCGCCGTCATCGGCTGGTGCACCAGCGGCTCGCGCGGCACCTGCGCGCAGCCGGCGGCCAGCGAGGCCGCGAGCAGCAGCGCCGCCGCCCGGCGAAGAAGACGCTCCCCCGCACCCATCACAACTGGGCCAGGCGCTGCAGCATCTGGTCCGAGGTCTGGACCGCCTTGCTGTTGATCTCGTACGAGCGCTGGGTGGCGATCATGTTGACCAGCTCTTCCACCACGTTGACGTTCGACGCTTCAACGTAGCCCTGGCTCAGCGTGCCCGCACCGTCCACGCCGGGGTTCACCTGGTTGGGCGCGCCCGAGGCGTCGGTCTCCGCATACAGGTTCTCGCCCATGCTCTGCAGGCCGGTCGGGTTGACGAAGGTCGCGAGCTGCAGCTGGCCAACCTGCACGGTGTTGGTGCCGCCCGCCTGCACCACCGACACGATGCCGTCGCGGCCCACGGTGATGCTGGTGGCGTTGGCCGGGATAGTGATGGCCGGTTGCACCGGGAAGCCGCTGGCGGTGACCAGCTGGCCGTCGCGGTCGGTCTGGAACGAGCCGTCGCGCGTGTACGAGGTGGTGCCGTCGGGCATCAGCACCTGGAAGAAGCCGCTGCCGCTGATGGCCACGTCGGTCGGCTTGTCGGTCTTGGTGAGATTGCCCTGCGAGTGGATGCGCTCGGTGGCGACCACGTGCACGCCGGTGCCGACCTGCAGGCCCGAGGGCAAACGCGTCTGGTCGGAGCTCTGGCCGCCGACCTGGCGCAGGTTCTGGTAGACGAGGTCTTCGAACACGGCGCGGCTGCGCTTGAAGCCGGTGGTGCCGACGTTGGCCAGGTTGTTCGACACGACGTCGAGCTGCGTCTGCTGCGCGTCCAGGCCGGTCTTGGCGATGTAGAGGGAGCGGATCATTTCGGTGAGTTCCTGCGAAGGGGTTGCGTGCGGTTCAGCCGTAGGCCAGCAGCTTGTTGGCGGTCTGCGCGTTGATGTCGGCGGTCTGCAGCGACTTCATCTGCATCTCGAAGCTGCGCGCGTTGGCGATCATGGCCACCATGGCATCGACCGGCTGCACGTTGCTGCCCTCGATGGCGCCGGAGATCAGCGTGACGGCCTCGTCGGCCTCGGCCGGCGGCAGGTCGGCGCGCATGCGGAACAGGCCGTCGTCGCCGCGCACCAGGTCGGCCGTCGGCGGGTTGACCAGCTTCAGCCGGCCCACTTCGGCGATGCCGGTCATCGTGGTCGAGGCCGCGTCGCGCGAGCCCACGAGGCCGTTCGACGCGATGCTCACGGCCGCGCCGGGCGGCACGGTGAGCGCGCCGTTGTCGCCCACCACGGGGCGCCCGCCCATCGTCGTGAGCTGGCCGTCGGCGCCGATCTGCAGGTTGCCCACGCGCGTGTAGGCCTCGCTGCCGTCGGGCGCCTGCACCACCAGCCAGCCCTCGCCGGCCACGGCCACGTCGAGCGCGCGGCCGGTCTGCGTGAGCGGGCCGTGCGTGAAGTCGGCGCCGGGCGTGGTGGCGGCCACGAAGGCGCGCGTGGGCGCTTCTTCGCCCACCACGGGCACGGCGCGGAAGGTCGCGATCTGCGCACGGAAGCCCGGCGTCGAGACGTTCGCCATGTTGTTGGCGACCACGGCCTGCTGCTCCATGGCCTGCTTGGCGCCGCTCATGGCGACATACAGCATTCGATCCACGCGGTGTTCCCGGTCAGCGGATGTTCATGAGCGTCTGCATGACCTGGTCCTGCGTCTTCACGGTCTGCGCGTTGGCCTGGTAGTTGCGCTGCGCGACGATCAGGTTCACCAGCTCGGAGGTCAGGTCAACGTTGGACGACTCCAGCGCGCCCGACGCCAGCGAGCCGGCCTTGCTGCCCTCGCCCGGCGTGCCGGTGAGCGCATTGCCCGAAGCCTGCGTTTCCGCCCACACGTTGTTGCCCTTGGGCTCCAGGCCGTTCGGGTTGGCGAACGACGACAGCACGACCTGACCCAGCAGCCGGGTCTGTTCGTTGGAGAACTTGCCGGTGATGGTGCCGTCGGGGTTGATCGAGAACGCGGTGAGCTCGCCCGACTTGTAGCCGTCCTGCCCCAGCTTGCTCATGCCGTTGGCACTGCCGAACTGCGTGGTGCCCGTGAGGTCGACGGAAGCCGTGAGCGGCGAAGCGCCGTTGGTGAAGTTGAGCGGCCCGATGTTCAGCTTGCCCGAGGCCGGTGCGGTCATGACGCCCTTGGCGTCGAAGCTCAGGGTGGACAGCGCGGCGCCGCCGTTCAGCGGCGCGCCATCGGAGGTGCCGTACACGCTCCAGGTGTTGGCCGCCGTCTTCACGAAGTACACGGCCACGTCGTGCGGGTTGCCCAGCGAGTCGTAGATGGGCCCGATGGCGTTCGGGTAGTTGTAGGTGGCGGCGTCGGTGGGGCTGAACGGCGTCTTGGCGGGCACCGTGCTGCGCGCGTCGAGGTTGAACTGGGCCGTGACGTTGCCCGTGGGCTTGGGCGCCATCATGCCGCCCTCGATCTGGATCGGGCCCGGCGTGCCGCCGCTGATGCCGCCGCTGGCATTGGCGCCGTAGCCGGTCAGGCGCAGGCCCTGCGCGTTGACGATGTAGCCGTCCTTGTCGCGCGTGAACTGGCCGTTGCGCGAGTAGAAGACCTCGCCGCTGGTGCTGGCCAGGCGAAAGAATCCGTCGCCGTTCAGGATGGCCACGTCCAGCGGGCGCGTGCTCGACTGCGTCACGCCCTGCGTGAAGTTCTGCGTCACGCCCGACACCGAGGCGCCCAGGCCCACGCGCGAACCGGCGTACACGTCCTGGAAGGTGGCGGCAGCCGACTTGTAGCCCACCGTGCCCGAGTTGGCGATGTTGTTGCCGATGACGTCGAGGTTTGCCGCGGCCACGCCGAGTCCGCTGATGCCTTGGGAAAAACTCATGAGGGGTCCTTGTTCGATGCGAGGAAGAAAAGCAGAAGCGCGAAGAGCGCGGTCCCACGTGGGCCGCGTCGAATACGAAGACTCAGAGGAACAGGCGCACGTCGCCCAAACCGATGCTGGCGCCCGAGGCCAGCTCGAGCGTGACGCCGCCGGCGCCCTGCTTCACCGCAGCCACCTGCGAGAAGGTGAGCGAGGTGGCCTTCACCGCCGTGCCGCCGTTGCTGGCATCGACCGTGAAGCGGTAGGCGCCGGGCGCCACCACGACGCCCAGGTCGTCCTTGCCATCCCAGGTGACGGCGTTGACGCCTTCCTTCATCGCGCCCGCGTCGATGGTGCGGATCACCTTGCCGGTGCTGTCGACGATCTTGATCTCGACGTCGGCGGCGGTGCCCGGCAGCTGCACGGCGAAAGCCTGCGTCGCAGGCGGTTTGCCGTCCTCGGGCTTCTTGGTGGTGAGCACGTCGCCGGGCGACAGCACGTTGTAGCCAATGAGCGAAGTGGCCTGCAGCAGCTGGTTGGCGCCCGTCTGGTTGACGAGGCCGGAGAGCGTGGCGTTGAGCTTTTCGATGCCGCTCACCGTGCTCATCTGCGCGAGCTGCGAGGTGAGTTCGGCGTTCTGCAGCGGGTTGAGCGGGTCCTGGTTGTTGAGCTGCGTCACGAGCAGCTTGAGAAAACGCTGCTCGCTGTCGGCGTTCGAAACGCTGTTGTTGCTGTTCGCCGCCGTGGGCGCGTTCAGCCCGCTGATGGACGAGGTGTCGGAAAGGGCCATGGGTCTGTCGATTCGGGTTCTTCTTGCGGGAGGCGTGCGTGGCTTACTGGCCGATGGTCAGCGTCTTGACCATGAGCGTCTTGGCCGTGTTGAGCACCTCGACGTTGGCCTGGTAGCTGCGCGAGGCGGAGATCATGTTGGTCATCTCCTCGACCACATTGACGTTGGGCATCGCCACGTAGCCTTCGGCATTGGCGTGCGGGCTCTTGGGGTCGAACACCAGCTTGGCGGCCGACGGGTCTTCGATGACGCCGGCCACCTTGACGCCGCCGATGTCGCGCCGGCCCGAGGCCGCCACCTCGAACACCACCTGCTTGGCGCGGTAGGGCTGGCCGTCGGGACCGGCCACGCTCTCGGCGTTGGCCAGGTTGCTCGCGGTCACGTTCATGCGCTGCGATTGCGCGGTCATGGCGGAGCCCGCCACGTCGAAGATGTTCATGGCTGCACCGCCGACAGGAGCGACTTGATCTTCGCGTTGATGAGGGTCAGGTTCGATTCGTAGCGCAGCGCGTTGTCGGCGAAAGCCACGCGCTCGACGTCCATCTCGACGGTGTTGCCGTCGAGGCTGGACTGGTGCGGCACGCGGTACTGCAGGTCGTGATTGGCCGTGGCCTGCGCCTGGCCCGCGAGATGACGCGACGACGTGGTGGCCATCGATACCGACGATGCGGCGCGGCCGCGCTCGACGGCTTCGCTCAGGCGCGCGCCGAAGTCGAAGTCGCGCGCCTTGTAGTTCGGCGTGTCGGCATGGGCGATGTTGGCCGCGAGCACCTCCTGGCGTTCCGCCCGGAGATGGAGCGCTTCGCGGTGGAAGCGAAAGGCCGCATCCAGCTTGTCGATCATCTTGGTTCCATCTGTTGAAGGGTCGCCAGTGCACGGGGCGCAGCGACCGATGGAAAGCGAGTCTATGCATGCGGCGCGTTTGCAATCGCCCGAACAAAGGGGGGTTTCGCCTGCTGCTCGCACCTTCGCCGAAGGGGCAATTTCATAAGAATTCATGGGCGCCGGGTGCGGCTTCTTCGCACCGGCGTTTTCGATTCTTCGCCCTCTTTCTTCGCCTTCGATGAACCTTTTGCCGCTTCGCCGACACCTGCTGCGCACCGCCTGCGCGATGGGGCTGTGGTGCGCGATGTCGTCCGGCGCGGTCGCAGGTGACACGGCAGAGGCGGCGGTCCGGACCTACCTCCAGGTGCAAAGCGCCGGCCTGCCTGGGAAGGTGACGGTCAGCCTCGAAGGACGCGGCACCGCCGCCCTGCCGCCGTGCGAAGCGCCCGAGGTGTTCCTGCCGCCGGGCGTCACGCCGTGGGGCCGCATCTCGGTGGGCGTGCGCTGCCATGCCGAGCGGCCGTGGACGCGCTTCGTGCAGGCGCGCGTCGCGGTGGAGGGTCGCTACTTTGTGGCCGCGCGTGCCATCGACGCGGGCCATTCGCTGAACGCCGGCGATGTGGTCGAGCGCACCGGCGACCTCACGCGGCTGCCGCGCTCGGTGGTCACCAGCGCGGCCGAGCTGGCCGGGCAGGTGAGCGCCAACCGCGTCGCGCCCGGCGCCCCGATCCGCAAGGAGCTGCTGCGCGGCGTCGCCGTGATCCAGCAGGGCCAGGCCGTGAAGGTGGTGGCGCAGGGGCCGGGCTTCGTGGTCAGCACCGAGGCCAAGGCCCTGAGCGGCGCCGCGGTGGGCGCGGTGGTGCAGGCCAGGACCCTGGACGGCCGGGTGATCCGCGGCGTGGCCGACGAGGAAGGACAGGTCCGGCTGGTGCAGTAGCGCCCTCGCAGGCTTCATGCACGCCCTTCCTAAAGTTCTCGCCCCGGCTGCCGATATACGGGTCAGCCCCTGAGGAATCACCTTGAAAATCGATCCCACCGCCCCTTCGGCCACGCCCCTGCATCGCACGTCCACACCGGGCGGCCTCGCCTCGTCGACGGCCGCCGACGCCGTGCAGCGCCCCAAGGAAGTGGCACAGGCCTCCGCGCTCGTCCATGCGATGCCCGCCGCCGTGGGTGGCAGCGATTTCGACGCGGCACGCGTGGCCGCCATCCGCGAGGACATCCGCGCCGGCCGCTACGAGATCCGCCCCGAACGCATCGCCGACGGCCTGCTGGCCAGCGTGCGCGAGCTGCTCGGCCCGAAGGGCGAGGCATGACCCACTTGTCGGCCCACCTGCTGGCCCACCTGCGCGCGCAAGCAGACTGCATCGCCGAATTCCTCGTGACGCTGGAACAGGAAGCGCAGGCCATGTCGGACAGCGCCTTCGACGCGCTGAACGCCATCGCCGGCCACAAGACCGCACTGCTGGACCGCATGGCCGAACTCGACGCGCAGCGCGAATCGCTGCAGGCAACGCTGGGCTTCGCGCCCGGCCGTTCCGGTGCCGACGCAGCCGCCGCGGCAGGCGGCGCGGCAACACGCCAGGCCTGGAACGAACTGCTTGCAGTGGCCGAAGAAGCGCGCAGCCGCAACCTGCACAACGGCACGCTGGTCTACGCGCACCTCGATTTCACGCAGCAGGCCCTGCACTTCCTGCAGGCCCGCGCCCAACCTTTCTACGGCCCCGACGGTGTGCGCAAGACGCAGGCCGGCGCGGGCACCCGGCTGGCCGCCGGCTGAGCACACGTGAACGCATCCGCACGCTTCGCCCCTCAGCCTCCACGCACCGCGATGGCGCTGGTGCTGCTGTGGCTCGCGTGCGCCGGTGCCCATGCCTTCGAGCTCGCGCCCGCCGTGCGGTCGGACGACGCCATCAACCTGGGCCAGTTGCACCCGGTACGCGCGGCCGTCGGCGAGACGGCACGCATCGCCTATTCGGGCGCGGCCATGGCCATTGCCATGTCGGCCGCCTATGTGCCGTCGTACCGGCCCGGCGAGCAGGCCATCGGCCTGGCCTTCGGCAGCTACCGGGGCTACACGGCCGCGGCGCTGGGCTTCAAGCGCACGTCCGGCGACGGCGACACGGCCTGGGGCATGGGCGTGTCCAGCACCGGCCGGGACTGGGGCTTCAACGCAGGCATCGGCTGGAAGCTGCCGCGCAGCACCGGCGCCGCACGCCCCTGATCCTCCTGCCACCCTCCCGGGCGCCCTTCACCACCCTCGCATGGATGCCATCGACATGAAGACTCCCCTTTCCACGCCAATGCACTGCAACGACATGGCCGCGCAGCAGGGATCACGCTGCATCGCGATGGTGGGTTGCGACGAGGCCCAGCAGGCCGGCTGGGGCAACCGCCTGCGCCTGATGGGCTGCGAGCCCTTGCATTTCGACGACAGCGCTCACTTCCTGCTGGCGCTGACGCAGGGCCAGCAGTTCGACCTGTTGCTGGTCGTGCTGAATGACGAAGGCGCCTGGCCGATCCTCACCGCCATGTGCCGCGCACTGCGCATTCCCATCTTCCTGGTGGCGCGTGCATTGCAGCGCGAGCTGCTGGTCGATGTGTTGTCGGCCGCGGGCGACGAGGCGCCGGGCGCCGGCATCGACTTCGCGGTGCTGCCTGTGGACGAGTTCGAGCTGGAGCTGCGCGTGCGCGAGTCGCTGCGCCGCAACCGCACGCTGCTGCAGCCGCAGGCCGCGGTCGCGTGCTTCGGCGACTACCAGTTCCTCGGCGAGCGCCGCGTGGTCGTGCACCACGGCATCGAAGCGCGCCTGAAGCCACGCGAGTTCGAACTGGCGCTGCTGCTCTTTCGCAATGCAGGCCGATTGCTGGAGCGCGACTGGCTGCTGGCCTCGCTGTGGGTGGACGCGCGCATCGAACGCACCAGCCGCACGCTCGACTGCTGCGTGGCCAGCATCCGCCGCAAGCTCTCGCTGCACAAGGGCGGCGAGTACGTGTTGCTCTCGGTGTACGGACGGGGTTACGAGCTGCGCCACATGGCGCCGGCGACGCCGTGCGTGTCAGACATCGCGGGGATCACGGACATCACGGAGAGCGAGGATGCCGCGCTGGTCGACACCGCGGACTTCCCCGACACGTCGAACGAGCCGGTGTGGCTCGGTGAAAGCGCTCGGGCGTGACCCGCTGCGCGAGAAAACTGTGACGACCTCCAGCCTCGAGGAACCACCGCAAAGGGCGGGTGCCGAAGCGTCCTCTACCAACGCCAGAAGACCGTCGCCCGCAGTATCCGCGGCCAACCTGAAGCCTGGCTGAAGCCGCGCACAAAACCCTTCTCTCTTCCCGCTCAGCCACCAGTCAGCGAACCCCCGTTCAATGGCAGGGCACACCGTGAGGGAGACATCGATTGCAGGACACCATGAGACTACTCGCAGAGGCATCGCTGATTCTTGCCCTGGCCATCGTCCTGGGCGGATTGGTGCTCGGGCTGCTGGCGAATCATCAGGACCCGGACGACTAGGTCCCCCGACTCAAACGCCTCCTCGAGGGGAATAGGCTGCCCAAGGGGCGGTGGCAATCGACGGGACGCTGTCGGCGAGGGTGTTTGTAGGCACCTTGAATCGGATGCCGCTCGATGCCTACACGGATGCCTACCGACTGTCGGTGTGAGACAGCTTTGGAAGGGGTGGGGAGTGGACCGAAACGCAGGCGGCAGAATCGGCTAACGCCTTGATTCTGCTGAGTTTTCGGTGGGAAACGGGCAAAAAAATAGCCCCTTGCGGGGCCATTCTTGGAGGAGAGGGAGGCCCCGTCATCATAACTGCAGGTAAATACAAAGGCAACCAACAAGGCACAAAAAACCTTTAGCACCAGTAGCTTAGGTAATTCGATTGGTACAAGGAAATGCAGCAAAAACCAAGGCAGCGCAGCACTTAAAGGGGGTAATATAGGGGGTACAGCCAGTTCGAATGCGGATTTTGGCTATACAACTTTTGTATGCGCCACAACCTCCTCACCGACGCCGCCGTAAAAAGCAAAAATAAAGCGCCCGGCTACTACCTCGACGGGCGCGGCCTGTACCTGCAAATAGCCCCTAAGGGCGGCCGCTCCTGGTTGCTGCGCTACACCATGGCCGGCAAGACACGCGAAATGGGGCTGGGTTCGATATTTGATGTGGGGCTGGCCCGCGCCCGAGAGTTGGCCCAGCAACAGCGCGAACTGGTAGCCCAGGGCGTCGACCCCATTGCCCATCGCGACAAGCTGCGGGTTGAGCGCAGCGTCGCCGAAGTGCAGGCAGCCCAAGCAAGCGTGACCTTCGAGGCTTGTGCTCGGGAATATCACAAAGCCCATGTCGACAACTGGAAGAACGCCAGGCATGGTGACCAGTGGATCAATACGCTGTCTACGTATGTCTTCCCAGTCTGCGGCAAGCTGCCTGTGGGGGCGGTGGGCAAAGCTGAAATCCAAAAGGCCCTCCTCCCCATTTGGAAGAAGAAGGCCGAGACTGCAAGCCGTGTATTCCAACGCATTCGGACGGTCATCAACTACGGTGCAGCCAAGGACTACTGCCTGGGGCTGGATCAGGAATTCTGGGAACAGTTGAAGCTGGCATTGGGGGCCAATGATCGGGCGCGCAAGGTCGAACACCATCCTTCGTGCCCGCACGCGGAAGCGGGGGCGTTGCTGGCAACCGTGAAAGCTGGCACGGCCACACCCATGGTGAAGTTGGCATTCGAGTTCATCGTGCTAACAGGCGCACGCAGCGGCGAGGCGCGCGGAGCGCAGTGGTCCGAGTTCGACGCCCTCCTCTCAAGCTGGACCGTGCCAGGCGAACGCATGAAAGCCGGCCGGAATCACAGGGTTCCCTTGTCGCGGCGCGCCCACGAGATCTTGCTGGAAGCGCGTGAACTACAGGGCCTCGACGCGACCAAGCCCGGCGAAGGCCTGGTGTTCCCCAACCCCGCTGGCAAGCCCTACAGCGACATGGTGTTCACGCAGCTGATGCGGCGCATGGAACTGCCGTACACGATGCACGGCTTCCGCGCGAGTTTTCGCACCTGGGGCATGGAGGAAACCCAGTATCCGGACGAGATGCTTGAGTTCGCGCTGGCACACGTTGTGGGAGACCAGACCGTGCGTGCCTACGCGCGCAGCGATATGGTGGAGCGACGTAAGCAGTTGATGGAAGACTGGGCCGCCTACGTCGTACATCAGATGAATCCAGCCGCAGACTCTTAGTTCGTAGGTTGCGTACCGCCAATGCGCACGGCCAACCGACGACACCGACAAGCAAACAAGAACCCGGTCCCCGACAGTTGGAAATCTGGTGTCAACGCCTCGCAGCCGTACGGATCATGTCGGCGCCCTTTTCCCCAATCATGATCGCTGGCGCGTTCGTGTTGGAAGAGGTGATGCGTGGCATGACGGAAGCATCCACGACCCGCAGGCCATCGATGCCGCGCACTCGCAGTTCATGGTCCAGCACGGCCATGCCGTCGCTGCCCATCGCGCAAGTTCCCACCGGGTGGTAGACGGACTGAGCCGAGTCGCGGATGAAATCCTCCCACTCGCTGTCCGACTGGACCGCCTTGCCCGGCGCGTGCTCGCTCCGGATGAAGCGTGACAGCGGCTCGGTCTCGAAGGTCTTGCGTATCCAGCGAAGTCCCTCGCGCATCACCTGCAGATCCTCCGCGTTGTCCAGGTAGTTCGCGTGGATGCGCGGGTAGTCGCGCGGGTTCGCGCTCGCGAGGCGAATGCGGCCGCGCGCCTGAGGCCGCAGCAGGCTGCACGAGGCATTGATGCCCGGGAAGCTGTCCAGCGCGATGTCGCCCTTCTTGCTGATGTTCAGGCTCATCGGCCGGAAGCTGACCTCCACGTCGGGCCGGGTGGCCTGCGGCCCGACGCGGGCGAAGGCTGTCGCCTGGACCGCGCCGATGTTTAGGTAGCCGCTGCGGTTCGCGAAGTACTTCATCGCCTCGACGTACAGGTTCGGCCCCGAGAGCTTGTGGTTCAGGGAGATGGACTTCTCGCACTTCGCCACGTAGTACACGTACAGGTGGTCCTGGAGGTTCTCGCCCACGCCCGGCAGGTCCAGCGCGACGTCGATTCCATGCTCGCGCAGATGGGCCGCGGGGCCGATGCCCGAGAGCATCAGAAGCTGAGGCGAATTGATCACGCCACCGCACAGGATGACCTCGCACCGGGCGGTGGCAAGCTTGCCGACGCCACGCTGCGAATAGCGCACGCCCGTGGCGCGCCGGCCTTCGAGCACCACTTTTTCGGCAAGCGCTTCGACAGCGACATGCAGGTTGGCGCGCCCGCGCACCGGGTGCAGGAAGGCAACCGAGGTCGAGCTTCTGCGGCCATCGCGCACGGTGACTTGCGCCCGTCCGACGCCTTCCTGCACGCCGTCGTTGAAATCCTTGCGCAGGGGCGAGCCGGTGTTGATCGCCGACTCGATGAAGAGCCGCCCGGCAGGATCGTCGATGACCGGATCGCTCACCGCCAGCGGCCCGCCGGCGCCATGCAGTGCACTGGCGCCGTGCTGCTGGTCTTCGCTGCGGCGAAAGTACGGCACCACGTCATTCCAGCCCCAGCCCGGATTGCCCAGGCGCGCCCACTGGTCGTAGTCTTCCGGGTGGCCGCGCAGGTAGACCATGCCGTTGATCGAACTCGATCCGCCCAGCGTCCTGCCGCGCGGCCAGTAGATCTGCCTGCCGCGCAGGTTCGGTTCCGGCTCGGTGAAGTAGCCCCAGTTGACGGCGCTGGGCCGGAAGACCTTGGTCGTTCCGGCGGGGATCTTCATCCACATGCTGCGGTCCTCGGGGCCGGCTTCAAGCAGCAGCACCGTTTTCGAGGGGTCTTCGGAAAGCCGGTTGGCGAGCACGCAGCCCGCTGATCCCGCGCCGACGATGATGTAGTCGTACTGTTCTGTGGGTGTCATGAGAGACGTTGTTCCTGATGGCTTGGGGCAGGGCTGGCACTAGATGCGCATCACGAACGGATTCGCGGTCGGCGCGTCGTAGTTGAGCCATACGCTCTTCGTTTGCAGGTAGCCCTCGATGGCCTCCAGGCCGTTCTCGCGCCCCAGCCCGCTGCGCTTGAAGCCGCCAAACGGCATGTGCACGCCCAGCGCCCGGTAGGTGTTGATCCAGACCGTCCCAGCCTCCAGTGCGTTGGCCATCCGGAACGCCCGCCCCATGTTCTGGGTCCAGACGCCTGAGGCCAGACCGTAGAAGGTGTCGTTGGCGATCTCGAGCGCCTCGCGCTCGTCCTTGAAGGTGAGGATCGACAGCACGGGCCCGAAGACCTCCTCGCGCGCGATGCGCATGCCGTTGTGGATGCGGGTGAAGATGGTCGGCTCGACGAACAGGCCACCGAGTTCGGCGCTGGGGCGTCCGCCCAGCACGCAGTGGCCGCCTTCGTTCTTCGCGATCTCGATGTACTTCAGGATCTTGTCGTACTGGGGCCGGGTCGCGATCGGGCCGATCTGGGTGTCGGGCAGGTTCGGATCGCCCAGGCGCGCGACCCTAGCGACCTCCACCAGCCGTTCGACGAATGCGTCGTGAATGCTCTCCTGCACGAGCAGGCGCGAGCCTGCGATGCAGGTCTGACCCGCCGCCCCGAAGATGCCCGCGACCGCACCGTTCACCGCGTCATCCAGGTTGGCATCGTCGAAGACGATGTTGGGCGACTTTCCGCCCAGTTCCATCGTCACGCTCTTGAAGTCGCGCGCGGCCAGTTCGTTGACGCGCTGACCGGCCGACTCGCCGCCGGTGAAGGCGATCTTTGCCGTCAGCGCATGGGTCACCAACGCCTCGCCCAGGTCGGCCCCCAGGCCGGTCACGATGTTCACGACACCCGGCGGGAAGCCGGCCTGCTCGAACAATCGCCCGAACTCCAGCGAAGAGGCCGAGGTGTACTCGGACGGCTTGACGACGACCGTGCAGCCGGCGGCCAGCGCGGGAAAGGCTTTCGATGCCAGCAGCGCCAGCGGCGAATTCCACGGCGCGATGCACACCACGACCCCCACGGGCTCGCGGCGCGTGTAGGTGAACATGCCGCTGCGGTCGGGCGGCGGCACGCTGCCCTCCACCTTGTCGGCCAAGCCCGCGTAGTAGTGCGCCATGTGCGCCACGGCATTCAGCTGCGCGCGCATTTCGGCGAAGAGCTTGCCGTTGTCGCGGACCTCGGTGCGCGCCAGCGCCTCGGCCTCACCGGCGATCAGGTCACCCAACCGGCGCAGCAGCGCGCCGCGCCCGCTGGCGGTGAGCGATCCCCAGGGGCCCTGTTTCAGGGCCCGGTGGGCTGCGCGCACGGCGGCATCCGCATCCTCGGGTGCCGCCTTGGGAATGCGGGCCCAGGGCTGGCCGGTGTAGGGGTTCTCGGTGTCGAGCGTCTGGCCGGAACGGGCGTCCAGCCATTGCCCGTCGATGAGCATCTTGTAGTCGTGCATGGTTCTGTCCTGCGTTGCGTGGTCTATTCCTCGCTGCCCATGACGGCACCGAAGGGCTCCCATTTCTGGCCGTTCAGCCGCACCATCTGCAGCTGCCGCACCGGGAAGAAGTTCTTGTCGCTGCTGTTGGCGAAGATGCCCGGCAGCATCAGCTTGAAGCGCACGTTCTTCATGCTGGCGGCCTGCTTCATCAGGTTCTCGCGCGAGAGGTCGTCGCCGCACTGCTGCAGCACGTGCACCAGTGCCTGGGCGGCGACATAGCCGAAGACGTTCATCCAGTCGGCCTTGTTGGCGTCGGGCAGGTACTTGTCCATGAAGGCGTTCCACTCCCGCATCTCGGGGTAGTCCTTCCAGCGGTCGTCGGTCGCCTCCATCAAGTAGGCCGCGCTGATGATCCCCTGCCCGTTCTCCAGGCCCGCGGGCCGCATCACGGCGCCCATCGAGATCGAGATGCTGGTCAGGAAGTGCGTCGGCTTCCATCCGACCTCGGCCACCTTCTTGATGGTCTGGGCGGCGAACTTCGGCGTGGTGATGTTCACCAGCACATTGGCACCCAAGGCCTTCATCTTGAGGATCTGCGAGTCGACGGTGGCGTCCGTGGGCTCATAGGTGGTCTCCGAGACGATCAGGCTCTTTGCCTTGTCGCCGAATCCCGCCTTGAGGCCGCCGACATAGTCGCGGCCGAAATCGTCGTTCTGCGACAGGATCGCAACCCGTGCATCAGGAATGTTGGCCAGGATGTACTTCGCATAGATCGCGCCTTCGCTGTGGTACGTCGGCTGCCAGCCGATGGTCCAGGGGAAGGTCTTCGGATCGATCAGCCGCGTCGAGCCCGCGCCGATCAGGAGCTGCGGCACCTTCTTGTTGTTCAGGTACTTCTGCACCGCCAGGTTGGCCGCGGTGCCGACCGAATTGAACACGGCGAGCACCTGGTCCTGTTCGACCAGCTTGCGTGTCTGCTCGACCGTCTTGGGCGGACTCAGCGCATCGTCGTAGGAAAGGTAGTTGATCCGGCGGCCGTTGACGCCACCCTTCTCGTTCACCATCCTGAAGTACGCCGCATGCATCTTCGCGATCGCACCGTAGGCCGACCCGGGGCCGCTGTAGGGGCTGGTGTTGCCGATCTTGATCTCGGTGTCGGTGACGCCGGGACCGTATCGTTTCTCGGCCCGCCCGGACAGTGGCCCTCCTATCAGCAGTGCTGCGAGGGCCGTGAGGCCGGTTCTTCTGGAAAAGCGCGTGTGCATGTTCAAGATCCTGTCTCCTTTTCTTGTGAAAGCGATAGCGATACCTGGCGCGTCGTGCGCCCTGTGCGTGAAAGCAGTCCACGCCAGGCGGCGCCGAAGCCCACCGAGCCGCCGGGGCGCAGAACGATGAGTGCGATGAGCAGCACGCCGTAGACAGCGCCCGACAGGCCCTTGGACACGCCCTCGGCGATGTTGGGCACGAAGAGGATGAAAGCGGCACCGAGAAAGGCACCCGGCAGCCAGCCGACGCCGCCGACCACCAGTCCGACCAGGATGGCCACCGACAGATAGAAGCTGAAGCTGTCCGGCGAGACGTACTGCACGACGATCGCGCTGAGAGCGCCCGCGATGCCGGTGAAGCAGGCGCTGACGGAAAACGCCAGCGTCTTGTAGAGCGCGACGTTGATGCCCATCGTGCGCGCGGCCAGCGCGTTGTCTTTCACGGCCGTCAGCGCGCGCCCTGTCCTGCTGCCGATGAGGTTGCGGGCCAGCCAGTAGACGAGACACGTGATGGCCAGGGTCAGGGCATACAGCCACTGGTCGGCATTGAGCGGCAGGAACGCAGGCGCCTCGGGCTTCGTGATCGAGATGCCCTGCACGCCGCCTGTCCATGGATCGAGCACCGACAGCTTCAGGATCTGCGGCAGCGCGATGGCAAGCGTGAAGGTGGCCAACGCAAGGTAGATGCCCTCCAGGCGAAGCGCCGGCAGTCCGAAGGCAAAGCCCGCGACGAAGGTGATCAACGCCGCGACAGGCAACGCCCATCCATAAGGCATTCCGTAACCGTCCATGAGGATGGCGACGGTGTAGGCACCCAATGCATAGAAGGCCCCATGCCCCAGCGAGAGCTGGCCGTTGATCCCGACCAGGATGTTCAGGCCGATGATGGCAATGGCATAGACCATCAATTGCGTGGCCTGGAAGACGAAGAAGTCCTTCGCCAGCACGGGCACCAGAACAGCGATCACGAGGGCGATCGCGTGGCCATATCGACCGGTGGCGAAAGCGGGAGAGCGGGAGTTGGAAGAGTCGGTCATACCCTGTGCGTGGTGAGCTTTCCGATGAGGCCCTGTGGCCGGACAAGAAGCACGACCACGATCGCGATCAGCGCAATCGTGGACTTCAACTCCCCGCCGACGACCGGAACGAAGGTGCTGATGAGGTTTTCCAGCACGCCCAGCAGCAGCCCGCCGATCAGCGCGCCGAGCAGGCTGCTCAGTCCCCCGAGCACAGCCCCGGCAAAGCCGTAGATGACGATGCCGGCCATCATGTGGGGCTCGAGAAAGACGATGGGCGCGACCAGGATGCCCGCGATGGCGCCGATGCTGGCGGCCATGCCCCACCCCAGCGCTTCGAGCGCCTTCACCCGGATGCCCAGCAACCGCGCGGAGCTCGGATTGCTCACCGCCGCGCGCATCGCCAGACCGGTGCGGGTGAAGCGGAAGAACAGGAACAGCAGCAGGAGCACGACGAGGATCACGCCGATCATTCCCACCTGGTGCGCGCTGGCCAGGGGGCTGCCCATGAACGGTGCCGTCCCGAAGGGCGAAGGGAACGGTTTGACGGTGTAGCTCCAGATGAACCCGGCCACGCTGTTGAGCACCAGCAGCACGCCGATGAAGACGATGATCTGGTTGATGTCCGATGCGTTGCGGATCCGGCGGATGAGCAGGTGCTGGACCATGGCACCCAGCACGAAGGACAGCACCAGCGTCAACACGAAGGCCAGCCAGTACGGCACCCCGAACTCGATGAGCTGCCAGGCCAGGTAGGTCGAGACCATAGCCATCTCGCCCTGCGCGAAATTCACGTGGCCGATAGCCCGGTAGATCATGACGATCGCCAGCGCCATGCAGGCGTAGATGGCACCGGTCGCAAGACCGGCGGTCACCTGTTGAACGAGTAGTTCCATGTTCAGCCTCCCAGGTATGCGCGACGGATGTCTTCGTTGTTCTGCACGCTGGCGGCGGACCCGGAGAAGACGATGCGGCCCGTCTCGATCAGGTAGGCCTCCTGCGCGATCTCGAGGGCCAGGGCGGCGTTCTGTTCGACCAGCAGAATGCTCAGTCCCTCCTCCTCGTTGAGCTGACGAAAGATCGCGAAGATCTCCGCGACCACCTTGGGCGCCAGGCCGAACGACGGCTCGTCGAGCAACAGCAGGCGAGGGTGCGACATCAAGGCCCTGCCTACGGCAAGCATCTGTTGCTCCCCGCCCGAAAGCAGGCCGGCTTGCTGCAGGCGCCGCGCCTTGAGGATCGGGAAGTACTCGTACATCCGCTCGATGTCGGACGCCAGCTGCTTCTTGTCTTTCTGGAAAATCCCGCCCAGGCGCAGGTTGTCCTCGACACTCAGATGGGTGAAGGTGCCGCGCCCATCGGGCACGTGGCTGATGCCCAGACGGGCGATGTCTTCCGTGCCCATGCCGGTGAGCGGCCGGCCGTCCAGCTCGATGGACCCCTTGCGCGTGAGCAGGCCGCAGATGGCTCGCAGCGCGCTCGTCTTGCCCGCGCCGTTGGCGCCCAGCAATGCCGTGACGCTGCCGCGTTTCACGTCGAGATCGATACCGTGCAGCACCGTGATGGCGCCGTAGGAGGCGGACAGGTTCTTCACCTGCAGCAGCGGCGTCATTTGGACTCCCCAAGGTATGCCGCGATGACCTCCGGGTTCGCCTGCACCTGGGCAGGCGTCCCGGCGGCGATCCTGCGGCCAAAGTTGAGTGCCACGATCCAGTCCGAGATGCCCATCACCAGGCCCATGTGATGCTCCACCAGCAACACCGTCAGGTCGAAGTCGCGCTGCGTGCCGCGGATGAGATCGGCCAGGCCCTCGACTTCTTCATGGTTCAGGCCGCACGCTGGCTCGTCGAGCAGCAGCAGCCGGGGCTTCATCGCCAGCGCGCGTGCGAACTCCACGCGCTTCTGCGTACCGAAGGGCAGCTCCGCAACACGGCGGTGCGCGACCTCACCGAGCCGCAGATAGGCGATCAACTCGTTCGCCACGACAGCCGCCGCACGGTTGACCTGCCGGCTGCGCCGCAGGCTGAGCATGTCGGCCAGGAGATTGCCGTGCGTGCGGGTATGACAGCCGATGAGGATGTTCTCGAACACGGTCGCGCTCGGGAACAGCGCGAGGTTCTGGAAAGTGCGCCCGATGCCGCGCGCAGCCATTGCATGGGCGGGCAGGTTCAGGATCGACAGGCCGTCGAGCTCGATGCCGCCGGAAGTGGTCTCGTACAGCCTGCTCAGGCAGTTGAAGAGCGTGGTCTTTCCCGCGCCGTTTGGCCCGATGAGTCCGACGATCTGTTGCCGGGGCACATCAAAGCTCACTTGATCGAGCGCGACGATGCCGCCGAATCGCACGACCACATCACGCACACGCAGCAGCGCTTCTTTCGGGTCGGACCGGGAGATCGATTCCAGGGAAGGGTTCATGGCATTCGCACACGCGCAGCGAGCAGCTTCGCGGGCCGAAGCCCACATGCACCGCTTGCATTCGCGCTGACTTCCTCCTTGCGGAGAAAGCTTGTCTCTTCGTTGTTCGGTGCCAGAACTTTAGGTCGCGCGCACTGTCGGAACAATGCACAAATATTCCGCCTTGTCTTTAGTTTTATTGAAACGACCCTGCCCTTTCACCCTCGGCGCTGCGGGGTGCATCAGTGTCGTTCGTGCAGCAAAACTCAGTACTGCAATGCGTTGATATGACGAGAGACTTGTGCCTCCAGGAGATGCCGCAGGCGTTTCCGTCGCCTGCCAATTCAACGGCAAAGCATCGTGGCGGCCCAGATGCCCGCGCGCCCTGCCCTCAAGCGCAAGACTTCAGGCGCTCTCGTGCTGAGGGTCGTTCTGGAGCGCCTCGCGCAGCATCGCGATCAGCGCGCGCAACGCGCTGGAGACATGCCGATGGCCGGGGTAGTAGAGGCAAAGGCCGGGATACGCCGGGCACCACGCCTCCAGCACACGCTCGAGTCGCCCGTCGCTCAGCGCGTTGGCTGCGAGGTGATCGGGCACGAAGGCGATGCCGATGCCGTCGATGGCCGCATCGACCATCAGGGGCTGGTCGGTCAGGGTGAGCGGGCCGTTGACGTTGACGGTCTCGGCGTTTCCGTGGCGTTCGAACTCCCAGCGATAGATCGCACCGCTGTCGAAGCGAAAGCGGATGCAGTCATGGCCATGCAGATCCTGTGGCACGGCAGGACGGCCACGCGCAGCGAAGTAGCCTGGCGAAGCTACTGCAGCGAAACGCACCGGCGCGCCCACGCGGATCGACACCATGTCCTGCGGCACGGCCTCCGCCAACCGGATGCCCGCATCGAAGCCGTGGGCGACGATGTCGCTGAGCTTTCCATCGCACACGATGTCGAGATGAACCTGCGGGTGCTCACGCAGAAAGCGCGCCAGCACCGGCTGCAGCACCAATCGGATCGCGCCTTCGCTGGAATTGATCCGCACGGTGCCGCTCGGGATGCCGCCCAGGCTGTCGATCTCCTGCAGGGCGTCGGCCACCGACGAGAGCGCGGGCCGCAGCGTGGCGGCGAGCCGCTCCCCCGCATCGGTCAGCGACACGCTGCGCGTGGTCCTGTTGAGCAGCCGGACCGACAGGCGCTGCTCCAGCACCTTGATGGAATGGCTCACCGCCGATGCGGTGATGCCGAGCTCCTTGCCTGCCTCGCGAAAGCTCGCGTGCGCCGCGACGGCGAGGAACACATTCAGGGAGAGCAGGTCACAGCCCTTGAATTGATGAATGGGATTCACCGGAACAACAAACATGGATGGGATTGTTTTGATAGTACGGGCTTCCTAGACTGAATGCACGATTCACTCGCAGGTACTCACTCATGTCCCAGAAGATTCTGATCACGGGCGCAAGCTCGGGTTTCGGCCGCGGCACGGCCATCGCATTGGCGCGCCTTGGCCACAAGGTGGTGGCCGGCGCCGAAACATGGCCCCAAGTTCGCGAACTGCGTGCCGATGCGGCAGAAGCAGGTGTCGAGCTGGAGGTGATCAAGCTCAACCTGCTCGACAAGATCGACATCGCCCATGCAGGCTCCTTCGATCCTGACGTGCTGGTGCTCAATGCCGGGGTCATGGAGAGCGGCCCCATCACCGACATCCCGATGCAGCGGGCGCGCGAGTCGTTCGACATCAATGTGTTCGGGCATCTCGAACTGGTCCAGGCCATCGTGCCCAAGATGGTGGCCCGCCGCTCCGGCAAGGTGGTGTGGACCTCCTCCATGGGCGGCATCCTGGTGGTTCCGTTCCTTGGCATCTACTGCGCGACCAAGCACGCGATCGAGGCCATCGCGGGCTCGATGAAGGTCGAGCTCGCCCCCTTCGGCGTGAAGGTGGCCACCGTCAATCCGGGCGCCTTCCTCACCGGGTTCAACGACACGGGCGTGGAAAGCCATGCCCAGTGGTACGACCCCAAGACCGCGGTCGTGCCGATGCCCGACTTCTCCGCAGGCCTGGCCGGTCAGGAAGACCCGCAGGAGATGATCGACGCGATGGTCGAGATCATCCCCGCCAAGGAACACCTGTATCGCACGATGCGTCCGTTCGCGACGGTCGACGTGGCCAAGCAATGGCAGGAGACGGAGTGGACCCAGAATGCCTGACATCACCATCGACGAGGCACATCGCATCGTGGCCCGCGGCCGCCAGGCGGCAAAGGATGCGGGCCTCAACGCGGTGTTCGCGATCCTGGATCGCGGCGCCAACCTCGTGACCTTCTCGCGCATGGACGACGCATGGCTGGCATCGAACGAACTGGCGCTGGCCAAGGCGCGTGCATCAGTGATGTTCCGCATGCCCAGCGAGTCACTGAACGCGCCGCTGCAGCTGGGGGCCCCGACGCCGCACTTCGATCACGTCCATGCGGGGGGCCTGCTGCTGATGGGTGGCGGCGTGCCGATCTTCGACGCGGACGGTGCGCTGATCGGCGCACTCGGAGTGTCCGGTGGAACGCCCGAGCAGGACGCCGCCCTCGCCAGGGCGGCCGTGGCCTGAGGCGTGATGCAACGCCTCCCCACCCCGGACATCCGGATGAACATGGCCGACGCCTATTTCACTGCGGAGCGATGGGGTGGACTCATGTTCATCGTCGTCGGCGCGGTGGCGATCGGCGTGGCCGCATGGACCTGGCGCCACGGCGCGTTCTGGCGCGGCGCGGCAGTGCCGCTGGTCCTGGCGGCGCTCGTCCAGCTGGGTGTCGGCGGCTCGGTCTGGTGGCGCAGCCCGCAAGACCTCGCGCGCGTCCAGCACATCGTTGCGAATGAGCGGGTGCGACTGGGCCTCGAGGAGATTCCTCGCATGCAGGTCGTCATCAACGAATTCGCAAGGAATCACTGGATCGAATTCGCACTCGTCATCGCGGGACTCCTGCTCGTCGCGCTGGCGCCGAGGGGCACCGCCTGGCAAGGCGCCGGAGCGGCCCTCGCGGTCCAGGCGGCGGTGATCATCTTTCTCGATGGCAGTGCCGAACGACGTGCCGCCGGTTACCTCTCCTGGCTGCAGTCGCTCTGACCCGTTTCTTGTGGAACTCAACGATCGCGCGGTGGCATGTGCATTGCCGCAGCGCATGGCCCGCTCTACTCAGGCCCGCTGCGCGAACCGCCACGCCAGCTCGGCCATCGGCCGCGCACCCTGCCCCTCGGCCTGCGCGCTCGATGCAGTGCCCGCCTCGACCCGCTTGGCGATGCCCTGCAGGATCGCCGCCATGCGGAACAGGTTGTAGGCCAGGTAGAAGTTCCAATCGGGCGCCAGCGCCTCGGGGGTCGTGAGGCCGGTGCGATCGCAGTATTTGCGGATGTACTCGCTCTCGGCCGGAATGCCCAGGCTTTTCAGGTCGAGTCCGCCGATGCCACGGAACATCTTGGGCGTGATGTGCCACGACATGCAGTGATAGCTGAAGTCCGCGAGCGGATGGCCGAGCGTGGACAGCTCCCAGTCGAGCACGGCGATCGCGCGTGGCTCGGTGGGGTGGAAGACCAGGTTGTCGAGTCGGAAATCGCCATGCGCGATCGAGACCATTCGTTCATCGCGCGCGCTTTCGGGCAGATGCGCCGGCAACCACGCCATCAACCGGTCCATCTCGGGAATCTTCTGGGTGGCGGATGCAACGTACTGCTTGCTCCAGCGGCCGATCTGGCGCTCGAGGTAGTTGCCGGGCTTTCCGAAATCGGCAAGGCCGTGCTGCGCGAACTTCACCGCGTGCAAGGCGGCGATCACGCGGTTCATCTCGTCGTAGACCGCCGCTCGCTCGCCCCGGTCCATGCCGGGCAGGGACTGGTCCCACAGCACACGGCCCTGGACGAACTCCATGATGCAGAAGGCACGGCCGATGACCGACTCGTCTTCGCAGAGGCAGTGCATGCGCGGCACCGGCACGCCGGTCCCGGCAAGGGCACGCATGACCTTGAACTCGCGCTCCACCGCATGCGCGGAAGGCAGCAGCTTCGCTACGGGGCCCGGCTTGGCGCGCATCACGTAGCTTCGGGTGGGCGTCACGAGCTTGTAGGTCGGGTTGGATTGCCCGCCCTTGAACATCTCCACTGTGAGCGGGCCGGCGAAACCATCGAGGTTGCTTTCGAGCCAGGCAGCGAGCTCGTTCACGTCAAAGCGGTGCTGCGGGGAAATGGCACGTGTGCCGGCGAAACTCTCGGCGTCCTGGGTCATGTCTGTCCAATGATCTTGATCGGCGTGAAACGCCTAGTGCGGTTCGCGGAGGTCAGCGTCCTTGAAAGCTCGGTAGGCGTTTTTCCGCAAAGGCACGGCGCCCTTCGATGCGATCGGCGGAATCGCGCAGGTTGCCGAAGCTCTGCTGCTCCAGCTCGAGGCCTGCGGTCAGCGGCAACTCGCGGCCAACCTGGGCCAGCCTCTTGGCGGTGACTACGGCAAGGGGGGCATTCGAGGCGATGCGCTGCGCGATCGAACGCGCGGCCGCCGCGAGATCGGGTGGCGGCACAACCCGGCTGATCAGCCCGATGCGCAGCGCCTCCTGCGCGTCGATGCGCTCGCCGGTCAACAGCAGCAGCATCGCGTCAGACTGCCCCACCGCGCGCACGATGCGCTGCGTGCCGCCTCCGGCCGGGATGCTCCCGATGCAGACCTCCGGCAGGCCGAACATGGCCGTGCTCGCGGCGATCCGGATGTCGCAGAGCATCGCCATCTCGAGTCCGCCGCCCAGCGCGAAGCCGTTGATTGCCGCGATCATCGGCTTGGGTGTCTGCAAGGTCGAGACGGGTGGAAGGCCAGCCTGCGAACCGAAATGCAATTCGGCAAAGCTCTCCGCGGGGGGCATGGTCTTCTTCAGATCGGCACCGGTGCAGAAGGCCCTTTCGCCCGCCCCCGTAAGAATGCCGACCCGCACGTCCTTGCGGACCGAGATCTCGCGCCAGGCTTCGTGCAACTGGGCGGCGGACTCCGGGTCGATGGCGTTCATCGCCTCCGGGCGATTCAGGGTCACGGTGGCAATGAAATCGCGCACCTCGAGCGTCACAGGCATGTCTTGTTTCCTTCGTTGTCGTGCGCGATCCCGGCGGCGCGCAACACCTCGCGCGTGTGCTCGCCCACGAGCGGTGCGGGACGCCGGGCGCGCGGCACCTCGCCCACCGCGCGCAGCGGTGTCGCGGGCAAGGTCAATTCGCCGGCAACCGGATGGCGAACCGTCTCGGACAGCTTCGCATCCGCGAATGCCGGCGAGGCGATGACTTCCGCGTAGTCGTTGATGGGAGCGCAGATGATGTCCACCGCCTCGAAGCGCTTCAGCCACTCGCTGCGCGGGCGACGTGTCATGCGCTCTTCCAGCAGCTGCACCAGCTCGCGGCGATGTGCGATGCGGCCCGACAGCTCGCGAAAGCGCGGATCGGCCAGCAGCCCAGGACATTCGAGGACACCGCACAGCGCCTCCCAGCGCGACGGGTGGTACGCGGCGAGCATGATCCAGCCATCCGCGCAGCGCAGCGCTTCGTTGGGCGCGGCATAGGGTGCGGCGCTGCCGATGCGTGCCGGGGGAACCCCGTCGGCGAAGTAGCTGGCGAAGCTCATCTGTTGCAGCGCAATGGCGGACGCGAACATGCTGGCGTCGATCCATTGGCCTTCGCCACCATCCTCTCCACCACGCCTGCGCCGCGCCAGCGCTCCCAGCACACCGATCGCGGCGACATAGCCCGTCACCATGTCGACGACCGGCACCTGCACCTTGCACGGCGGCGCCTCCGGCAGGCCGGTCACGCTCATCAGGCCGGAGACCGCCTGCAGCACGCCGTCGACGCCGGGCTTGTGCTGCCACGCGCCCTCCTGTCCGTAGGCGGAGACGGAGCAATAGATGACGCCCGGATTGCGTTGCCGCACGTCCTCGTATCCCAGCCCGAGCCGCTGCATCACGCCGGGGCGGAAGCTCTCGACCACCACGTCCGCGCTTGCAGCGAGCTGAAGCGCCGCCTCCAGTTGCCCGGGGTCCTTGAGGTCGAGCGCCACGCTGCGCTTGTTGCCGTTGAGTGCCATGAACCCGAGGCTCTGCCCTTCGACGAAAGGCGCCAGCGCGCGGCACAGCTCGCCCGTGGGGGCTTCGATCTTGATGACGTCCGCGCCGAGGTCGGCGAGCGTCTGCGTACACACCGGTCCTGCGGCGACCTGGGTGAAGTCGATGACGCGGATGCCGTTGAGGGAGTCTCCAAGCATGTCGGTTCGCCTCCCCGGTCAACCGCCGCGAAGGTGGCTCGCGCGGATCACCTTCGTCCACTTGGCGGTGTCCTCCTTCAGCGCCCTCTCCGCCTCGGCGGGCGACAGCAGCATCGGCTCAAAGCCGCTCTTGAGCAGGGACTCGGTCAGCGCTGGGGTACGCAGTGTCTTGTCCACGGCATCGCGCAGCTGCGCAATGACGGCTTGCGGCGTGCCGGTCGGCACGGTCACATGCCACCAATAGCCGGCATTGAAGCCCGGCACCCCGCCCTCGCTGATGGTGGGGATCTCGGGCGCCAGTGCGGAGCGCTGCGCGGTCGCCACGCCGAGGATCTTCAGCTTGCCCTGGCGTGCAAACGGCAAGGCCGAAGGCAGGCCCAGCATGGCCAGCGGCACGTGTCCGCCGACCAGGTCGGTCAGCGCCTGCGAGGTGCCCTTGTACGGCACATGCACCAGCGGAAGGCCGGCCATCTCGCCCAGGTAGATGCCCGCCAGATGGTGCGGCGAGGCGGTCCCGGGCGAAGCATAGGCCAGCGGTTGTGCACCCTTTGCGCGTCCGGCGGCGAGCAGCTCCTGCAGGGTCTTGGCAGGAATGCTCGGGCCGGCAGCCAGCACGATCGGCACGGTGGCCAGCGTCGCCACGAAGGTCAGGTCGGCCGAGGGATTGAACGCCAACCTGTCGTACAGCAGCGGCAGCAGCGGGTCGCTGGTGCCACCGACACCAACGGTGTAGCCATCGGGACGGGACCGCGCCAGTTCGCCAAGGCCGATGGTGGTGCCGGCGCCGGCCTTGTTGTCAACCACGAAGGGTTGCCCCATGAGCGTGGAAACACGCTCGAACACGGCGCGGGCCACGGTGTCGGTGCCGCCGCCGGGCGGATACGGCACGATCAGGCGCACGGGCTTTGACGGGTAGTTGTCTGCCCGCACGGATGCCGCCGTTGCCAGCAGCGCGGCGGCAGCTGCCAATGTGAACTCTCTTCTTTTCATGTTGTCTCCTTTCTTGCGGGGTCGGTGTCAGACCGATGCGCTGCTCAGGCTGCGCCCGCCGCACACGTACAGCACCTGCCCCGTCACGTAGCTGGACGCCGGCGACGCGAAGAAACGCACCGCGTTGGCGACATCTTCGGCCTGACCGATGCGCTGCATGGGAACAGTGCGCTTGAGGTCTTCCTGGGCCTGGGCTGCGAGCGTGCCGAACAGCGGGGTTTCCACGATGCCCGGCGCAATGGCATTGGCCGTGACGCCGCTGCGCGCGAATTCCAGCGCCAGGCTGCGGGTCAGGCTGACGACGCCGCCCTTCGACGCCGAATAGCTGGCCTGGCCGCGATTGCCCAGCCAGGCGCGCGAAGACAGGTTGATGATGCGGCCGAACTTCTGCGCGACCATCGTCGGAAGCACCGCCTTGCAGCAGATGAATTGCGAGGTCAGGTTGGTCTCGATGACACGCTGCCAGAAGTCGAGCTCCATCTTCGTGACCAGCTTGTCGCCGCCGATGCCCGCGTTGTTGACGAGCACGTCGATGCGGCCATTGCGCTCCAGGAGCTCGGCGGTGGCGGCCTGGACATCCTCTGGCGACGTCACGCTCACGCGGCGTGCGGAAACCTCGGCACCCTCGGCCCTCAGCGCTGCGGTCGCGGCATGGAGTGCGTCTGCGTCGATGTCCCAGAGCGCGATGCGGCACCCGGCTTCGGCCAGGCTTCGGGCGATGCCCAGGCCGATGCCGCGGGCGCCACCCGTCACGATGGCGGTCAGGCCGGTGAGTCCACTGGGGATGATGTTGTCTGTCATGCGGGCTCCTTCGTCAGGCAGCGAGGATGTGAATGGAACACGCGGCATGGTCCACACCCCAAATGCCGCCGCCCGTCACCTGGCTCAGGCCGATGCGGGCGCCCTGCACCTGCCGCTTGCCGGCCCGCTGCTGCAGTTGCTCGCACAGTTCGACGATCTGCGCGACACCCGTGGCGCCCGGTGGATGCCCCTTGGCCAGCAGACCGCCGCTCGCGTTCACGGGAATGCGCCCGCCGAGCGCCGTGGCGCCGCTGGCCAGCAACCCCGGCCCTTCCCCGGGTTCGCACAGGCCGAGTGCCTCGTAGTACAGCAGCTCGGAAATGGTGAAGGCATCGTGCAGCTCGATCAGGCTGAGATCGCCGGCGCCGACACCGGCCTGCTCATACGCCAGTCGCGCCGCGCGCCGCGTGATTTCCGCCTCGGTCATGTCCACCTGGTGGATCTCGAACAGGCCCGACTGGACCACCGAGGCCAGCACGCGCACCGGCTTCGCCGCGCCTCGGGACGGACGTGTGCTGAGCACCAGCGCGGCAGCGCCGTCGACCACGCCCGGGCAGCACTGCAGCAGCGTCAGCGGATCGGCCACCATGCGCGAAGCCAGCACCTCTTCGCGCGTCACGGGGCGGCAGAAGGTCGCGATGGGATTGAGCATGCCGTGGCGCCGGTTCTTCACCGCGACGTCGGCCAACACTTCGGCCGGAACGCCGCGCTCGTGCATGTAGCGCTTGGCGCGCATCGCGTAGAGCGCGGGCATGATCATTCCGCGCCGGTTGTTCCAGTCGCGCTCGTTCATGGGCAGCGCGCCACCACCGAGACCGCTCAGGTGGTCCATGCCGAAGACCAGCACCGTCTCGTACTGTCCTGCGCGCAGTGCCTGCAATGCCAGCTGGAAGGCGGTGGCGCCGCTCGAGCAGGCGTTGTCGATGTTGTAGACGGCTTCGCCGCCGGTGCCCAGTTCGCGCAGCGCACGCTGGCCGGGCAAGTGGCCGCCGAGGGCGTTGCCGCAATAGAAGGCCTGGACATCGCGCACGCCCACACCCGCATCCTTCAGGGCGGACAGGATGGCGGCTTGCGCGAGCGCCTCTTCGTTGAGGTGGGGAAAGCGGCCGAAGTCGGAAATGCCGACGCCGGTGATCAACGGCGCGTTCACGCGGCGGCTCCCTTCAGCGGCGCGAAGGCGTAGTCCGGCGTGCCATCCGGGAGCGCGAACGCGACGGCGTGCACCACGTCGCCGATGGCGGGCCCTGCGCCCTCGGGCCAGGCCAGCCGACCGAACACCCGCAGGCCGTTGTCGAAATCGACCATGCCCAGCGCGTACGCGGGCGCCTTGGCGGGATGCACCGTGGTGAAGGTGTACAGGCGCCCGCTGGCGCCCATCGAGACCGGCTCCGCGACTTCTCCGGCCTGCAGGAACTCGGGGGGCGGGAAGCGCAACCCACCGGTGTCGCGGTAGCGCGCCCCCAGCAGCGTCATGCCGTTCGCGTCGTTGCGCACGTGTGGTTCCGGGTACTTGGTGATTTCCATGTATTGCCTCGTCGTTTTAGATTGGCTAGATTTCAGTTTAGGTAGCCTCCCCTCCAGTAACAAGGCAGTTTTTTCCTCGATTCTTTTTAGAAGCACTAAACAAAATGAACCGTAGCCGCCTCCCCCTGCTCGGCCTGCGCGCCTTCGAAGCCACGGCGCGCCATCTGAGCGTTTCGAATGCGGCGGCGGAGTTGTTCGTCACGCCCGGCGCGGTGAGCCAGCAAGTCAAGCTGCTCGAGGAAGTCGTGGGCGTACCGCTGCTGCGGCGCAAGGGCCGCTCGGTCGAGCTGACGGACGCGGGCCAGGTGCTGCGGCCCGCGCTCACGCAGGCCTTTCAGACAATCGAGCTGACGCTCAACGCCATCGCGCGCGGGCCGCGCCACGACACGCTCAAGCTGTGCCTGCTGCCCACGCTCGCGGAGAAGTGGCTGGTGCCCCGCCTGTCCCGCTTCCACGGGGCACATCCCGAGCTGGACATCCAGCTCATGACGAGCTTTCGCGAAATCCGCTTCGAAGCCGAAGACGTGGACATGGCCTCCTTCATGGGAACCGATGTGCCTGCGGGTCTCGACGGCCTGCGGTTGTTCGACGACGCGTTCCAGCCCGTCTGCAGCCCCGCGTTCCTGCGCGACACGTGCCCGCTCGCGACACCCGCCGACCTGTCGAAGGCGACGCTCCTGCACTCCGTGCGCCGCATGGACGACTGGCAGCGCTGGCTCGACCACGCCGGATTGACAAAGCTCAAGCCCAAGCGCCGCCTGTCGTTCGAGAACTCCTCGCTGGCGATCCAGGGGGCCATCGACGGACTGGGTGTGGCCATCGTCCAGCGCGCCTACGCTGCAGAATTGCTCAAGGTCGGCACACTCGTCGCGCCCTTCGACCTGGTCGCGCGCAGCGACAACGGCTACTACCTCGTCTGGTCCACCGCGCGCGCGGCCACACCAGCCTTCGCGTCCTTTCTCCAGTGGATCCAGCAGGAGATACGAAGCAGCGCTCTTTGAGTGCTAAGGCGCGATCGTCCGGGTGATGGCAGTGAGCATCGCCTCGCGATGGCGATCCAGCAACCGGTCGTGGTTGGCGTTGAAGTTGCGCAGCGCAAGCGCGAGCAACCGGGGTGCATCGGCCACGGGGATTGCGCAGTCGTGCAGGTCGGTCCGCCACCCTTGCGCCTGGAAGTTGCGCGCCACTTGCGCTGCGACCTGCGCGGCCAGGTCGGCACCGCCACCGTCCGCCGGCAATTGAAGGCCCAGCGCCTCGCCCAGCGCGCGCGTCACCTCGGGCACCGCCGCGCCCAGTTCACGGATCATGGCAGGCGCAAACGCGGCATAGCCTCGCGACTGCGTCACACCTTCGTAGTGGTTGAAGACACCGACGGCGGACGCATAGGCCGCGCGCGCCAGCAACTGGCATGACCAGGGCCGACCGCCATCTTCCTCGTCGCGGTTCTGCAGCAGCGCGGCGGCGCACAGGTCGATGCGGGCGGCGGCGTCATCCGCTTCACCCAACTTCGGGTAGGCAAGCCGCGCCAACTCCCATGCATGACGGCGGCTGGCCTGGACCAGCGGGTTGGCTGTGCGCACGGCCCCCATGCACATCAAGGCCCACCAATAGACCTCGAAGCTTGTGGAGCGCGCCAGCGTCGCGGGCGCCGTGGCCAGCGCCCGCGTGTCCCAGAACACCGCGCGCGGGCGGGTCTTCGGATCGAAGAACTCCAGGTGATGCGCGGACCCGCGATAGCGGGCTGCAGAACCACCACGGTTCTGCGCCGAGGTCGGCGAGGTCAGCACATTGAGGATCGGCATCTTCGGCGCAGCCAGACGCCGGCTCATCGGTGGTTCGTCATCGCGATGGACCGTTGCCATGTCCAGCAGGGAACGGTTCTCCCCGAGCAGCATGGCAACGATGCGCACGCCCTTGATCACGCTGCCAGCACCGACGGCAATGAGCGCGTCGGCCTGCACCTCGCGTGCCTTGGCGGCGGCCTCCTCCAGGCATTCCGCAGGCGCGCCTTCGGAGATGCCCGAGAAGATGCCGACGATGCGGCCTCCCGCCAAGGTCTCGATCACCTGAGTGAGCCCGGTGCGCTCGCGGACGCTGCGCCCGCACAGGATCAGCGCACGCGAGGCGCCGGCGCGCTGGAGTTCCCGGGGAAGTTCAATCAGCGCGTCCGTCCCAGAGTAGATTCGCAGCGGATAGGTTCGGGCGCGGAAGTCATGAATAGCAGGTTCGTCAAAGGACATGTTGGAGCTTTGGGCAGTAGAGGGTTTCGCTCGAGGTTAGAGACAGTCATGCAGGGCCACAATGCATATTCCATCGCCGGATCATTGAGTTCATCTAAGGATTGCCTGGCGGTCCGGCCTTAGATGCGGATGGCAGAACGGCACGGAGTGCGGCAGTTGCCTATGCCGAAACTTTCCATCTCCGCTGAGCCGCCTGACATCAACTCGATATTTCGGCGCAGCGTCGATCTTCGCGAAAGCACCGGGCATCACAGACGTTGACGGCCAGAGAACTGAACTTCTGGCGAGGGATCGTTCCAGTTTCTCGACTGGAATGGCCGCTTTCGCGATACGCTGATGTCGGCCATTGGCGCGTTAAGGTCGTCCAAGACTTCGATAAGCGGTCATTCAACATGCCCAAGCCGACCGACTGGTTTGGGGAAGAGCGGCTGGCGGCTACGCGCCCGAAGCGGCCATCAGGTTTTCTCGTGAGCGGTCATTCGAGCATCTGGAAATCGAAGATTCGGGAGGCGTACCCACCGCTGTCGGATGCCTGACCCACGGCAACTGCCATTCGGGCATCGATGGGCAGCCGGGTCTCAGTCATTGGCGTGCTTCTAGCGCTCGTTGAGCGTTTTCGACGACAAACTTGCGACCATCCTCCTTGGCCAATCGCACGTATTGGTCGAGTTTGCTAGGTGCGACATCTTTGAGAACCCACAACGCAGCGATGCGTTGGTATTCGTGTCCTGTGAGCCATGCCCTCTCTGCAAGGGACTCGGCATGCACCGACTTCAAAGTTCCAAGCGCAAGCAACGAACGCCTGCTGACGTACTCGTCTTCATCATGTACCAAGCGCAGCAGGAGCGTTTCTGCTTCCTCTTTGCCCGTAGCAAGTGCACCGAGTTGAACAGCCAGTTGCCACTTTGCATCTCGCTCTGATGACTCAATCGCTAGCCGTGCGAGTTCAAGGAGGGCATCTGGTCTACCCGCAAGTTCATCTGCGATGCGCTCCACCTCATTGTCGCGGGCGATTGCGTAGAGCAGGTTCTCACAACACTTCTCGGTCCACGCGCTTGACGGAATGGATTCCAATACCGCAATCGCGGCGGCCCACAATGGTTGCCACTGCTCATAGTCACACTCCCATTCACCGGTCCGCTGATGAGCTGGGTATGAGGCCGCCCACTCTTTGAATCTTTCGACTTCTTCGTGCAGTGAATCAGATGCATTCATGGGGATGTCTTTTGTCGGCTGCCGGATTGTTGATGCTACCGAGGTCGAGAACCTGCGACCGCTTCTGGTTGCGTGCGCTGCAAGGTCGGCTATGGGGAGAACTGGACGCGTCAGCCGAGCGTCGGCTTGTTGGCCGACTGTAGCCGGTCACACAGCCGCCGCGACGAACTCGTTGCCAACTTTTTCTTCGCGCAAGAGCAGCACCCGCTCGGAGCGTCAGCGTAGCCGTTGCGCACTACACGAGGCGCAGAAACTTGCAGCCGGTGTGCGAAGCGGTTTACCGCACTCATGGCACGGTGGGCCGTAAAGACTCACCCGGTGATGAAGAAGGGCATTGGGATTAGTCTCCTTGAAACCGGTGATGCGCTCATACGCGGCCAAGGACAGATAGCCAAGACCGGCTTTCTGCGCCTCCGCCAATGTGCATCCCGTCTCTTCTCGATACCTCTTCACCTGCTCGATGTAGCTGATCGGGTTGACTGCTTGCCATTCTTCCTCGGTCAGCATGGGCATGTCAGCCTTGCAGCGCCAACAATACATCGTGATCGCCATTGAATCCCTCCCTAACCGTTCTCGAAAGTCTGCTTGGGAGCAATTGGGGCGCCCCAGCGAGCAGCTGCTCTTGGCCGAACTGCGCCACATGCGCAGGCGTTCGGCACGCGCCCAAAGCAGCCCCCCACCAACCGCACCGAAAGAATTTGAGAGGGAAAAGCTCTTCCTCGGCAATGAGCACGTGCTCAACCGACGATAACGACAGGCACGTAAACGCCCAGTTATCGGCGGTTGCACGGCTGGCAACAACGCAAGGCAGCAGCCCGGGGTCACCCTGCCCCTCCTCTTCAATCATGATCGCCAGCGAATTCGCCTCGAGGAAGATGTAGTGCGTGGCATGACAAAAGCCCACCACAACCTGGCAAGTCACCTACGCCGCGCTCGCGCATCTTTTGGTCCAACGCGGCCATGCCGTGAGCGACGATACCGCTGGGCTTCTCGCCTACACGATGTCGAATTGCACGAGGCCTCGAGAAGACTCCTTGCCTGCACGCTGTCCCCCGGCTGCAATTGTTTTCACCCGTTTTAGCGAAACTCAACGGTAGATCGATGGAATATGCATTGCCGTAGTGGGGGACCGCTTCTACCCTCAGACAGGCATCCAGGCACCTCTTGGGCGCCTTCAAGAATCCGCCGACCACGCCATGCCCGAACTTCTACTGCACCAAGAACTGCGCCCCGGCCGCGGTCCGTTTGCTCTTCTCATCCATGGGTTACTGTCCAGTCACGTGCAGTGGCAGCCGAACACCGAGGCACTGTCCCGTCACATTCGCCCGGTGCTGATCGATCTGTGGGGACATGGACTCTCTCCCTCCTCGCCCCATGACGAAGCCTACACCGTCGAAGCCTATATGGAGCAGTTCGAACGGATTCGCCAATCACTGGGCGCATCTCAGCTCGTGCTCATCGCGCATTCCTTTGGCGCTGGGCTTGCGATGCAATACGCCATCCGCTACCCGCAGCATGTCAGTGCGCTCGTCGTCACCAACTCCATAACAGCCTTTGCCGACCCGGACGACCCCAGCATGCGCGAGGCCCGCGAACGCATGGCGCAAGACATCTCAGCTCACGGCCTTGAAGCGCTCCAAGCACTCCCGATGCACCCGCGTCGCGGCAAGCGGCTGCCGGCGAATCTCCGGCATGCGCTGACAGCTCAGGCAGATCAAATCCCGCCTGCATCCATCGTCCGTGCCACACGCATCACGGCCTCGGGGCTCTCTGCACGACACGACCTCACACGCATCCTGTGTCCGATGTTGCTAGTCAACGGCCGTCGGGAAGCCGCCTTCCAGAGGTACCGAGACATCGCCAAAGACAAGATCCCATCTTGCGAAGTCGTGGATCTCGACGTCGGCCATGCGGTCAACCTTGAGGACCCTGCAGGGTTCGACCGAGCCGTCACGATCTTCCTGGCCCGAGTTCTAGACGGCGCGAATCCGTTCGTACGTCCGACCGCAGGCCCGTAGGCACTGTCCATTTGTCTGTTCGCAGATCTCCGGTCGCTTTCCAAGCCATTCCGTCAATCACTTCACCGGTCGTATCCAAAGCTCACGTAGCTACCCCATCAAGGAGATAAGTATGCAAATCAAGAACAACTGCTTCATCGTCACAGGCGGCGCTTCGGGCCTCGGCGAAGGCACGGCGCGCATGCTGGCCGCCAACGGCGCCAAGGTGGTGATCGCCGACATGCAGGCTGAAAAGGGCGAAGCCGTTGCCAAGGAAATCGGCGGCGTTTTCGTCAAGTGCGACGTGAGCCAGGAAGCCGACGGCCAGGCAGCCGTGGCCGCCGCGCTCAAGCTGGGCAAGCTCGTCGGCCTCGTGAACTGCGCCGGCATCGCGCCGGCCGAAAAGACCGTGGGCAAGAACGGCCCGCACGCGCTGGCCACCTTCAGCAAGACCGTCACGGTCAACCTGATCGGCAGCTTCAACATGATCCGCCTGGCGGCCGACGCCATGGGCAAGAACGAGCCCGAAGCCACCGGCGAACGCGGCGTGCTGATCTCGACCGCCTCGGTCGCGGCCTACGACGGCCAAATCGGCCAGGCCGCCTACAGCGCCTCGAAGGGCGGCGTGGTCGGCATGACCCTGCCCATCGCCCGCGACCTCGCGCGCAGCGGCATCCGCAACATGACCATCGCCCCCGGCATCTTCGGCACGCCCATGCTGTTCGGCATGCCGCAGGAGGTGCAGGACGCGCTGGCCGCCAGCGTGCCCTTCCCGTCGCGCCTGGGCACGCCCGAGGACTACGCCAAGCTGGCCAAGCACATCATCGAGAACGACATGCTCAACGGCGAGGTGATTCGTCTGGATGGCGCCATCAGGTTGCCGCCCCGTTGAGCATAAGTAGACGCAACATGTTGGAAGCTTTCGCTCGTCAGCGCTGCTGCACGAGCCTGTGGCGTATCAACAGCCGCAATCAGTCACGAATGAATACGACGTCTGCCAGAGATGCTCGCTCGGTACGGGCGCGATTCACCGGAGCCGTCGTGTCCGAATAGCCGAACGACATTCCAAAGAGAATGCCAAGCTGGTCCGATACATTGAAGGCCATCCGCACGGGAGCCGAAAAACTCCCCAGTGCTCCCTGCATGCAGCTCGAGATCCCCCGCTCCGCCATCAGCAACGCCAATGTCTGGGCATATATCCCGACATCCACGGCGGGCATCAGACCGAATCGCCGGTCCATGGCAAAAAAGGCCACATGCGGGGCGCCAAAGAAGCGCCAGTTCGCGAGCATCGCATCGACGCGACCTTGCATGTCGGCTCGCTGCACGCCGAGTGCACCATAGAGAGCCCGTGCAGCGCCGTACTGACGCTCCTTGTAGACGCCATCGAGTTCGACATATCTGCCCGGGAAATCTCCCTGCATATTCGGATCGCTTCCGTTTCCGCGAACAGCTTGCAACGACGTTGCAGCCATGTCGACAAGTTGAGCCTCCAGTTGAATGCGCGTCTCCCCTGATGCGATAAAGACATGACAAGGCTGGCCATTCTTGTTGGAAGGCGCGCGTTGCGCGTCCTCCAATACTTTGCGCAGAATCTGAGGATCAACGGGCTGCGGCAGAAAAGACCTACAACTGATCCGCTCACGCAGTATTCCGGATATTGGCAATGAATCGCCGCGGTTCATGTCTTCTTCGTTGCGCATGACAGCATTCTGCGTATCCTGAGTAGCGGGACACGACCTCCAACTCGAATATCACACACATGATCTCCTGATGATGTCCCCGGGATCCGTACACCGACGCGCCTCTCAGGTCAGCTTCACGTTGGCCTGCCGAATGATGCGGCCCCACTTCTCGAACTCCGCCGACGCGTAGGCCTTGGCAATCGAAGGTGTCGAGTTCGGCGTGGGCTCTATGCCGGATTGAATCAACCGCTCTCGCATCGACGGATCGAGCTGGCACTTGCCAAGTTGCAAGGCGAGCTTGTCGACGATACCCCGCGGTGTTCCCCGCGGCACTGCAACCGCAGCCCACGCGGTGGCGTCAAATCCAGAGTAAAACTCCGCCACGGCGGGAACGTTGGGCAGCTCCGAATAGCGGGTGGGCGAGGTCACGGCCAACGCGCGCAAGCGCCCGCTGCGCACATGAGTCAACGCGGCCGAGGTGGTTTCGAACAACGTATCGATCTGCCCACCCATGAGGTCATTCAACGCGGGAGCCGCGCCCTTGTAGGGCACATGTACCAAGCTTATGCCCGAGACGATCCTGAACATCTCCAACGCCAGGTGATTGGTCACGCCGTTGCCTCCAGAGCCGCAGTTCAGCTCTCGCCGACCGGCAAGTGCCACAAACTCGGGCAGTGTCCTGGCCGGCGAATCGGATCGCACCAATAGGATCAACGGCGAACGGCCCACCAGAGCCATGGTGTCCAGTTCCCTCATCGGATCGAACCCGAGGTTGGCATACAGATGCGGAGCGACCGTCAATGGGCCACTCGACGTGAACAGCAAGCTGTAGCCATCCGGTGGTGCCTTCGCCACATCGCGCGCGGCCAGCGTTGCGCCGGCCCCCGGCCTGTTGTCCACCACGAAAGGTTGGCCCAAGGCCTTGTTCAATTCGGCCGCGTAGAGGCGCGCGGCCACGTCGCTGCCTTGCCCTGCCGGGAAACCCAAAATGATCTTCACGGCTCTGTGGGGCCAGTCAGCCGCTCCGTCGTCAGCCCGGGCTCCCTGCGAGAGCGCCCCCACTGCTGCTGCGAGCATGTGCCTGCGATTCAACATGTGCTTTTCTCCATTCAATGCCAGTCATCGCACGGGCACATTCAACATCCCGCACGTCGCGTCGTCATTACAGAACCGGTAATCAAAGACCACAAGAGAACTGACCGCCCATGATCAGAACATCATGGACGTGATGCCGGAACCAGCAACCGACATCAGAACCATGATGGATATGCACGCCGCATTGCGATCCGGCGCTGGCCCCAGACAATGTCGCGATGACCATTCCAGCCCTTCTTCGTAGCGCTCTCTATGCCCCCGGCGCGAACTCCGCCGTCCTGCTGAAGTCCGCGCGCTCCGCGGCCGACGTGCTGATCTTCGACCTCGAGGACGCCGTGGCCCCGGAAAGCAAGACCACCGCGCGCGCGGCCGTGAGCCGCGCGCTGGCGGACCCCGTGGTGGCCGCGCGGACCGTGGTGGTGCGCGTCAATGCCATCGGTTCGCCCTGGTGCGAGGACGACGTGAGCGCCGTGGCCGCGTTGCGCCCTGCGGGCATCCTCTTTCCAAAGATCAACACACCCGCCGACGTGAAGCTGGCCGAGGCGATGCTGAGCTTCTACGGCGTGCCGCGCAGCACCGCCCTGTGGTGCATGATCGAAACGCCGCAGGCCATCCTCAACGCGCAAGCCATCGGCCAGCTCGCGCAGCAGCCCAATGCACGCATGACCACCTGGGTGCTGGGCACCAACGACCTCATCAAGGAAATGCGTGCACAGCACACGCCGCTGCGCGAAGGCGTGGTGCCGATGCTGGCCATCGCGCTGATGGCCGCGCGCGCCTGCGGGCTGTACGTGCTCGACGGCGTGCACAACGACATCCAGGACACGACCGGCTTCGCCGCCACCTGCGCGCAAGGCCGCCAGATGGGCTTCGACGGCCGCACGCTAATCCACCCCGCACAGATCGAGGCCTGCCACCATGCGTACTCGCCCTCAGCCCCAGAGGTAGAGGAAGCGCGCGCGGTGATCGAAGCCTTTGCCCAACCCGAGAACCAGGGCAAGGGCGTACTGCGGGTCGGGGGCCGGATGGTCGAGCTGCTGCACGCGCAGATGGCGCGCCAAACGCTGGCAATGCACGAGGCCATCGCGCGGGCACAGGCCTGAAGCCTGCGGGCGCCCCCACGCCCCTCACCGGGGACTGAGGCCGCTGCGCGAAACCTCAGCGTCGCATCACAACCGCACCGTCACGCACTTGAGGTGCGTGTAGTGGTGCAGCGCCTCCAGTCCCTTCTCGCGGCCATAGCCGCTGTGCTTGTAGCCGCCCAGCGGCGTTTCCACCCCGCCGGCCATGTACTCGTTGACGTAGACCTGCCCGGCCTCCAGCTGCGCCGCCACCCGATGCGCTCGAGCGAGGTCGCGCGTCCAGATGCCAGCCGCTAGGCCGTAGTCGGAGTCGTTGGCAATGGCGACGGCATCGGCCTCGTCGTCGAACGGAATCACGCAGGCCACAGGGCCAAAGACCTCCTCGCGGGCGATGCGCATGCGGTTGTCGACGCCGGTGTAGATCGTGGGCGAAACGAACCATCCCCCGGCCAGCGCCGGATCGTCGGGCAGGCCGCCACCAACAAGCGCCACCGCGCCCTCCGCGTGCGCGATCGCGTAATACGACTGCACCTTCTCGTACTGGGCCTGCGTGGTCATCGGCCCTATGGTGCCGTCGGCGGCACCGATGCGATACGCCCCCATGGCCTCCTTCAAGGCCTCGACGAAAGAGTCGTGTATCGAGCGTTCGACCAGGATGCGCGTGCCGGCCAGACAGACCTGCCCCGCATGCGTGAGAAAACCCTTGAGCACGCCGGGCGCGGCCTGCGCGAGGTCAGCATCGGCGAACACGATATCGGGCGACTTGCCGCCCAGTTCCAGCGTCAGCGGCAGCACGCGGTCTGCGGCCAAGCGCCCGATTTCCTGCCCCGCGCGCAGCGACCCCGTGAAGGCGATCTTGCGCACCGCAGGATGCAGCACCAGCGCCTCGCCGGCCTCCTTGCCCAGGCCAGTGACCACGTTGAACACGCCGGCCGGCACGCCGCAGTCCACCATGAGCCGCGCGAGCGCGAGCACGGAGCCCGAGGTTGCCTCCGAAGGTTTGACCACGACGACGTTGCCCGCCGCCAGCGCCGGCGCGCACGCCCTTCCCGCCTGGTTGAGCGGTGCATTCCACGGCAAGATGGCACCCACCACGCCGTAGGGCTCGCGCACCGTGTACGAGTGATACCCCCCGCCCAGCCCGATCGTCTCGCCCTGCAGCGCGGTCGCCAGGCCGCCGTACAGCTCAAAGTACTGCGCCACGCCCTCGATTTCCCCCAGCGCCTGCACCGGCGACTTGCCGGTCTCGCGCGACTCGATGGCGGCAAGGTCGCGCGCGTTGCTGCGGATCGCGAGTGCCACCTGGGTCAGTAGGCGGCCGCGCGCCAGCGGGCGCATGTCGCGCCACGCGGCGAACGCACGCTGCGCCGCATCAACGGCCAGGGCCACATCTTGCGCGTCACCGCGCGGCACCCGCGTGATGGCCTGGCCGGTGCGCGGGTCGAAGCCCTCGACATGACGTCCCTGGAGCGGCGCGCGCTCGGCGCCGTCGATGAAATGGTGAAGTGTCTGCAGGCTCATGGATGATTTCCAGAAGGAGAAGGACGCTCAGCGTCGGGCGTCTTCGAGGATCAGGTCCGAAGCCTTCTCCGCGATCATGATGGTGGGCGCATTGGTGTTGCCGCTCACGATAGTGGGCATGACGGAGGCGTCGACCACGCGCAGCCCTTGCACGCCATGCACGCGCAGCCGCGCATCAACGACTGCGTCGGGCCCGCGCCCCATGCTGCACGTGCCCGCGGGGTGGTAGAGCGTCTGGCTGTTGCGGCGCACAAAGGCCATGACCTCCTCATCGCTTTCCACCTGCGCACCGGGCAGATCTTCGCGCACCACGAGGTCGCCCAGCGGCTTGGCCGCGGCGATGCGACGTATCCAGCGCAGCGTGGCGATCATCACGCGTTCGTCGTCCGCATCGGATAGGTAGTTCGCATGGATGGCGGGCGGCGCATGCGGGTCCGCCGAGCGCAAGGCGATATGCCCGCGCGAACGCGGCCGCAGCATTGCGCTGGCGAACTGCACACCCGGAAAAGGATGCATGCGCAGCTGGTTCTTCGAGTCGAACGCGAAGCTCAATGGCCGGAAGCTCAGCTGGATGTCGGGCACCGCCACGGCAGGATCGCTGCGCACGAAAGCCACGGCGTGCGAAGCGCCCACAGCCAGCGGTCCGCGCCGGTTCAGCAGATAGCCCGCACCATGCACGAACTTGCGCCAGCCCGACAGCGCGGCGTTCATTGACGCGCCGGCGCGCACCTCGTAGCCCGCGTTCATCGCCAGGTGGTCCTGCAGGTTGGCGCCCACGCCGGGCAGCGCCTGCACCACAGGCAAGCCATGGGCTTGCAGCTGTGCCGGGGCACCGATGCCCGACAGCATGAGCAACTGCGGGGAGCCGATCGCCCCGGCGCACACCAGCACCTCGCGGCGTGCCCGCGCAACCTGGCGCGTGCCTGCGCGGAAGAACTCCACGCCCGTGGCACGTCCGTTCACGACGTCGATCCTCGCAGCCGTCGATTCACCCGCAACGCTCAGGTTGGGCCGGCTGCGCACCGGTGCGAGGTAGGCACGTGCGGTCGACGAACGCATGCCGCCGCCGATCGTGTGCTGCAGGTAACCCACACCTTCCTGCGTGGCGCCCGCAATGTCCGGATTGCGCGGAATGTCGATGGTCGTGCCGGCCTGCACGAAGGCATCGGTAGTCGGATGCTGTTTGTGCGGGAACGACACGCGCAGCGGGCCGGCGCCGCCGCGGTAGGTGCTGCCGCCGCTGTCGCTGGTTTCCGATCGCTGGAAGTACGGCAGCACGTCCCGCCACGACCAGCCCTCGTTGCCCAGTGCCTGCCAGTGGTCGTAGTCGGCGTCGAAGCCCCGCACATAGACCATGCCGTTGATGGCGCTTGAGCCACCCATGACCTTGCCGCGCGGCCAGTACAGGCGTCGCCCGTCCAGCCGGGATTCGGGCTCGGTCGAGAATTTCCAGTTGATGCGTTCGTCGAAGAAGACATTGCCCACGCCGGCGGGCGTGCGCACCCAAAAGGGTTCCCTGTCGGGGCCGGCCTCCAGCAGCAGCACGCGGATCTCCGGGTCGGCGCTCAGGCGATGCGCCAGCACGCAGCCGGCAGAACCGCCGCCGACGATGACGTAGTCGTATTCGAGGCTCGATGTATCCATGGATGTGGTGGTAGTTAACGAAAGGTCTCAGACCGCGAGGTAGCGGCTGGCGACTTCGGGGTTGGCGCGAAACTCCTGCAGGCTGCCCGTGAAGACGATGCTGCCGTGGTCGATGACAGCCACGCTGGAGGCGATGTCCAGGCAGAAGCGCATGTTCTGCTCGGCCACCAGCAGCGTCATGCCCTGGGCACGCAGCTGCAGGATCAGCGCCTGAATCTGGTCCATGATCACCGGCGCCAGGCCTTCGCTCGGCTCGTCAAGCAGCAGCAGCTCGGGGTTGCCCGCCAACGCGCGCGCAATGGCCAGCATCTGCTGCTGGCCGCCCGACAACAGGCCCGCCGACTTGTGGCGCGCCTCGGCCAGCAGCGGAAAGAGTTCGTACAGGCGCTCCAGCGGCCAGTCGTCGCGCCCCTGTGGCCCCTTCTTCATGCCCAACCGCAGGTTGCCTTCCACGGACTGCAGCTTGAAGACCTGCCGGTCCTCGGGCACGTAGCCCAGGCCGATGTGGGCGATCTGGTCGGGCCGCAGGCGGCTCACCTCCTGCCCCGCCACTGCGACCGTGCCATGCCGCGGCGGCGCAATGCGCATGATGGATTTCATGGTCGTGCTCTTGCCCGCGCCGTTGCGGCCCAACAGCGCGACCGACTCACCTCGGGCAACCTCCAGGCTCAGGTCGAACAGGATCTGGCTGCTGCCGTAGAAGGTGTCCAGCCCGCGCACGCTCAGAAGCGGTGGTGATGATGATCTCGTCATGCGGCCTCCTTCGCGTAACTGCCCAGGTAGGCCTGGATCACGCCGGGGTCGGCGCGCACCGCGGCAGGCGCACCGCGCGCAAGAATGGCGCCGTACGAGAGCACGGTGACGTCCTGCGCCACCGAAAACACGATGTCCATGTCGTGCTCGATGAACAGCACCGTGAGCCCCGTCGACTGCCACAGCCTGCGCACCGTGTCGACCATGTGCCAGCGCTCTTCCGGCCCCATGCCGGCTGTCGGTTCGTCGAGCAGCAGCACCTGCGGGCGGGCGCACAGCGCGATGCCGATGTCCACCATCTTCTGGTCGCCGTGACTAAGCTGAGCCACCGGCGTGCGGGCAACGGCGCCCAGCCCCAGCAGCGCGATCACCTCGTCCGCGCGGTGGCGGGCCGACGCCCGCGGAAAGCCCGAGAACAGGCCGGCGATGCCCAGGTGGGCCGGGGCGGCGGCGGCGCAGAAGCTCTCCCACGGCGTGAAGGTCGGGAACAGGCTCGCGACCTGGAAGGCGCGGGCCAGCCCGCGCGCGGCCACATGGCGCGGCGGCAACCCCTGCAAAGCGCGGCCCTCGAGCACGATCTCGCCGTGGTCGGGCCGCACGGTGCCGCAGATCAGGTTGAACAGCGTGGTCTTGCCGGCGCCGTTCGGGCCGATGATGGCCGAGAGGCTGCCCTTGGCGAATTCGAGCGACACGTCCTGGATGACGTGGTTGCCGCCGAAGGACTTGGACACATGGCGCAGCGCCAGCATCACGAGGCCTCCTTCAGCACGACGGCGCTCGGTGCGTGGCGCGAGTGGGCGCTGCGCCGTGCCTTGCGCGCCTGCCACCGCTCGGCCAGCAGGTCGACCGGCCCCTTGCGCACCAGGAGCACGATCGCCAGGATCAGCACGCCCAGCACCAGGCTGGTATTGCCGGTGTAACGCACCGTGCCGTCGGTCAACAGGCGCAACAGCAGCGCACCGGCCAGCGGCCCATAGAACACGCGCGAGCCGCCAAGCAGGATCGCGAAGATCGCATCGCCCGAGGTCGACCAGAACGCCATGGTCGGGTAGGCGCCCGACACCAGCAGCGTCGCCAGCACACCGGCCACCGCCGCAAACAGCGCCGACACGACAAAGGCCGCGAGCTTGGTGAGGTACACGTTCACGCCCAGGTAGCCGCAGCGCGGTTCGTTGTCGCGCACCATCCGCAACGTGGTCCCGAAGGACGAACACACCACCGCATACATCGCGAACACCGACGCGCAGAACACGGCCGCAATGAACTGGTAGCGCGCCACGCCCGCCGACAGATTGGCGCCGAACAGCGTGGCCTGGCGAACCATACCGGTCAGTCCCTGGTCGCCGCCGGTGAGCGGCGCCCAGATCTCGATCATGTTGTAGAGCAGCATGGCCATCGCCAGCGTGATGAACGAGAAGTGCGTTTCGTGCAGGCGCACGCAGACCGCGCCTACCAGGCAAGCCAGCAGCCCAGTCGCGCTCACCGCCGCGAGCAACGCGGGCAGCGTGCCCCAGCCCGCCTGCAGCGCCAGGCAAAAGCCGTAGGCACCGAAGGCGAAGAACATTGCATGGCCAAACGACACCAGCCCGGTGTAGCCCACCAGCAGGTTCAGCGACATGGCAAACAGGCCATACACCAACACGAAGGTGATGAGGTCCAGCATGCCGCCGGCCGTGGTGAACCACGGGACTGCCAGCAACAGAAGCGGCAACAGGTGCAGCGCCGGCTGCAAACGCGAAGCGCTAGCGGAGGAAGAAGACGTCGTGGTCATCATGCGTCTTCCCTCAGTGTGTGCGCACGGCTCGTGCAAACAGGCCCTGGGGCCGCAGCACCAGCACCGCCACCATAAAGAGGAACATCAGTCCTTCGGTGAACAGAGGAAAGCCGATCGAGCCGAACGAGCGCGTGAAGCCCAGCAGCAACGCCGCGACCAGCGCCCCGGGGATGGAGCCCATGCCGCCTATCACCACCACGACGAAGGACTCCAGCAGCACGGACAGTCCCGTGCCCGGCAGCACAGCGCGCATCGGCGCCGCCAGCGCGCCCGCCACGCCGGCCAGCCCGCAGCCCAGCGCCAGCACCACGCCGGCATAGAGGTTCACGTTCTTGCCGAGCGCAGAGGCCATCAGCGGCAACTCGGCCACGGCGCGCATGGTACGGCCGAAGGGAGTGTGCGCTAGCAGCAGCCAGATCGCCAGGCCGATGCAGGCCGACAGCGCCATCAGCGCGAGGTAGAACACCGGGATCACGCCGCCCTGGAACTGCACTGGCGGCACGCGCATTGAGGCGGGAATTCCTAGCGAAACCGCGGCCGGCCCCCAGATCAGCTTGGCGGCGTCGTCGATGATCAGCACCAGCGCGAAGCACGCCACCAGCTGCATCATCACGTCAGCGCCCTTGAGCCGGCGCACGATCCAGCGCTCGAACACCGCGCCACATGCCGCCGCGAACACCGCCGCGGCAGCCACGGCCAGCAGGTAGCTGCCCGTGTTCGCATAGACCGTGTAGGCCATGTATGCGCCCAGCATGTAAAACGCGCCGTGCGCGAAGTTGGCGATGCCCAGCACACCGAACACGAGCGTGAGCCCGGACGCAGTGAGGAACATCAGCAGGCCGATGACCAGCCCGCTCGTGGCCTGCGTCACGACGCAGGAGGCGGATGAAAAGCACTGCTGCAGTGCGTCGAATTCCATAGGATGCTCCGAGAGAAGAGGCGTTCTGCGGCTCAGGCGTAGCCCTGCTTCTTCTTCCAGGCAGCTTCCTGCTCAAGAATCAGCTTCCAATCGGCCGTCACCCAATCCTTGACGAAAGGCTCCGCCGCGATGGCCACGCCGTAGGCCATGGGGTAGTTGATGAGCGTGTTGTCCTCGGCGCGCAGGCTAACCTTTCCGTCCAGACCAAAGGGCACCCGCACCGTGCTGCCGCGCACCGCCGCCGCGACCTTGGTTGCATCGGGGTCACCCTTGGTGGCGCGCAGCCCGTCGACGATGAACTGCGCGGTGGCGCCGGTCTGCCAGGCCCAGTTGTGCGGCTTGGCGCCGCCGCCGAGCTTGCGGTAATCGTCGTACCACTTGCGGTTGTCCGGCGTAGCCGGATAGCTCCAGTTGTAGCGGTTCTGAACGATCACGTTCGGCGGCTGCTGCTTCACCGTGTCGATCACGCCGTAGTCGGAGTACAGGGGTAGCACCGCGAGCTTGTCCTTGAACAGGCCGTAGAGATTGCCCTGCTCCACCAGCGAGATGAGGTCTCCGCCGAAGCACAACGAATAGACCGCCTGCGGGTTGGACGACAGCAGCCGCGTCACGACCTCGGTGAAGTCCGGCGCGCCGAACTTGGGCCAAGCCTGGGCCACGACCTCCATCTTGCCTCCGAAATGCTGGAAGTAGTCGATGAATTGCTGCGTGGTCTCGCGGCCGAAGGCATAGTCTGGCGCGGCGGTGGCCCAGCGCGTGATGCCGCGCTCCTTCGCCATGCGCGAGACGATGGCACCGCCGGCAATTGCATCGTGAATGCCCTGGCGCGCCACGCGGAACACCAGCGGGTTGAATTTCTTCGGATCTGCGGTGAGCGACGAGGCTTCGGAGTTCATCTGGAAGCACGCCACCTTGGTGTCGCGCAGCCCCTCGTTGATGGCCGCGGCGGCGGACGACGACTCCGCGCTCATGATGATCGTGCAGCCGTCGGCGCTGATGAGGCTGCGCACGTTCTTCACGGCTTCCTCAGGCAGGTTGCGCGAGTCGCGAACGATCAGCTCGAGCTTGCGGCCCTCGATGCCACCAGTTGCATTCACCTGCTCGAACAGCAGCTTCGTCGCAACCACCTGGCCCAGGCCCGCGTAGGCGAAGCGCCCGGTGGTGACGGCGCTCATGCCGATCTTGATGGTGCTCGGCTGTGCGCGCAGCAGGCCGGGCGCGCTGGCCATCGCGGCCACTGCGCCGGCCGATTGCAGCAGCGTGCGCCGCGTGAAGGAATGGGATCCGCGTGCCGATGGGCGATTCATTCTGTGTCTCCGTTTTCTTGGACGCATCCGAGGCCGGATGCGTTGGTTCGTGCGCGCCATGACGGGTCAGCCACGTTGCGCCGGGCTTTGAAAGCCGCGCAATGTTCCAAGCCGCAAGAGGGCCTGTAAAGCGGCTGCGGCAAACAACACATACGTGATGCGCAGGCATCGCGCGGCGCGGCATCACGTACGTGCTATCTCCACACGAACGGCCCGTGTGCGGGTCTTTTGCCGCATAGTCAACAGCACAAAAGACACGGAGACACGTCAGCGTGACAAACGATCCGAACGAGACATCGCAGCCCACGGCGGGCGTCCCCCTCACGGCAAGCCTGGTAGCCCGCGCCGCATCGCTGGCCGAAGCGCCGCTGCCCGACGACGTACGCGAGCTGGCACGCCAATGCGTGCTCGACTGGGCGGGCGTGGCTCTGGCCGGCGCCAACGAACCGCTGTCGCGCATCCTCCTGGCCCAGGCCCGCGAAGACGGCGGCGCCCCCATTGCCTCGCTGGTGGGAACACCCTTACGGCTGAGCGTGCGACAAGCCGCGTTGCTCAACGGCGCAGCCGGTCATGCGATCGACTATGACGACGCCAACATGGCTGCGCAAGGCCACGTCACAGCGGCAGTGTTGCCGGCCGCGCTCGCGGTGGGCGAGTCGCGCGCGGCGAGCGGCGACGTGCTGTTGCGGGCCTTCGCTGCGGGCTACGAGATGACCGGCATGGTCGGGCAGTACCTGGGCCGCGCGCACTACGAACGCGGCTTCCATGGCACGGCCACCGTGGGAAGCTTCGGCGCGGCATGCGCGGCGGCCGTTCTGATGGCGCTGGATCGCGATTCCACTGCCGTGGCGCTCGGCATCGCCGGCACACAAGCCGGCGGGATGAAGGCGCAGTTCGGCACCATGTGCAAGCCACTGCATGCGGGCAAGGCGAACGAGAACGGCGTGACGGGCGCGCAGCTCGCGGCGCGCGGCTTCACCGGTCGCGCCGATCTGCTGGAAGCCGCACAAGGGTTCGCTCTGGCGACCTCGCCAGCGCCCGACGCACAGGCTGCGTTGGCTATGCCGCCAGGCGGCACGCATCTGCACAACAACCTCTTCAAGTACCACGCCGCCTGTTACGGCACGCATTCCTCGATCGAGGCCGTGCGCACACTGTGCGAGGCGCACCAGCTCACCGCCGCGGACATCGAACGCATCGACCTCGATGTAGAGCCCGGCGCACAGCGCATGTGCGACATCGTGCAGCCCGCCACCGGCCTGCAGGCCAAGTTCAGCCTGCGCCTGAATGCCGCGCTCGCGGTGGCCGGAGCAGACACCGCGTCGCCCGCCACCTACATCGATTCCACAGCGCAGCGCCCCGATCTCATCGCCCTGCGCGAACGCGTCGCCGTGCACTTCATGCCCGACGGCTGGCCGCTGATGCAGGCCGCGGTGCGCATCTTGACGCGCGACGGCCGCACCCTGAGCGCGCGCCACGACAGCGGCGTACCCGAGCGCGATCTCGCACGCCAGCGCGCACGCCTGGCGCGCAAGTTCATGGCGCTGGCCGCACCGGTGGTCGGCCCCGACCGCGCCGCCGCCATCGAACGCGCCATCGGTGCGCTCGACCATATTGAGGACATCGGCACGCTGATGTCCATGCTCAGCCAACCCACGGGAACCACTTCATGAGTCAAGACGTCATCGCGCGCGCCAAGGTGCGCGACAAGGGCCACTGGTACGAGGACTTCGAGCCTGGCCGCGTGTTCGTTCACCACTGGGGCCGCACCCTCTCGCAAGCCGAGAACGCGCTGTTCACCACGCTGACGCTGCACTTCAATCCGCAATACACCAATGTGGAAGTGGCGCGCGCCATGGGCCACCCCGACACACCGGTCAACCCGCTGCTAGTGTTCAACACGGTGTTCGGCCTGTCGGTGCAGGACCTGAGCGAGCACGGCACGGCCTTCCTCGGCGTCAACGCACTGAAACACGCGGCGCCCTTCTATCCGGGCGACACGCTGTTCGCGCGTTCCACCGTTCTGGAGCGACGCCTGTCCGGCAGCCGCAAGGACATGGGCATCGTCGGCTGGCACACGCAGGGCTTCAACCAGCGCGACGAGCCGGTCTGCGAGTTCCATCGCTCCAACCTCGTCTTCCTGCGGGGAGACGCGGCATGAGCGCGTCGTACATGACCGACGAGCGCCGAATGATCCAGGAACAGGCGCGTGAATTCACCATGCGCGAGGTGCTGCCGGTTGCGAACAAGCTCGACCCCGAAAAGGGCGACATCCCTATGTCGTTGCGCGAAAAGATGGCCGAGATGGGCTACTTCGGCATCCTGATCGACGAGGAGTACGGCGGCCTGGGCCTGGGCGTGTTCGAGTACTGCCTTGTCACCGAGGAGCTGGCACGCGGATGGATGAGCGTGGCCTCGCTCATCGCCCGCGCCAACAACCTTCCGGGCATGGAGAAGCTCTCGAAGGAGCAGAAGAAGGAATTGATGCCGCGCGTCGCGCGCGGCGAGTGGCTGGGCGCCTTCGCGCTGTCGGAGCCCAACGCGGGCTCAGACGTGGCCAACATCAGCTGCCGCGCCCGACGTGTCAGTGATGGCGACGGCGACGGGTGGGTGATCCACGGCAACAAGTACTGGTGCACCTTCGCGGACGGCGCCGACTACCTCGTCGTGATTGCACGCACCAGCCCGCCACAACCAGACAAGAAGCACAAGGGTCTGTCGGCCTTCATGATCCCCAAGAATCGTGGCGAACTGCCCGCCGGCGTGCAGGGTGCGCCCATCCCGAAGATCGGCTACTTCGGCTGGAAGACCTGGGAGCTTTCGTTCGACGAATTCCGCGTGCCCACCGATGCACTGCTGGGCGAGGAAGGCGAAGGCTTCTACCTCGCCACGCAGGGGCTGGAGAAGGCGCGCGCCCACACGGCCGCGCGTGCTATCGGCCTGGCGCGCGGCGCGCTGGAAGACGCCATGGCCTACGCCAACGAGCGCGAGCAGTTTGGCTCTCCCATCGGCCAGTTCCAGGCGATCCGCTTCAAGCTCGCGCAAATGGCGACCGAGATCGAAGCCGCGCGCCAACTCAACTACCACGTGTGCACACAAATCGACAACGGCGGGCGCTGCGACCTCGAGGCCTCGATGGCCAAGCTGTTCGCCACTGAGATGGCCGAGCGCGTGACGACCGAGGGCCTGCAAATTCACGGTGGCGCCGGCTACACCACGTTGCACGCGGCAGAGCGCTACTGGCGCGATGCGCGGCTGACCAAGATTTTCGAGGGCACCTCCGAGATACAGCTGCGGATCATCTCGGACCGCCTGCTGGGCAAGTGAAGAAAGACAGGCCATGCAATTGAACCAACTGACTGAACGCGACAACTACTTCGAGGACTTCACCGTCGGCGAGGTCATGAAGCACGTGCGCAGCAAGACACTGGAGCCGCTGGAACAGGTGCTGATCACCAACATGGTGATGAACACCGCCTCGGGCCATTTCGACGAAGAGGTGATGAAGTCGCACCCCATGGGCCGACGCCTGTCCTTCGGCGGCGTGAACATCGCGATGTTCGTCGGTCTCGCCAGCCAAGACACGGCCGAGAATGCCATCGCCGAACTCGGCATGGACAAGATCCGGCTGCAAGGGCCAGTGTTCCACGGCGACACGCTCACCGCCTACACCGAGGTGCTGGAAGTCGGCCCCGCCGAGCGCGAGGACGCGGGCGTCGTGCGCTTCAAGCACTACGGCACCAAGCAGGACGGCAGCATCGTGTTCGAAGGCGAGCGCACCGTGCTTATGAAACGCCGTTCGCACTGGGGAGCGCGCTGATGGCCGCGAGCGGATTCGGCGCGCTTGAAGGTGTACGCGTGGTCGACTTCACGCAGATGCTGGCTGGACCCTACTGCACGCAGCTGCTGGCCGACCAGGGCGCGGAGGTCATCAAGGTCGAGCCGGCCGAGGGCGAGGAAACGCGCATTGCCGGCCCCTTTCGGCCTGAAGACGAGCTGCGCGCCTTCGGCGGCTACTTCGCCTCGGTCAACCGCAACAAGCGCTCCATTGGCCTGAACCTGAAGGACCCGAACGCTCGCGAGCTCGCGCTGCGCCTGGTTGAGACAGCCGACGTGGTGGTGGAGAACTACCGCGCCGGCGTGATGGAGCGGCTGGGCCTGTCGTACGAGACGCTACGCGAGCGCAACCCGAAGCTCGTGTACGCAGCCATCCGCGGCTTCGGCGATCCGCGCACCGGCAAGAGCCCGTACGCGGAATGGCCCGCCTACGACGTGGTGGCGCAGGCCATGGGCGGCCTGATGCAGATCAACGGCCCCGACCGGGCCACGCCGCTGAAGGTCGGCCCGGGTGTGGGTGATCTGTACCCCGCAACGCTGTGCGCCTTTGGTATCACGGCGGCACTGCTGCGCGCGGCACGCACTGGACAGGGGCAGTTCGTCGACGTGTCGATGGTCGATGCCGTGCTGGCGCTGTGTGAACGCACGGTGCACCAAAACTCCTTCCAGGACCTGATCCCTCATCCCGAGGGCAACCGTCATCCACTGCTGTCGCCTTTCGGTCTCTTCAAGGCCAAGGATGGCTTCGTCACGCTGGCCGCGCACTTCGACGCCTGGTGGGCCAAGCTGTGCGGTCTGATCGGCCGGCCCGACCTGGTGACCGACCCGCGCACCGCCACGGCCGAGGCCCGCGTGACGCACCGCGACTACGTGTACGACCAGTTAGAGCTGTACACCTCGGTCCACACCAAGAAGGAACTGGCGGCCGTGCTGGGCGGCAAGATTCCTTTCGGCCCGGTGAACAACGTCGCCGAGATCGTGGCTGACCCGCACTTCGCCGCGCGCGAGATGGTGGTGCATGTGGACCACCCCGGCGTCGAGCGACAGATGGCCATCGCCGGTATTCCGGTGAAGATGAGCGAGACACCCGGGCGCATCGTGCGCCGCGCGCCGCTGGTCGGCGAACACACCGACGAGATCCTGCGCGAGATCGGCATGGCCGATGCGCGCATCGCCGAACTGCGCGCAAAAAGCGCCATCGGCTGAACAGCCCTACTCCAGCATCCGGGTATTGATACGAGGAAACGAACATGAGCATCCCCCCACGTCCGCGCCGCCCACGGCGCATCCAGCTGTCCACTCCCGGCTCGTCGGAGAAGATGATGGCCAAGGCCGCCGCGAGCGAGGCCGACCACGTCTTCCTCGACCTGGAGGACGCGGTCGCGCCCAACCAGAAGGTGGCCGCGCGCCAGAAGATCGTCGAGGCGCTCAATACGCTCGACTGGAACGGCAAGGTGCGCTGCGTGCGCATCAACGACCTCTCGACCGAATACGCCTACGAGGACATCATCGAGGTGGTCGAGGGCGCGGGCCGCAACCTCGATACGATCATGATGACCAAGGTTACCAGCGCAGCCGACATCCTGTTCGCCGACCGGTTGCTGAGCATGATGGAGAAGAAGCTCAAGCTCGAGCGGCGCATCGGGCTGGAGGCACTCATCGAAGAAGTCGAAGGCATGCAGAACATCGAGTCGATTGCGCACGCGAGCCCCAGATTGGAATGCCTGGTCTTCGGCATGGGCGACTTCTCGGCCTCCATGGGCATCAGCCTCGACGCGGCCATCGGCAGCGACGGCGGCTACCCAGGCGACATGTGGCACTACGCACGCTTTCGCCTCGTCATGGCCTGCCGCGCCGCCGGGCTCGACCCGGTCGACGGACCGTATGCCGACTTCCGCAACGAAGCCGGCTACCGCGAAGAATGCCGCCGCGCCAACACGCTGGGCATGGTCGGAAAGTGGGCCATCCACCCGAGCCAGATTGCCGTGGCACGCGAGGTCTTCAGCCCAGACGCCGCGCGCGTCGAAAGCGCGCGCCACCTAGTACTGGCCTACGCACAGGCCGAGGCTGAAGGCCTGGGCGCGATCAGGGTGGACGGCGTCATGGTCGACGTCGCCACCGTCCGGCTACTGCGCAACGGCATCCTGCGCAAGGCCGAACTCTACGGAATGTGAACATATGAGCACGGGCAAGAAGGCACAGGTCACCGACGGCACCTCGGCGCGCGAGATCGAAGGCGTCATCAAGTCCGCCAAGCGCGTGCTCGAGCTCTTCGAGTACTTCGCGGAATGCCGTCGTCCCTTGTCCGTGACCGACCTAGTACGGGGGCTGAACTACCCACAGTCCAGCGCGTCGGCGCTGCTCAAGAGCCTGACCCGGCTGGGCTACCTCGACTACGACCGGCAAAAGCGCTTGTACGTACCCACGCTGCGCGTGGCACTTTTCGGCGGCTGGGTGCAGGACCAGCTGTTCAGCCAGACGAGCCTGTCGCACCTGATCGACGAGTTGCATGCCGCCAGCGGCGGCGAAGCAGTGATCCTGGGTATGCAGAACGACATCTACGTGCAGTACATCCATCTCGTACAAGCGCCTCAACAACAAGTACCGTCGTGGTACATCAAGCCCGGCTCACTGCGGCCGCTGTGCCGCTCTGCAGCAGGGCGCATCCTGCTCAGCCGAAAGACGGACGTAGAGGTTCAGCAACTTCTGTGGCGCATCAACGCAGAAGAGGAGCCGCACCTGCGCATGCAGGTGAGCGATCTGCTCAAGGAATTGGACCGCATCCGACAAGACGGCTACGCCTACACCGAAGGCACGGTGAATCCAGGGGTCGGCGTGCTGGCGGTGGAAATGCCCACGCCGCCAAGCCAACCCCCCATGGCGTTGGGTATCGGGGGAAGGATCGACACCCTGCGCATGGACCGCGAACGATATCTCGCGCTACTCAACGAGGCTTTGCAACCCTATCGCGCACGCACACCCTCTGGCAGGCCTTGAACTTTCCCCTGCGCCGGATGGCCCGCACGACTCACCAAACGACCGCAACCAAGGAGACACCATGTCAGCGCTCAGTCAATACTCTGCGAACGATCTTTCCGCTCGATGCCGTGCCGATGGCGAGTTCGCGCTCTGTGCCCGCCACTGGACCGGTGGCCTGCGATTGGAAGGCGATACCGATGCGGTGGCGATATTTGTCGATGACGGGAGACCGTCAGCCGATGGCGCCGACGAGAAATTTCCGACCATCACGCTGCGCGCGTCGGACGAGGTCTGGACGGCGCTGCTCAAGCCTCTACCGCCCAGATTCATGAACGACATCTGGCCCTTGATCCAGACAGGACAGATGCATCAAGGTGGTGATGCACTGATCTTCGCTCAGTATCTGCCGGCCATCACTCGCGCGGTCGAGCTCATGCGAGCGTCAGCTACGCTGCGCCCGACGCCTCCGGTGGTAGAGGCAAAGCCGAACGGCACGTACGACAGCCCTGTCGGGCGCTACATTCATCTGACGCTCGAAGGGCAGGACTACCGGGTCTATTTCGAGGAAGCAGGCTCGGGCATTCCGCTGCTACTACAGCACACGGCGGGCTGCCATGGCGGGCAGTGGCGCCATCTCTTTGAGTGCAAGGAGATCACAGATCATTTCCGTCTCATCGCCTATGACCTGCCCTTTCATGGCAAGTCCATTCCTCCCGTTGGTCCTCGGTGGTGGGCCAACGAATACAAGCTTGCCGGAGGGTTCCTGCGGTCGGTGCCGCTCGCCTTATCACGCGCACTGGAACTCGATCGACCCGTATTCATGGGCTGCTCGGTGGGAGGGATGCTCGCGCTTGATCTAGCGCGCTACCATGCAGACGAACTGCGTGCCGTCATCTCCCTGGAAGGCGCACTGAAAGTGGACTTTGATGTCAATAGTCCGGCGCTACGACCATTCTGGCATCCACAGGTTAGCAATGAACACAAGGCCAGGGTCATGGATGCTTTGATGTGCCCTGCTTCGCCCGAGGCCTATCGCAAGGAAACAACACAAGTCTATGCAGCAGCTTGGCCTCCAGTTTTTATCGGTGACCTGAACTACTACATGAGCGACTATGACTTGCGCAATGAGGCATCGAAGATCAACACGCAAAAGGTCGCAGTGCACATCCTTTCCGGCGAGTATGACTGGAGTGGCACGATGGAAAAGGGCAAAGAAGCGCACGAAGCGATCATTGGATCGACTTGGCAGGGGATGGAGGGGCTAGGTCATTTTCCGATGACCGAAAACCCCGAGAAATTCTTGAAATACCTGCTGCCTGTGCTCGAGAGCCTGAGATCTTCAGATACTGCAATCAGGTCCACATGACGCACCAGTTAGGGCTCCGAGACTGGCGAGGCGGACCTGACTGTAACCATGGTCTCAACGATCGACTGCGAGTAGCGAGGCGACCAACTTCGCGTGCTCCGCCGTCGCCTGTGTGCATTGCGTACTCTCACGAGCAGCCCAGGCGTTGAACTTGGCCCAGCTGACAACACCCATTGCGCCAAGTTGCCGGCTATGTGCATCGCCGGCACTGACCTGCTTGTAAAGCATCAGCAAGCTATCGTTGTCCGGCCCCCTTTCTGCGTCCTTGACGCACCGGCCGCGTCTTCAAGGGCCCTCCCCCCAATGGTCGGTTTTTCTGGCACGGGCTTCCCATCGAAATGCGCCTCCTGCAGCTTCATGGTATCGGCAAACCAAAGCAGTTCAGTAAGGCGGGTGCCGACGAGCACCTGGGTCATGCGGCGGATCTTCAAGTTCGCTCAGCGCTGAAACATGTCTCGATCACGTCGACCTGCTGGCAGCATTCATCTATTCATGCGCCGGGAAAAATTCAATGCCCCAGCGGCTTAGGCGCCAAATATCCGATCTGCGGTCGAACGGTCTCGTTAGTGAAGCAATCCCCGGTGGGGGCATAGCGAATGACCTTGCCTCCCTGGATGTAAAAAATGTTATTGCACACGATGCGGCTCTCGGAACACGAGGTGAAAGCACTGTGGCTCACGTACTTGCTGTCGTTTCTGTGGGCGCCCATGCGAGTAAAGCATTGCTCCACTTCCTGACCATTGACGTAGTTCCGCGTCTCGATACCGCTCTCGGTCTGCGTGCGATACATGGGCATCGTGAGAAAAAGCGGATGGATTTCCAAGGCGTTTACAGGAACGCCGACCCATGCATCCAAGTCTTGCTGACGTACCGTCGCGCATCCGCCGATGGTGCCAACGATGATCGCTGCGGAAGTGACAGATCGGAAGATCGACTTCATTTCCCTCTCTCTTTCATGTTTGATTTTGCGAGCCACATAGCAGTTGTCGGGCAATGACATGCCACGATTCGACGAATTTAGCGTGACTGACCATAGTCACCAACTACAGGCATTGCATCAGCAGTGCCAGCCTAGAGATAGAGGGGAGTTCCCAGAGCCAGCTAAATTTTCAGCACCGATCGCAAGTTACATCCCAAGCAACTCTTTCCCAACCAGATTTTTCGAAATCAATCAAAAAGCCCAATCCAATATGAATGCATTGAGCAAACTCTTCAATCAGGCTTCTTTAATTCAATCAGCCGCCCCTGATTCTCCCACCCCCAACATCGAAAGACAATGTAGATTTTCTTCCAGATTCTTATAGTTTCCCTAAAGTATTCTAATTTTTCGAGCCATGCGCGAGAATGCTGAGACACGAAAATTTTTGACGCCAGGCCCACTCCCCGAAGAATGTTGATAGTCTGCTCAACTTTTCGTACCGCGCAATTTGATTTTTGCTCTAAGATTTTTTGAATCTTCTTGAGAAAATTTGGAGGTGAGCGTTGCTCAGGAAACCTCTGGACGCTTGCTTCGATCGACGATCAATCGCCGTAGTCATCCCAAGAACTCAATGCGTATCGCTATCCTCGAAGACGACCCCCACCAGTTGTCGCATCTGATGCAAACACTGGAGCACGCCTTGATCGCAGGCGATTCAATCGTGACCATCATCGCGTTCTCGAATGGGACTGCTATGCAGCAGGCACTCCGAAGCGAGACCTTCGATCTTCTAATACTCGACTGGAACGCACCGGGATTGACGGGCATCGACCTCCTGCAGTGGCTACGCAAGTGGCAAACGGACCAAGTGCCAGTGCTCATGCTAAGCGCTCTCACTTCAGAGCAGGATGTGGTCCGGGCGCTCGACCTTGGAGCTGATGACTACATCGTCAAGCCATTTAGGCCCATGGAGCTTCGAGCGCGCGTGCAGCGCCTTATGGCTAGACGAAGGCCGGTCGCGAAGTCGTATCGCGAGCGCTTCGGTCGATGCGAATTCGATCACCTTTCACAAAGCGTACGGATACATCCCGCCCCAGGGGACGACGAGACAGCAGAACGCCCCACCCTGACGGACCGAGAATTCAGGCTCGCGCTGACCTTGTTTCAGCATATGGGCGATATCGTGTCCCGCTCGCATCTGCTGGAGAGTGCTGGATACAGTGATCAGGAGGTGTCGTCCCGCACATTGGACAGTCACATCTATCGATTACGCGGCAAACTTGGACTTGAAGCGGAAAAAGGGCTGAGCCTGCGCGCAGTCTATGGACGCGGCTACAGGCTCGAATCCTCTCAGCAAGATTGCACCTGAGCAACTGCTTCAGTAGCTGACTCGTCTGGATCGGCGGATGCCACCAACTAAGGATCTCTGACTCAAAGAATGAATGGCCGCAATGTCAGCCCAGCGTGTCGAAGAACCGGAAGATCCATGAAAGCTGATAGCTCAGCATAGCGGCCACAAAGGCGACGTGAAAGCGCGAGCTCTTCGTCCGAGCCGCCACGACACACAGGGTAACCAGGATCGGCGTCCGAATCAGGTACTCGAATGCGAACTTCGCGAAGTGTGCTTCTCCCTTGATCAACGTATCAACCACATCCAACAGGTAGGTCGCCGCCAGCAAGCCGAAGAACCACGCGCGACGCGCATAAAAATAGTCTTCGTAGCTCGCGTAGTCTTGCATGCTGTCGGGGAAAAGCAATGCGCACAGCAGAAACAATACGATCGCATAGCTGACGATAAATGCGTAGGTCCCGAAGGTCCAAGCCTCAATCTGATACAGACCAAACTCCCACCACCAGAAATGCACCAGAGCCAGCAGAACAGAAGCGACCCATGCCAGATGTACAGCATAAAGCCGGTACTGTTTCGGGTGTTGCACGATGCGCGCGACGCCCGACAGCAACCGCGTGACGCCGAGGCCGATCACCATGCCCATGACGACGCGGATGTGCGGAAAAATCTCGTGTGCGGAGAGAACTTGTTGTTGCATTCTGAAGTTTGGAGAGAGCAAAACCAGGGAGTCTCTGCGTTTCTGAATGGATACGCACTGACATCATCGAGCAAGCAGGGAGCAAATTCGAGTCTATGGCAATGTGCGTCCGTTGCATTCCGCGGGAGAGATTCCGATAGCGGTTCTCAACAAAACGCCGATGGCGGCCCGAATTGTGGAGCACCCCATCTCTTCTTGTTTTTCGAAGTGGACGCCACAACCTCTCGTTGTGGTATTGCCTCCTCGCCACGACATGGGACCTGAATTGCGATGACTGCATTCGCTTCCACATCGAAAGCGGCGCGAGCTCCGCGGGTCACCACAACGCTACTGGGCCGCGTCCGATCAGGAGGGCTTCAATATCCCCTTCTGGAAAAGGTTCGCGCTGGTTTGTTTCCCGCAACCCGCAGCACCATCCGATCTGCGTCGCCGCCAAGCCTCACCCCACGGCTCTGCCGCTGCTTGAGTGCAGCCCTCCTTGCCCTTCTGTTGACAGCTTGCGCCGGCTTGCCGTCGCCAGTGCCGCGCACGCTCAGCACAGCCCTGACGAATACCGGTGATACCGCAATCGGCCGCGCGGTGGCCCCCATGGCCGCACCGCACCCTGGCCTGTCCGGCTTTCACCCTTTGACCGAGGGCCCCGATGCCTTCGCCGCCCGCATCGCTCTGGTGCAGGCAGCGCAGCTCAGCGTGGACTTGCAGTACTTCATCTGGCACCACGACACCACCGGTCTGATGCTGTGGGAGGCACTGTGGCAGGCCGCCGAACGCGGCGTTCGGGTACGTGTGCTGCTGGATGATCATCACACCGTGGGTCAAGACGCCTTGTTGGCTGCGATGGACGCACACCCGAACATCGAACTGCGCCTGTTCAATCCCTACGTCCATCGAGGCTTCCGCACTGCCGACCTGGCGCTCGACTTCTCACGAGTGAATCGGCGCATGCACAACAAGTCGCTGACCATCGATAACCAGGCGACCATCGTTGGCGGGAGGAACGTAGGCGACGAATACTACGGCGCCAACCAAGGCGTCGCCTTTCAGGATCTGGACATGCTGGGCATTGGTCCGGTGGTCAAGGACGTATCGTCCGAGTTCGATCTCTATTGGAACCACGACGTCGTCTACCCTGCCAGCACAGTGCTACCACCACCGGCCCAAGACGCCATGGCGCGGGTGCGGGCGGCCTGGTCCCGCGTGCATGCCGATCCGGCGGCGCAGATCTATATCAACGCCGCGCGCAACACAGAGGTCGCCCGCCGGATCGCGGCACACGATCTGCCGTTCGAATGGGCCACGGCCCGCGTGGTCTACGACAGCCCCGAAAAAGGCCGCCGCACGCTCAAACGTGAGGAGCTACTGGTCGCACGGCTCATAGAGTTGATGGGTGATCCCCGCAAGGAACTCGACCTCGTCTCGCCCTACTTCGTGCCAGGCAAAGAGTCCACCGAGATGTTGATCGGTTTCGCCAAGCGGGGCGTGAAAGTCAGGGTGCTCACCAATTCGCTGCTCGCCACCGACGTGCTGCCAGTGCACGCCGGCTACTCGAAATACCGGCTGCTCCTGCTGCAAGGAGGTGTTCAGCTGTACGAACTGAAACCGCAATACACGGCGCAGCGCTGGGACGCTGCCCGCGCGCTGGCAAAGAAGCTGCGCGGCCAAGAGGGTCGGGAAGTGCTACAGGACACAACTCAGGTTCAGTTCGACGACACCGATCTAGACCCGGCGTCTCGCCCCAGATCTAGTTTGGGGCTGGGCTTGGGCTCTGGTGGTTCCGCTGGTTCCGGCTCCAGTATCGGCAGTGGCAGCATCTCGGCCTCATCCCTGCATGCCAAGACATTCGGAACCGATCGGCGACTGCTGTTCGTCGGCTCCTTTAATCTCGATCCGCGCTCGGAGCAGCTGAACACCGAGATGGGGGTGGTCATCGACAGCGCGGCGATCGCAGAGGAAATGACATCGCTGATGGACGACGTCGTCCCCGAGCGTGCGTATGAAGTACGACTCCAACCCGACGGCCGCAATCTGGAATGGGTCGAGCGCTTGCCTCAGGGCGAGCAGATCTGGCGCGTCGAACCAGGCAGCACAGCCGGGAAGCGATTGCTCATGAATGTGCTGCAGGTGCTCCCGATCGAATGGCTGCTATAGGCATATTCAGCCAGTCGACGTAAAACACCAGGCACGGCCAAAGCGGAAATCCCATGCTCCGCGCTCGACATCCTGGTCGCTACCCCCTAAATAGGCGGCCGATCTCCAACATCCTAGATTGCGTCCCAAACCGTGGAGCTACATGCGGTGACTTGCGTCGTCAGCAACAAGGAGATCAACAGGGCCACACCTGCGAGATCATTGCCCCGTCGCAGATCCCGCACCGTCCAGGCGCTCGGATCACCGCCCCTTCCCTCTCCGCAAAGAGTCTAGTAGTTCCAAGGCTACGGTGTTCTTTGGATCTATTCTTATTGCACCTTCAGCGGCTTTCAAACTGTCACCCGCCCTACCAGCCGCACGGTAGAGTTGGCTCAACCGCACGTTCGGTTCGGCGTTCATGGGCGCCAACTCAACTGCTTTCAGGAAGCTCTCCTCAGCTTTTCCGGCTTGACCGTCCTCTTGAAACGCGGCCCCCAGTTCGACGTAACTCTGAGCCGTGGACTCGCCATTCTTGATCGCCTCAGTAAAGGCCGACACGGCTCTCCAGTATTCCTTTTTCTCCATGTAGTGAACGCCTTGCCACTTCCAGGCGACGCCGTTGCCTGGATCAAATGCCGTCGCCGCTCGATAGGCTTTCAATGCTGCGTCTGGCTGCTGGGCCGATACATAGGCCTCGCCTAAGCGCGCCCAAACCTTTCCGTCACGCGGATTGATCTGCAATGCCATTTCGTAGGCCCCAATCGAACGTCTCGTATCGCCGATCTTCCCCCACGCACTTCCAAGGTTCTGCCAGGCTAAAGCAAATCGATTGTCGGCCATCACTGCTTCTTGAAGAGCTTGAATCGCCTTTCGATCATCACCATAGAGGGGCGCCAAACCGACCAGAGCCAATGCACGATCGTTGCCGACACCTGATCTAGCCGCAAGATTGAACGCCTCCATTGCTCGTTCTCGCTGATCATTTTTCTTGTATAGCTCGGCGAGGCTTCTCCAAGCGGCGCTATCGGTTGGGTCAACACGTGTCGCAGTCTCGAATGCTCCTATTGCCTGCGCGGTCGTGGTGCTCAGACGATAGGCATTGCCTAGACCGCTCCACGCCATCCCGAGTTGAGGATCGGCTTCAATAGCTCGCTGATAGGCCGAGATCGCCTTGGTTCCTCGAGTCCAAATGCTGGTACCCATGTGTGCGTTGCCAAGCTCATTCCAAGCCCAAGCGCTCTGCGGAGAGGCCTCGACCCAACCCAGACTGTTCTGCAACCGCCCGTCGCGATTTCCCTTGGCGTCAAGGGCTCGAGATTGATTCATCCAAGGGACGGGAGAAAGCGATTGTCGAGGCCCCGGCTTTCGTTCTTGGACATGCTCGATCCATTCGACCGGCAACGCCATACTCAGTGCATGAGTTTCGCTTTGCTCCATAACGATCAATCCAACGAGCCGGCCTTGTTCGTCGTAGAGCCCAGTTCCGTCGCGCAATTGAAAAGGTACTTCGGTCAAGGATTGCGCCACTGCGAGATACAAGCCTCCCATCACTTTTCCAAAGTAGCCAACCAGCATATCGCTTCGGCGCAGCAAGCCATCCTGCTGCGACCGCACATGGACCTTGGTGAGCCTCGAACTGTCACGGGTGCGCCCAAACTGCGTGACTGGTGCCTTCAAGCCGGTGACCTGAAGTAGGCAGACGTTCCGATCCTCGTCTGCTGCGACCAACTCGGCAGAGAATTTGTTCTCAAGCAGTCGTACGCTCAATGGCGTTGGTGCATCAGCCAGCCGATGGCATGGGGTTGCTACTTGGTCGACAGCAACAACCACGCCTTCAAAAGTTGTGGGACCCACGCCAATCTCTACGGCGCTGCTCACCAAGAACTCAGAAGGTCCTCGACCGATCTGAGCCGTGGCCGAGCCGAGCGAAAAAAAGATCATGCAGCCGAGGCAGATGCTCCAGATGAAACGCGACGCATCAGCTATCTGCCATTTTCTTGGTTCCCCCGCGACCTGAGAATGCGTCGAGCCTTCTCGCCTCGGAATTCTCCATTTCTGCCAATACGATGGCAGTTCCACCTCAACCATGAAATGTGTATTCAAGAAGGTACTTTCCAGTAAGGTAATGGTGGATGGAGGAATCGCTGGACGCTTTTGGTTGACTTTGGCCCGAACTTTCCGATTTGAGTTCGGCATTCAGGGATCTCCGGTATACGCAAAAATCCAATCCGCGTAGGCATTTATCTGTTGTCCGGCAACCAGCGCTTCCGTGGGCATGCTTGTACGAATAGGACGCTCTTTCGACGAACTGGCGACGCCCCATATCCCGCCTTGAGGTGCCAGCAATACGGTGAAGGCCCGCGTTGTCATGGGATCCAGATAGAGCTGACGCAGATACCGCCTCGTGACGAGGTGCCGCGAGTCCTTCAAAAGGTCCTCCAGCCGGTCCGGATACCGATGCTGCCCATTCGGCGCACTCAGGTAGTAGTCCTTGATGGCTTCGCGATACAGATTTCCCACATGCACAAGCTCTTCTTCCCGCGCCCTCTGCACGCTGTTCGCATACACCTCGACAGCCTTTCCCAGTCCCAAGGACAACAGAAACACCAGCAGCAGCATGAAGAGATACCCGACGCCTCGCTGGCGGCGCGTCGGCCTCTGCCTGGGCCGATGCCTACCAGGACCTGAACGGTGTTCCATCAAGCCCATTCCCGGCCGCACCACTGCGCACGTCGTGGATCACCTTCTTACCGCCTTCCTCCTCCCGAATCGACACGATCCAGGAGTCGCGGCGCTCCGTCACCGGGTCGATCGGCAGCGCCCGCAGGTAGCGCTGACCGACCAGGTCCGTGAGCTTTTCCGGATAGGTTCCTTTGTCGCTGTTGTACTGGTCCAGCGCCACGCGCAAGGCATTGAGGTTTTCCTTCAACGCGGCCTCCTTGGCCACATCGACCTTGCTCATGTAGCGCGGCACCACGATGCTCAGCAACGCCGAGACGATCGCCATCACGACCAGCAGCTCGATCAGCGTGAATCCCCTTCTTCCTGCAACACGTTGCTTCATGGGATTCACCATTGCGCGTACGGCAGCCCGTTCAAGCCGGTACGCTTGCTTGTTGAATAGACGTCGTACACGTCGTCCCCTTCCTTGGGCCGGTCCGCTTCGCTTGCGTAGGCCCGCTTTCCCCAGGTGGCCGCCGGCGCGAGCTTGATGTCCGAATTCATGGGATCGCGCGGCACGCGGCGCAGGAAATAGATCTTTCGCTTGGCCGGGTCTTTCAGGTCGGGTTCACCCTCCACCAGCACATCCAGCGTCGCGGGATAGCCCGTCGTCGTCGCCGAACGATAGATCCGCCCCTCGTCGCCCGCGCGCTTGTAAGCGTCAATGGCTCCCCGAATCTCGCGCAGCGCCATGCGCAGATCCTGCTCGCGCCCCCGCTGGATCGACATCTCCGTCAGCGGCACAACCACCGAGGCGAGGATGCCCACGAGCACCACAGTGACCATCATCTCGATCAGCGTAAAGCCGGGCGAGGCCTTCATTTCGCGCCTTGGCCGGTCCCTGGCTGCGATGGCGCGGCGCTGGATGCTGCTCCTGCCGACGGCTGCGGCTGCTCAGTCGAGGACGATGCAGGCTGCGTCAGTTGGGCATCGCTGCCGCTGTACTGGCCCGCCGGTGTCAGGCGCATCGGCCGTACGGACGCACTGTCCGCTGTGCCGGATGGGAACTCGACGACGTGTGCAGCCGGCGTCGGCATGGACCGCACAATCCGCGGCGTGATCAGCAGGACAATCTCCGAGCGCCCGTTGGTGCTGGTCTGATTCGAGAACAGCCGCCCCACACCGGGCACTGTGCCCAGACCCGGAATGCCGGCGGAGTTGTTGTTCTGCTCATCCTTGAGCAAACCTGCCAGCACCTGTGTCTCGCCATCGCGCAGGCGCAGCATCGTGCTGGCATTGCGCGTTCCGATCTGGTAGGCCAGAAGTCCGGTGGTCGACCGAACCTCCTTGACCACATTGCTGACCTCCAGGTCGATGGCGATCGTGACTTCGCTGTTGACGTGGATCTCGGGAACCACCTCCAGCTTCAGGCCCACATCCAGGTAGTTCACCGACTCCATCGACGCGCTGGAGGTCTGGTTGGTGGTGGTGGTGATCACCGGCACTTTGTCACCGATCAGCACCTTGGCCTTCTGCCGGTTGGTGACCCGGATGCGGGGATTGGCCAATGTCTTGGCATCGGTGCTCGTCTGCTTCAGGTTCAGCGCGAGTAGTGGATCGGGCAGGAACAGTTCGAAGTTGTTGCGGTTCAGATTGCGCAGTTCGTTGACGGTCAGCTGCCCCGGCTGTCCGGCACGACCAAAGACGCTGGCGGTGATGCGGTCAGGGTATTGAATGCCCAAGTTGAGCAGTCCGTTGGAGTTGACCTCCAGGATTTCGACTTCGAGCAACACCTCCGGGTCGGCGATGTCGTAGGTCGCCACCAGGCGTTCGATGGCGGCAATGACGTCTAGGTTGTCGCGCACCACCATCATCTTGAACCTGTCGTCCACGTACATCGACTTCGGCGCGATCAATGTCTTGACCATCTCCTGCATCCTCTTGGGATCCGCGTTCTTAAGGTAGAAGGTGCGCATCACCAAGTCTTCGTAACGCTTCTTCTTTTCTTCGGTGTCGGCGTAGATCAGCAGCGTCGATTCGTTGAGGATCTTCTTGCTCAATTGGCTGGTGCGAAGCACCAGGTTCAAGGCATCCTCCACCGACGTGTTCTTCGCAAAGATCGTGGTCTTGATGTCGGTCTTGACATCCTTGTCCAGGACGAAGTTCACGTTGGATGTGCGCGAGAGAATTTCCAGCACGGTCTGGATGCCCACGTCGCGCAACTCCAGCGTCACGGGCCTTCTGAGTGCATCGGACAACAGAGGGTCTGCCGTCAGCCCTCGGTTCCGCTCCAACTCGATCCCCTGAAGCAGTCGTTGCGCCTCCGGTTGCGAAGCGTTTTCCGCGAGGACCGCCGACAAGGACCTCATGGCCCCTGCCGTATCGCCGTTCTTCAACGATTGACTGGCTTGCGCCATCGTCTGCACTTCGCGCGCCTCACCCTCGAGCGCTGCCAGGCCTGCGAGCGCCGGCTCGTTCTGCGGGTCGAGCCGCAAGATTGTGCGGTAGCCCTCTTCTGCGGCGGCGGTTCTGCGCTCAGCCGCGGCCCGCCTGGCCTTCTGCAGCAGGTCGCGCAGGTAGCCATCGCGCACCTGGAGATGCTTGAGTCTGTAGCCCGTCGGATCACTCTTGGCCAGCTGCGAGAGCATGACCAGCGCAGCTTCGGTGTTGCCTTCGGCGAGCAACTGGTCGGCGCGCCGTTCTTCAAGGTAGGTCGCACACCCGGACAAAATTCCGAGCAGCAGGACAAGCACCGTCAGCTTCGGTAGAACGGGAGGGACCACTGTTTTCTTTTTCATTGCACGGCCGCCACGGGAAGAGAGCGGACCTCGTTCAGAGGTAGGTATCGCAACTGGACCTGGGTCGCAGTGGCTTTCTCGACTTTCCATTGGGGATCAACCAGACCACCGATTTCGACCACTTGCGGATCGGCGCCGCGTCCCAAGAAAACATAGCTGCGACCGTCCTGTTCGATGCGGCCGAGGTAGGTCAAGGCTGGATCGGGCGCCGTGGGCTTCGGCTGCTCCACAGGCGGCGGCGCTAGGGCAACGGGCACAGCGGCGGCCGCCAACGCATCCGCGGCTTTTTGCTGCTCGGCATCTGACGGCTTCCACTCCTCGCCCGCCAGGCGCACCCAAGGTGCTTGCGGACGGTTGGCATCGGCCGACTGGCTCGATGCAACACGCACGGCCGCGCCATCCGCGGAAGAAACGTCCAGCGCCTCGGGTTTGAGCAAGGCGATGGCTGTCAGCGTCGTGGTCATTAGCAGCGCTGCCTGCAGCGGCTTGGAAAGAGAAGGCGCTTTCACGAAGGCCTGCCTTCCGCTGGTGCCGTTCGATAGTAGAGACTGGTTTCGATGCGGACGTTGAGCCTCGAGGCCAATCCGGCCTGCCCAGGCACTCGCTCCATGGTGACGCGGTCGATGCTCAGGTTGGGCATCGCCACGAGCAGGTTGTGAAGGAATTTTCGGTAGGCAGGGTATTCGGCCTGCACCGTGAGTTGCATCGCCAATCGGCGTCCGGGCAGGTGCTCCAGGTTGCTGTGTCCGTACTCCACGCGCGACAACACCGCGCCGCTTTCGCCGGCCAGGCTGTGCAGCGTCTGCAGTTGCTGGTCGCGCATGTCCGCCGCGGGCAGAAACGCCATGAAATCTGCAACGAACCCTGCGCCGCCACGTGCAGGCTCGGCGCCCGTCGATGAAGAATCCGCTGGGGCCGTCGTCCGGTCGACCCGGTCGCGCGTCGCGGCCGCCACACTGGCTTGAAGATCGCGCACCTCATGGTGCAACGGCCAGTTCACCCAAAGCGCAAGGCCGAGTGCAAAGCAAACTACCGAGACGGCCAGAAATTCCGGCCAGGCCGCCTCCTCCCAGGCCAGGCGCACCGTCCAGCGTGCACGTACCAGTGCGTCGTTCCAACGCATGCCTTTCGCGCTGGCGCTCACGGACGCCTCCACTCTGCGGTCAGTTGGAAGGCCACGGGCTTGCCTTCTGGCACAGCGTTGTCAACCTGTTTGGACTCCGACACTGGCTCGACCACTCGCCACAAGGCGTCGCCTTGCAAGCGCTGCACAAATTCCACGAAGGCCTGGCTGCTGTCGGCCTGCCCGGCAATGCGCAATCTGAAGGCATCCGTCTCCGGCTGCACGCGATTGACGATCACGTCGTCCTTGAGAGCGGCCTGCAATGCGTTGAGCATCGGCTCCCAGGGCCGTTGCAGGCTGGCGACCAGGCGATCTGCTTCTTCCACGGCCTCAGGCTTGGATCTGGTTGGCCGTGACGATGTTGCGCCGGTTGCCGGCCGTTGCAGGGCGTCGAGCTGCGACACCGCATGTGCTCGCTGTTCAAGCAGATGGTGTCGGTGCCACAGCACCGCGATGCTAGCGAGCACGCCGAACGCCATGCAGGCCACGGTGGCTTTTCGCCACGGCGATCTGGGCGCGAAGTCCAAGCCGAGCTTTGGCTGCCTCACCATCAGAACACCCCGCACAGCGCGAACGCATAGCTGGCGTCCTGTTTCGACAGAAACCCTTCGCCATCCACCAGAGACAGTGCCATATCCGTGCTGCCATGGGGCAAGGGGCTGGCCGAGAAGATGCGTGCACTGCCGTGGGTTTCGGTCTCATGCACCAACGGTGCGGTCTCCCAGGACGCCGTATCGAAGGGGCGGAGCAGGACATCGGTCATCTGCCCCTGTGCATGTCGAACGACGATCTGCCGGTCGCCGTCGACCATGTGCACCGCGCCGCGCTCCTTCTGGAGCACAGTGCGAAAGCGATCCCAGACCACTGCGAGGGCCGGCGCGATGCTTCTCAAACGGATCTTGGAGACCTCGGCGTGTGCCTCGAGCTCCGCCAGCAGCGAATGCGGGACGAAAGCTGCGAGTTGCGCGCTGCCGTAGGTGGGCGTAGCAAAACGAATGGCGTAGAGAGTCGGGTCTTGCTTGAATTGCAGCTCAAACGAAGCTGCTGCAAAGGCCGAACGCAAGGCCTGGTCGGCCAGGTCTGGAACCCATGGAAGAAGCTGATAGCGCACGTCGGCAATGCCAAGCACCCACTCCTGCGATGTTCCACGCGGGGCGTCCCCCATCCATTCGCGCATCGATTGCATGGCCGTGGGCCGCTCCGCTGGCGCTGCAAAGGGGAACAGGGCCTTGCGGACGACGCGTCGGCTGTTGCGGCGCGTATGCACCTCGCAGACCGTCAATGCATCCGCGGCCAGATGCACGCGGTACAAGGACAAGGGGCGACTATTCCACGAAGGTGACACGATTGATTTCCTGCAGGGTTGTCTGCCCCTGCTTGACAGCCTCGATCGCCTCCTCACGCATGGAACTCATTCCATGCATCCTCGTCACCTCTTTGAGCCTGGAAATCGGTGCCTGCTGCAGGATCAACTCCCGCAACTCGTCATTCATGACCAGCACTTCGGTCAGGGCCCGGCGGCCCTTGTAGCCGGTGCCGCGGCAATGGGCACACCCCCGGCCTCGCTTCAACGCAAAGCCTGTGAACGCGCTGCGCTCCACGCCGGAAGCCCGCAGCACGTCGTCATCTGGCTCGCTCGATTCCAGGCAATGCGAGCAATTGATTCGCACCAGCCGCTGAGCAATCACGCCATTCAGGGCTGTGACGAAGCTGTAGGCGTCGACGCCCATGTGCCGGAAGCGGCTGAGCACGTCGAACACATTGTTGGCGTGCACCGTGGTGAAGACCAAATGCCCCGTAAGCGCGGCCTGCACCGCGATCTCGGCGGTCTCGCGATCGCGGATCTCACCAACGAGGATGCGATCGGGGTCATGACGCAGGATGGATCGCAATCCCTTGGCAAAGGTGAGGCCCTTGCGCTCGTTGACCGGGATCTGCAGCACGCCTGGCAGCTGGTACTCGACAGGGTCTTCGATGGTGATGATCTTGTCATCGCCGTGGTTGATCTCGCTGAGTGTTGCGTACAGGGTGGTGGTCTTGCCGGAGCCTGTCGGCCCGGTGACGAGCAGCATGCCGTAAGGCTGGCTCGCGAGCCTGCGGATGGTGTCCTGCGCGCGCGCCTCGATGCCCAACAGGTCCAGGCTGAGTTGCGCGAGCTCAGCCGTCAGCGACTGCTTGTCCAGGATCCGAAGCACGGCATCTTCGCCGAACAGGCCGGGCATCACCGAGACGCGAAAGTCGATCTCACGCCCACCGATGTTGACGGCAAAGCGGCCGTCCTGCGGGATGCGCTTTTCTCCGATGTCGAGCTCCGCCATCACCTTCACGCGGGAGATCACTTGTTCGGCCAGGCTGACATCGGGCAGTTGCCGCGCCGCGCCCAGCACGCCGTCGACGCGGTACTTGATGACCAGTCCCATCGGCGTGTTCTCGAAATGGATGTCGCTGGCACCGCTCTTGTGGGCGTCGTAGAGGGTCGAGTTGACCAGCCGCACCACCTGGCTCTCGTCGCGGGCGATGGAGCGCAGGGAGATTTCTTCGCTCTCGCTGCCGGCGTCACGGGCCGCGCTCGCTTGCTCCAGGCGGATGACCTGGGAGATTGCTTGCTGGTGCGCCTCCAGGCGCGCGAGCATGGCCTTGAGTTCGAGGGGATGGGTAAAGGCCAGCCGGAAGTAGCCTTCGATCCGGTAGGTGGCCCAGGTGTAGAGAGCCTCGTCCAGCGGATTGCTGCTCACGAAGTAGCGCATGCCCTGGCCGTCGGCTGCCACCAGGCATTCACGTTCCAGGCACTCGCTGTAGCTCACGAGCGAGAAGTCCGGGGTCATTGCCTCCAGTTCGGGCAAGGTCAAGGCCGCAAGTCCACTGCGCTGCGCTGCAGCTCTCAATACTTCATCGGGTGTGCGCTGGCTCAGGCGCTGCAGTGCCACCAGCATCGACTCGCCTTGTGCGGTTGCCTCGGCCTTGGCCTGCTTCAACAACACGGGGGTCAGCCATTCGGATTCCAACGCGGTTGCCACTGCGTTCATCCCAGGCTCCCCGCGAGCTCGAAGATGGGCAGGTACAGCATGATCACGATGCCGCCAATGGCCAAACCGATGACCAGCATCAGCACGGGTTCGAAGAGCTTCGCGAAGCGGTCGATCCAGTGGGCGATCTCTTTGTCGTGGAAGGATGCGGCTTGCTCGAGCATCTCAGCCATCTGACCGTTGCGCTCCCCCGCTCGAAGCAGGCGCAGCGCGACAGGGGTAGTCAACGCAGCAGTCTGCAAGCTGTCGCTCAGGCTTCGGCCTTGCGTGACTTCGAGGGTTGCGGACATGGCGGCGGGCTGCAGCCGCACGGGCAGGAGACCCTGAGCCATGTGCATGGCCCGCGTGACAGGAATACCACCACCGAGCAAGAGCCCAAGCGACCGATAAAACCGGGACAGTTGCATCAGCTTGATTCGCCCTCCGATCCAGCGGTTGGCTTGCAAGGTCGCTCCCATCCACGCGCGTGCATGAGGTCGGGTCAGCATGACCGGCAGTGCTACCGCGATAGCAATCAGAAATGCTGCGATCAGAACCCAGTGCTCACTGGCGAAGATCCCCCAATGCATGAGCCATCGCGACGCGAGAGGCAACCGGTCCTCCATGCCTTCGTAGACGCGGCTGAAGCGCGGGACAAGGAAGCACAGCAGGAACAACGCCACGGCAGCCCCCACTGCGCAGAGCATGGCCGGATACAAGGAGGCGCTGATGATCTTCTGTCGGATGACGCCCAGTTGCTCGTGATAGCGCAGGTAGCGCTGCAGGGCGGGCCCCATTTCGCCGGTGTGCTCGCTTGCGGCAATGGACGCGATGAACAGTTCGGGAAAGATGACTGGGAAGGTCTTGAGTGCGCTGGAGAAAGCTTGGCCCTCCTGCATGCGGCGCACTAGGTCGTTCAGGACGGAGCTGGCACGGCTTGCGCCCTCCTGGCGTTCTGCCAAGGTCTCAAGGGTTTCGATGAGGGACAAGCCGGCGCTGAGCAGGGCGACGAGCTCATGAGCGAACAGGGCGAGGTCGAAATTGCCGGAAGCGGATGCAAAGAGCGTCGGGCGACGGAAGCTGTCGCCCTGGACATCCAACACGCGCAGACCACCCCGTCGCGCAGACTGCTCGGCTTCGACACGGCTGCCGGCAGTGATCAGGCGCAGTTGCAACTCGCCTTGGGCGGTCAGTCCGCGCACCTTGAAAGTGGCCATGCGGAAAGCTCGAAAGGCGCCTCAGCGCCCGATGTCCGCGTTGTCGCCGCTGCCGCCCGGAGCCTTGTCGGCGCCGAAAGAGTAGAGGTCGAAATCGTCGGGCTGCGTGGCGCCGGGGTACTTGTATTGGTAGGGCTGGCCCCAGGGATCGGGGGGGACGTCCTTGCGCAAGTAGGGGCCGCGCCAGCGGGACTCGCCGGGAACAGGGGAAGCCAGAACCGCCAAGCCTTCCTGGCTGCTGGGGTAGCGGCCGACATCGAGACGGAATTGATCGAGGGCTTTGCTCAGGATGTCGATCTGGGCCTTGGCTGTGGTGACTTCGGATTTGCTGACGTTGCCGAACAGACGCGGCCCCACGATGCCAGCGAGCAGGCCGATGATGACCAAAACAACCAGAAGCTCCAGCAAGGTAAACCCACAAGCGCGATGCTTCATTTCCATCGCCCTTCCATTTTCGATTTTTTTGAAATAAAACGCAAAATTCTGAATTGAATATTTTTGCGGAAATTATTTCCAGCCAAAACTCAATCGAGCCAAAAAAAATACAGCTCTCTCAGCCCACTCACTCACTTAAATAAAAAATCAAGAAGCCCATCTACAAAATGAATGTGCACTTGCAATTTTTTTTGAAGATTCGATCATAACCGCAATATTTTTAAATTTCGGATCCGACGAAGAGAGTCCAAAGCTAAAGAACAATAGTGATTCATCCCGCTCTCGAAAATACGCCTCATAGCTCACATGACCAATTTCTTCGTAGTTCAAAAAAATGGCCGCAGCTCGCACTAAATAATACTCTCGCCCTCCCTCAAGAGAAGCTTGAGGCTCTCGCCCCAAAGAAACCGCCTCTATAGAAGACAATTTTCTCACTCGAGAGCTCTCAAGCATCTTTTTCGCCTTTTCCTGAAACTCTGGACTCACTATCTTTACAAATTTTCCATCTATTTTTTTAAATCCAGAATCATTAAAAACCTCACCAACATCGCACCACTCACTCCTTTCATGCTGCCCTCTTCCTATGGAGCATGCGGCAAGACAGAGAGTCAAAAAGAGAACAAGAATTTTATTCATTTAGCGCAATACTACTTAAATAATCCGCTTCCACTACCGAGACCACCTACAGGAGGGCTGGGATAAATTCCATTCCCTTGCTTAAATCCAATAGAGTTCAAGAATTTAATATTAGAAATATCTTGTTCATCTGGTTTCCCTGCAGCGTTCCCCATAATGTTTGACCCATACTGCGGCAAAGGAAGTCCCGGTGCCACCCCATAGGAATCGCCTTCATATGCGTATGCATCAGGCAGCCCCATAAGATGTCCCGCTTCATGTGCTGCAGAATAAAGATTGAATGCGTCACCAACTCCAGTGAATGGATTCAACTTTGCGTAGCTTCCACCAACAGCACTTGCGAATGCATTTCCCTTATTAACTGAATTGTTTCGCGGTCCAACCTCAATAATATTAAATTTATCACGAGGCGTACCTGGTGCAACAGCAGTCACATTCAAAGTGACGCCATATGCACCGCATGTGCAATTGGACCAAGTTTGTTGTATTGCTTGCGTATAGGCCGCTATAGCCGCAGGAGTCGCCCCCTCCCCCATCCACATTACAGGAAGATTAATAGTCACAGAATTTCCCGACGTAAGAACTTCTGCATATTTTCCTGAGCGATCGATTGCATTTGAAGAATTATTCTTCACATACGCGTATAGATTTTGATCGTCCTTATATCCAATTGGATCCACTTGCAGGAACCTACCCAATTTAGGTGAATAGAATCGCGCTTTGTAGTAGTACAGGCCCAACTCGTTGACGAGTTGCTGGCCGGTGTAACGGAATCTCAATCCCGTCGCTACATTTGGCTCTCCAAAGGGCCCATAGGTATAGGCCGCTGTGCTGGCACCTGCGCCGTTCGCAGTCGCGACGATGCTGCCCAGATGATCCGTATACAGCCAATTCTTGGCTGCGACCGTTGTGCCCTCATACCAGACGATAGGTTCGTCCAAACCTGGTCCGTGAACGTATTTGCGCAGCACCACCGCACCGGCCGCGTTGTACTCCGCCACCAGCGCCATGTTGTCATACAACAGATTAATGGTGTTGGCTCCAATTGCCGTCTGGCGCAGCCGGCCCTCTGCATCGTAGGCCAGCGCTGCGCTCACCGCCGGCGCCACTGTCTTGCTCGCCGTCTTCAGCCGGTTGTCCAGGTCGTAGCCATAGGTCCAGGTGCCATCCGTCTTCAGGTTGCCGTTGGTGTCGTACGTCAGGCTCGCCCCGGCCGCCGTGGTGTACTGGTTCAAGCCATTGGCCGCGTAGCTCTGCGTGCCCGGTGCCGCTCCCGCCCACTGATAGATGTTGTTGCTCCAGGTCACGCTCTTGAGCTCGCGAATCTGGTTGCGCACATAGGTGTATTGAACTTCCTGTGCGGTGGACGACAGGAAATTCTTCAGCGTCGCCATCGCGCCCTGGGTGTCATAGGTGCGCTGCACGGTCGTGCTGTTACCCAGCGTGACCGTGGTGCGCCGGCTCAGGTCGTCGTAGGCGTAGGTGGCCAAGTTGACGCTGCCGTTCTCCTTGATGATGCCCGGACGGTTGAGCGCGTCGTAGCTGGTCGTTGTGTAAAACGCATCGGGCCATGTGGTGCGAATGCGGTTGCCAGCCAAGTCGTACTGGTAGGCCAGCGTCTTACCACCCGCGGTGGTACTCAGTTGGCGTCCTGCGTTGTCCCAGGCATAGGTAATGGCATGACTGCCATTGGCGTACTGCGCCAAAGTGCGCAGACCTCGCAGGTCATAGCCGAAGCTCACGTTGTCGGCCGTTGTCGGATAGGTCCGCGCCGTCAATCGGTTGAGGTTGTCCCAGGTCTGAGTAACGCTCTGCCCGCTGCGCTTGCGGATCGCCGTGACATTGCCGTTCGGGTCGTAGGTGTTCTGCTCGTAGTCGTTTGCGTTGGCCAGGTTAACCGTGGCTGGCAGCGGGTAGTGCGTTTTGCTCAGCCTGTCGAAGCCGTCGTACAGATAGACGGTCAAGTTGTTCTTGGCATCCTTGCTCGAATCGAGGTTTCCGTTGGGGGTGTAGGTGTAGGTGGCATAGTTCTGCACCAACGCCGTGCCCACGGCTTTCTTGACGATCTGGACTGTATCGTCGGCGTTGTAGACGGTCTCGGTGACGCGGTTGCCGCCATCAGCTGCAGCCACGAATTGGGTCGTACGGAAAGCACGGTCCAGGTCGTCGTAAGCGGTATCGGTGATCGGCACCGGCGCGGCCTCGGTCGGGCACGTGGTGGCTGCCGCTGTCAGCGCAGGCCCCCAGGCGCGCGTGACCTTGCCGGTCTCGCTGTAACGACTGCAACTGACCAGCCACTGAGTGCCAATCTGCGCGCCCGTGATGGTGGGACGCCCATCCTTGTCGTAGGTTGTCTTGGTCAGTTTTCCTGCGGCGTCGGTGACTTGAATGGCGCGCCTGCCGGCGTCATAGGCTGTGGTGACGGTATCGGTGACATCGGTGCGCGGCCCGTTTGCTACGGTCAAGTTGCCTGTTGCGTCAAAAGTGAATGTCGACGTCAGGTCGAGCTTGCCGGTGCCGAAGTCGACGACGCTGGTTGCCGGCACGTACTTGTTCGCGGTGTTGTACGTCGTCGCCGTGATCACCGAGTTCGCGGAGGTGGTTTTCACCGTCTGCGTCGCCGGCAAATAGAAAGTCGCGAACCCAGTGGGTGTATAAGCCACATACGTATAGCTCGTTTGCGGAGCTACGCCTGCAGCATCTACTGGCGACGTGACGGCCAGCGGCAGCCCTTGCGCCGTGTACGTGTAGCTGGTGACCTTGCCGCGCGCGTCTGTGGCTGTGGCAACCTTGTTGAATGCTGTCTCGTACGCGAAGCTCTGCACCCGATTGGGCAACCCTGAGCCAGACTTCCCGACACTGGTGATCGTCTTGACGTTGTGAGTGCAGCGCTTGTCCACGCTCGCGCAAGTGGCGTCGTCATAGGCGTACTGGTTGTAGTTTCCTTCGGGCAGCAGCTTTGTTAATAGTCGGGAATGCCCGTCGTAGGTATTGACCGTCCAGTTGCCCACTGGCGTGCTGGACTGAATAACATTTCCCGAGGCGTCGATGTAGTTAGTCTTGGCCACCCCACCCGGTCCGACCTCTTCAGTGCGAGAGCCGGCAAAGTAGTAGTCATAGAGTTTTCCTCGGGCGTTGGTCTGGGTCTTCACCCGTCCCAAAGTGTCATAGACGTTGGTCACCGCCGCCACGGTCGGAAAACTTGGATAGAAGAGCTTGGTCATTTGCCCGACCAAACCATAGCCATAGGTCGTGTTCTGTGCCAGGCTGTCCGTGAACGTGGTCAGGTTGGAATTGGCGTCGTAGACGAACTTGACCGTGCGGGTTCCATCGCCTACTTGGGTGATTTTTCCACCGCTATTCGTGAAGGTCAGTGCGCGGCCAAGGCTATTGGTCACACTCGCCAGATCAGCACCGGTGTACGCGTACTTGAGCTGAAGGCCACTCGAATCGGTGAACGCCTCGGCCTTGCCTGCCGCGTTGAACTTCAGCATGGCCTTGTTCACCGTTTGGTAGCTGTAGGTTCCATCAGCATTCTTCGTCAGCTTCGCCGAATTACCCGGTGGCGGGTTGTACGTGCCGTCGGGCAGCTTGACGAAGACCTCTCCGTTGAGACCTTGCTTCACGATGACGGTGTTGTTAACCAACTGATCGCCAAACCAGCGTTGTCCTACGGCGGCCACCACTAGTTGCCCGATCGGCCGAGCGGGATTCAACATGAGGTCATAGGAAATTTTTTGCTCGACAAGAGTGCCTACAGCATCCAGCGCAGAATCCTCCCCCATCGCCTGAAATCCATCGGAGTTCACGGCCACGCTCGCGTTGAAGTTGTGTGTCCACCCTTTACCCATTGGACCGTTCTGGGTGCGCAAGCTCGAGCTGTAAAGTCGCCTGAAAGAAAGGCTCTGCGGAAAACTCCCGACTCCCACATTGATGTCTTCGTGGTCGTACAAGAAAGCGCCCGACACCATGTCGATGGGATCGTTGTAGTAGGTTCCCGAGTTGGGAATCAACCCGGGCGTAGCGATCATGGCCGTGCCAGAAAATACATTCGCCAGCAAAGGAGTCTGCGACGCAGTGGCGAGGCCACCGGACAGCCCATCACTGACGATCGATCCCAGGTACAGACCTGAACCAATCGTGAAGTAGCCCGCTCCATGCCAATTCCCCTCTCCGTTATCGCAACGCGTCGGCAAGATCAAGCGCTGACCCGCGGCGATGTGGCTGTCGAAGACAGCCAGAAAAGGAGCGCACGCATCAAGGCGAGGCCTGATGCTCTCGGCATAGATGCTCGAAGTAGCATCGTAGATCGTCTGGCCAGCTTCCACGGCCATGTCGATTATCTTCACAGTCGAAACGGCAGAGACGCCTGTCGTTTGCTGAACTACCGTCGACTCCAAGATACTTTGGTGCATTGCCCAATTGGTGAACGCCGCACTTTCTTTATCCGTTTGGCCGGCAGGATTGGCAACGGTCACCATGCTCCCAGGAAGATCGACGTAGGCATTATTAAGAAAGCCTGCAATGCCAACTTGATGCTGGTGAAGGATCACCGCCCCGGAGAGTCGCTCGTTGATGTGGGCGTTATGCGTACTTTGAGCGAGCCACTGCGCCCCCAACATTGCCAACGTTGATCCAAGCACGGGTTCAGACGTTTCCGCGGCCCCGGAGGCGCGAAGATCGCTTTGTATGCGTCGATGGTTCTCCACAGGTCCCCGTCCTGCTGGACCCCATGCATTGGCGATCAAGAAGGTGTTGGTTCCGCCGGCCTTCAAGCGTTGGCTGAAACTTTGGTTGCTTGAGGAGCCCGCTGCGTACGCGTTGTGCGTCACAGTGAAATTGATCGTCGTATATGTTCCAGCAGTCGCAGCAGTCCCAGGACTGCCAACTGCCACGCCGTCCAGTTTCAGGATAGGCTGATTGGATGCGTTGTACGTGATGGTAAGTCGCTTGCCATAGATGGCATCCGATGTATAGGTCTGATCGATCCCCTGATACTGGATGCGCAACGTGGGCTTGTAATTACTGGGAATAGCGGAAATTTCGTTCGCGACCCATCCCGTGTTCTGGTACGGCAATGCGGTTTGGCGAAGGACGTCGTAGAACGGCACGATATTTTTTCCACCGATCACATCGTCCAGCGTGGCCGCAGGCTTGTTGGCACGTAAATAGGTGGCCAACTTGTTGGCATACGCCGTTAAGTTATTACGGATATTTGTGCGATTGATGTTTTGTGCATAGAAGCCATCAGACACGTTTGCATCGGTGTATGCGGACGTGAGATAGACACCTCGGCTGTATGCGATGGCATTGTCCAAATCAATGCCAGTCTTGAGGGTATGCGGCTTGTAGCTGGGATCAAAGACATAGTTGGTCCCGCCGATGTTGACCTTGACCCAGATATGCTCGATGGAAACATCGGTCATGGCTGCAGACAGCCCGGGACAACTTCCTGCGGTGGTTGCGTTGATCTCGTACAACGGAATCTGACTTTGGCCGATCAAACCAATCACACCACATACGTTTGATGTTTCTATCCCGTACCACTCCTTCAACTGGGCTGCGGTGACCTTGATAACGCCCTGCACATAGTTGGCCGTGTACCCTGAGGCGCGCAAGAGTTCAACCATGAGCATGGCTTGGTCGTATGCAGTGCCTTGGTTGTCGAGTACGGTGCCCAGTGCACCTTTCTGGACCCCGAACAACGGATAGAACTCGATATTGTTGCGTACGTACTGATAGATCAGGTCTGGGTTGTTGCGTAAGGAGCGTGCTAGCTCCGCAATAGAGGCCGGTCCTTGAGGACTGCCATCTCCCCCGATTCGCATGGCCGATGTTTGCGAAGCCGATGCTTTACTCAGATCACTGCTGACAGTACTGACTGACGGAACGCCTTGGTTCAGATTCGCGGGGAATGTCCTCGTTTGCAGGACTCGCTGAGCATCGACCCCAGAGACGGGAGGCATGTTGGCTCGAATGGTTCCAGGCGCAGGAACAAAACTCTGCGCCGACGGACTTGCACTGCGCGCCGAAGCAGCCTGACTTGCCTCTCGCCGGATTGGATCATTCGATCCCGGCAGGTCTTCAGGGCGGTACTGCAACGCAGGCTTTCCGCTTACGAATTGCACCGGACTTCCCACGCTCGCAGTTCGGGCAGTTGAAGTTGCGCCGCCCTGTTGCGCTGCCACAGAAATTCCCACTCTCACGGCTGAAGTCGTCGAACTTTGAGGGGTCACACGCTGCAACCCGCCCTGCATCTGGGCGGAGGCCAATCCGCTCGCCGCAAGCACGCCCACGCAAAGACCGCTCACCAACGTTCTCGTTGCTTTGACTTTGAACATCTGATTCCCCGATTTTTTCTTAGACGCAAAAACGCCAGCCCTTCGGGCATCCGAGGGGCAGAATTCCAAAAACCTTGGATTGAAAGAACTAGGGCGAGGTGGTAACGACCGACGATCGATTGCCCGCAGCGTCGTAGCTGTAGTTGATCGTGGTGGTTGTGGTGCCGTTGTTGTAGATGACCTTGGCCAAACGACCCAGGGCGTCATAGGTGTAGTTCACCGAGCCGGCAACCGCGGCAACGGCCGCGAACATCAACAAGCCGGCGAACACCCCTCGAATGGCTCGCGCACGTGGCGCCCCTGCGGCACGTTGGTGCCGCGACTCAACACTTGAATCCGTCATGATTCCCTCTCCTAAGTGCCAGTACAAACCACATTGAGACGTGGTTTTCGAAGCTCAGCTTGCAAACATCGACTCTACGGCCAATTATTCCTAGCTACCTTTTATGCCTGCGACTCTACCTGTATCCGAAGATAGTGAGCACTGAAGAATCGATAATAAAAACCCTGATAGACGAAAGAACTAAGTTGCAAAGCAAAAATGTTAATTCCCAACAAACAAAACAGAATCTCATTAACATTTGAGATGATGAATCAATATTTCGCGCTCGATGCGCTTCAGCATCAGATCTACATTTCATATTGGTGCTGGCATGTGGACCGACGAAGCATTGAGTGCGATGGCGGCGGAGTGACGCAAGGAGGCACTCTAGAAAAAGCGTCATACCGACGGGAGAGCCTATGAACCCGAAACTGCATTGCTAAGGCGTGCCGGTGCGCCATTCGCCAACTACCACACACCTTGATATGCGGCTGCTCGAGATGAGGGCTGCGCGCTCCCGTTGGCGGCGATTCTGACGGTCAATCTGATGGTCATTTTCTTCACCTGATCACTCGAAGCCAGACTCCGCGAACCCAACCGACGATAACCAAAGGCACGTAAACACCCCATTACTGTCGGCTGGCCAAGGCCATAGCTGCGCAAAGCTCGGGGGCACGCACGGGCCATATTGCGGTACGAGCCTCCCCCTCCGACGAGCAACCAATCAGCGGTGGTTCTGCCCGTCTGGCGGCCTCAAGGAATAGGTACTATCGGCCAAGTGCGGTCTTTAAGACTGCGCTCACAGTCGAAATGGGGATGCCTGTTTGGGAGCGTACTTCTCGTTCGTCCGTGTCAGGTCGGCGGCAAGTCAGACTACGTAAGGAGAGGAAATGGAGCCTGAATCTCTGTCGGATGAATCCATTGAAGCGCAGTGCTTCCCTGGAACTATCCCTCCTGCTGGACCGGCTTCGCTGCAGTACCGCATTGCAGACGGTCGACCAGATGGCGCGGGCAACTACTTCTTCAACGCAGTTGGCGGCATCGAGATCCTCTTGCCTGAAAGCAACGGACAGCCGACCGACGATGCGGTCAATCTCCTGAGCTTAGTAGCTGAGCATTTCGAAGACACGCGGAAAGCAGCCATCCGACTCGCGAAGTCGTTTACTCGAGATGCAGGAAACTGGAGCCTTGACTCCATTGACATGGGGGCAGCTGCTGTCGCGGACAGATGCGATTTCCAAATCCACCTGAGCCTTACCCCTGACGATGGCAGTGACTCGTACGGCTACACGGATTTTGTCGCCTGTTTTCGTCGGCACGAGCGACCAGAGCGTGAGCCGTTCTCAGCGTTCAAGCTAGTAATCGAGTTTCTTTGAACGCTGGTCAGACAGCCGGTGCCACCGGCACAATCCGGCCAAGAACCGGCCTCTCGTATCAGATGCGCCCGCCGCGCCAGCGTCCTCGGGCTTGACACTGCGGCCCCTTGGAAGCGCCTCAACTCGAAGCGGAGTGCGATAGCAGTTCCGCGGGCCACACCTGATAATCGGGCACATTGTCACCATAGGTGGGCTACTTGAAGGCGACCACAACACAGGCCCAAGCGGCCCTGCAAGAGCACTGCACGCGCGAGGCGCTGCGCATCTGGCGGGTGTACGCGCACCAACATCCAGGTGCGCCAGGCATGGCCTTGATGCCGCTGTTGCTTGACCACTATCACATCGGCACCGACATCCTGTTTGTGGGCATGAATCCCTCATTCTCGCAGGGCGCCGTGCGACGCATCTGGGCCAACGCCGAGCACGGCATTGTCGAAGGCGTAAACCCGTTTGAATGGGATGCGGAACTGGACGATGACATGCTCATGCGGCGCGTCCAGGACATCCTTCAATTCGAGAAGACCGCGAGAGCCGAGTACGCCCCCTACTTCCGGCCGTTGCAGGAATTCGCCGGAGAGGCAGGAGCAAGAAGCCATGGACACATCGACATGTTTGTCGTGCGCCACACCACGCAAGCGGATGTGCACGCGGCCTACGGCAAGCGATTTGCGGAGCTGATTCCTATCGCCACGGCGCAGTTCCAACTGTTCCAGCATACGCTGAAGGCGATGGCGCCCAAGACGGTAGTCATTGTCAACGCCGGAGCTAGCCATCTCGCACGCGAGGGCCTTGGCCTGAAAACTGAAGATAGAGGGCGAACGTACTTCTGGGAACAACTGCCCGGCACGCCGTTCTTCTTGAGTAGCATGCTCTCGGGCCAGAGAGCGCTGGACGTTTTTTCGCGGGACCGGCTCACGGCGGACGTACGGCAAGCGTTAGCACACACCTGATGGCCGTCAAATCCACGCATGGTCATAGTGCGCGGCATACACGAGGCCGTCTATGAGTTACTTGGGAAGCGGTGTCCCTGGACACAGGAACGGCGCCACGGCAGGACCAGTAGGCAGATAGCTTGGCGTCAACTTACAGCAAGGTATAGGCGACGAGTGACCGGTTTCTGCCAAGTGCGATGTCCGCTCAGGGCGCAAAGGAGTCGAATGGAATCGCCGAGACCGGACACCCACAGACTCGGTTGCTGTGCAGCCCGAAAGCGGTGGTCGATGAGAGGCAGAAGATCGCACTCTACTCGTCCTCTGGACGAAGTTCCTAGGTCCGGATTGATCACGAGAGGCTCCAAGCAGGTTAAATGTTTGAATGTTTGAATGTTTGCGCTGCACTGAACTCGTAATCGACCTCTACCTGCTACTTCGCCTCGCAGGTCACCAGGCACCTTTCGAGCGCCGCGCCTCAGTTGCCCGTGAAGCCTGGCACCGAGCCAACATGCAGTGTGCCGGCGGGCAGCCGGATATTTCGTGCTTCTGAATACTCGGGCGAGTTCCAGAAAGAAAGAAGCTGCCCTTCATCCTCGAACTCGATGATCGTCATGCGCTGTGGTTCATGCGCCCCTTCAAGCACGTTCTCATTGCTGCCACGAATGAGGTATTTCCCACCGTATCGAGCAACGATTGGAGCTGCCACTCTCCGGTATTTCTCGTACTGAAGAGGGTCGGTGATAGAGACGGTGCGAACGACTAGGTATGCGGGCATGATTGCTTCCTCGGTGGACTACCGGCATGCGACAGTTGCATTGCAACTAGGACGCCTGCCACGATGGCCCACCTTGTTGCTCGCAGAACTGGATCATGTTGCCGTCGTCGTCATAGAACAGAAACGACTTCCCGGTTTTGGCCCAGCGCCAGACGTAGTTCGTGTTGGGCTCATACCCGGCCGCCTTTACCTTTTCGAACCAAGTTTCGATATCCGTCACTTGGAAACCCAACTCATGAAATCCCGTGTGTGCATAGCGCAGCATGTCCGGCGGAGTCTTTTGGATCTTTGGTACCTCGCACTGTTGAAGTTCGATCATTGCGCCGTCCGGCGACGTCAACAGCACCATCTCGGAACGAGCACCTTCGACGCCGAAGATATCCTCAAGAAGCTTGGGCGAAACTCGAGTATTTGGATCCTCCGCGGGCCCATCCGGGATGGTGGCCCGATGCGATACCTTGAAGCCCAGAAGATCAACGTACAGCTTGAGGGCCTTATCCATATCGCTGACGAATACGCCCATGTGGTGAAAGCGCATCATTTCCTATCTCCTTGAAACGGTTGTGGCAATGGTCAAATTGAGTGCTGCGTCGGCGCAGCTCGAATACGAGCGGTAAGAGGTAGCCACCTATTTGGCGGCGAAACTACTCAACACATAACTGGGCATGCTCAGCGCGCCGTCAATCACAACGTCTTGACCTGTCACATAGCTCGACACGTCGGATGCGAAATACAGCGCAAGGTGCGCCACTTCCTCTGAAGTCCCGGATCGCTTCATTGGAACGCTGTCCCGAAGAGCGTTGACATAAGGCTGGGTCTCGTTGAACTCATTCAAGATGAAGCCTGGACATAGCGTGTTTACGCGAATGCCATCGGCGGCAAACTCTCGGGCCGCCACTTTTCCAATCCCCCGCATGGCCCATTTGCTAGAGCAGTAAGCGGCAAATGGCGTGCCCGTGACACTGGACGTGGAACCGATATTGATGATGGAGCCGCGCTTGGCTTTTCTCATCGTAGGGACCACTGCCCGAATACCGAGGAACATAGTCGTCGAGTTGGTCTCGAAGGTGCTATTCCAGTCTGCAAGCGAGGTGCTCATGATGTCATTGCGGTCGTTAGTGCCAACGTTGTTGACCAGTACGTCGACAGTGCCGCGCCAGGCTACCAATTCGGATACAGCGACTTGCCAGTCACTCTCCCGACGGGCATCGAGGTGGATGTAGCGAGCGTTACCACCGTTCGCGTTGATTTCATCCACCAACTGTTGGCCACGCTCGTCGAGTATGTCGGCAACCAGCACATAAGCCCCCTCGGCCGCAAAGAGCTTCGCCTCCGCCGCACCGATGCTTCGGGCAGCTCCGACGTTGAGTACAGCCTTGTCTTGCAGAACTTTTCCCACGGTCATCTCCTTATGAAAAATCCGATTCGATTGCCTCGATCTTCTGCACAAAAGGTAAGTGCACAGTTGATTTTGATAAGTATACTCATCATAAACCTTGGGACACCGCGGGTAATCCCGAGTTTTCCTACCTATAGAGAACGGATTCTCGGGAGGTTTTCTTCGCCAATGATTGGTATACTCATCAAATGCCTCGCGATGCGTATTTCTGATGACACTTTTCGATATCTACAGCTCCCCAGGACACCTCATTCGACGGTCACAGCAGATCCTGGTCTCACTTTTTCTTGAGCAGACAAAGGGTGTCATCACACCCATACAGTTCGGGGTCCTCGCCGTACTGGAGTCCCAGGGTGAGCTGGATCAGGTTACGCTGGCACAGCGACTCGCACTAGACGCTTCCACATCCGGGTCTACGCTTGAACGACTCGAAAAGAAGGGATGGATCTCCCGACGCATGCACGAAGGCGACAGGCGGCGGCGGATGGTGAGCCTTGCCAGCGACGGCCGCGCACTTCTACAGGAACTACTCGACGATGTCGAAACGATCCAGCAACGCCTGCTGGACCCACTGGATCCAAAGGAGCGCGTAGTTTTTATGCGCCTCCTGACGAAGGTAGTGCATCTGAACAACGACGTTAGCCGCGCCCCTCTTCGCATCGAGTGAGGCGAGAACCACGCTGGGCCCCCACTGTGGGCAAAAACTTGGCACCGACTCGGCCGAGCTAGCACCGGCCCAGCATCTCAGGCTGCGAAGATCTAGATAGCTCGGATCGCACCTCAGGCAACGCCAAGTCGCTTGCCAGCGCCGGGAACTTGGCCAAAGACATCCCCTTACGGCGATTTCCCGTTCAGCACATCGCGGTCCGCTACCCCAAGCAAGTCGGATCGACACCGCTATAACCCGCCCGACAGGGCATGGTTCCCCTCCCCGACATACCCTCCTTGGCGGAGCTGAGCGCACCAAGCACGCCGCGGAAGCGACTCACTGAAACACGGCGCACGACACGCAGTGCGGGCGAGCGGCGCGCCCCTTCCCCCTTGCCTACGGGTATCCCCTTGCAAGCCTCAACTTAATTGATGAGTACACTTATTTAAATGAACAGTACACTTATCAATTTGACTGGCTCACCTGCCTCTGCCCTGAACGCCACCTATGACCGGGAAGTAGATCTCCTCGTCGTCGGCGCGGGCGCCGCGGGAATGGGAGCAGCACTTGTCGCCGCAATAGAAGGGCTGGAGGTACTCTTGTGCGAGGCCAGCACCCAAGTGGGCGGCACTGCGGCGACATCTGCAGGAACCGTGTGGATTCCAGGGAACCATCAAAGCAGGATGGCCGGTTACGATGACACCGTTGACGCGGCGCGCGAGTACCTTCGTGCATTGATCGGATCAAACAGCAGAGACGACTTGCGTCATGCTTATCTCGAACACGCGCCCCAGGTCATCGACTATCTACGTCAGAACTCCAAGGTGGAATTCGTGCCGTGCGGCATGCATCCCGACTATCAGGATCTGCCGGGCGCTGCAGCGATGGGACGAGCACTTGCACCCAAGGCGTTCGACGGGCGGACACTAGGCAAAGCATTTGCACGCGTGCGAGCGCCCATCTCCGAGTTTCTGGTCCTCGGCGGCATGATGGCGGGCAAGGAAGACCTGCCTCGCCTCATCGGCCGCTTTCGCTCGCTGCCCAACTTCCTTTACTCGGCAAGTCTTTTTCTGCGCTACGCCGCGGATCGAATCATGGGCTACAGCCGCGGGACTCGGCTCCTGATGGGAAATGCTCTGGTCGCGCGTCTTTTCGCCAGCCTGCGCGACCGGGAAGTGCCTATCTTGTTCGAGACACGGCTTGTCGACTTGCTAAAAGAAGATGGAGCGGTCGTGGGCGTCGCCTTGCAGACACGCGAACGGATCGAGCGGGTGCGCGCGCGCCATGGCGTCATCTTGGCCACCGGCGGGATTGCCCATGACAATGCCATGCGGCAAGCCTATCTGCCATCTCGCGTGCCGACCCACTCTTTGGCATGCCCGAGCAATCAGGGAGATGGGCTAAGGCTCGCACAGGGAGCTGGCGGTGCGATCGGCGACGCGCCAGCGAGCAGCGGAGGATTCTGGACTCCCGCATCGGTGACTCGCATGCGAGGGAAGCACTGGGGAGGGGTGTTCCCTCACCTCTCGTTGGATAGGGCCAAACCCGGCCTCATCGCAGTCAATGCTGCCGGTCGACGCTTCGTCAACGAGGCGGCGTCATATCACGACTTCGTACTCGCGATGTTCGCCTCGAATCTTCAAGCGCCAACCGTGCCGGCTTTTCTTATCTGTGAGCAGCGCTTCGTTACCAGGTATGGCTTGGGACTCGTTTATCCAGGAGTGAAAGCATCGGATCTGACCAAGCACGAAGCTGAGGGCTATCTCTTCAGAGCATCGACGCTGTCCGAGCTCGCAGAAAAGATCAAGGTCAGTGCCTCTGGTCTGATACAGACTGTCGAGCGCTACAACGTGCATGCGCACAAGGGAGAGGACCCAGAGTTCCACAAAGGCAGCACTACGCTCAATCGCTTTAACGGCGACCCTTCCTGCAAACCCAATCCTTGCTTAGCGCCGATTGAGCACGGACCATTTTGTGCAATGGCCGTCTGGCCGGCCGAGATCGCCTGCAGCACGGGCTTGCTAACTGACAAGCATGCACGAGTACTTGACCCGCGCGGTCGACCGGTTCCCGGACTCTATGCCTGCGGCAACGACATGAGCTCCATTATGGACGGCACCTATCCTGGCCCTGGCACAACACTAGGCCCAGCGCTGGTCTTTTCCTATCTGGCTGTCCAGCATGCACTGAAGATGCGCCATACAGGTACGCACGAACGCGCGTCAAAAGCTGATCCGTCGGGTAGTAGACCAACGATGTCAGGCATGGATTCTTTAGAGAACTTGAAAGCCCATCCAAATGAAGCTTCTTGATAGATGGCTATCGGCTCTTGGCCAGCGCGTTGCGGATGGATAGTCACTGGCGGATACACGCAGCGGAATTTCTGTAGGGTCATCCTGTTTCGCCAGGCACTCATGAAACACCAAGTTGCTCATGCTCACGCGGCTATGGCCCCTGCCAAATAAGTTCCGCCGACCGATGTCTTGGTCGAAGCCCCGGACATTGGGTTCTTCAAGACACAGAAATACAGATCTTTAGGTGCGGCAGAGAAAGCCGCGCTGGTGCGCTCGCGTGCCAAGAGGATGTGGAGACATCCTGGCTCTCGCGCTTTTTAGGTTGCAGTTGAGACACATGAGGAATGAGACAAATGACTAAACCCAGTTCCCTTGGTTCGTATGCGAAGGAAAACGATGGAGGCGCCAGTGCAGGGCGCACTCCAAGCAACGCAGCGCGCGTGCGGGCTGCGATCGCCGCCATGGTCGGGACCATGCTGGAATGGTACGACTTCACGTTGTTCACACTTTTCTCCGCGCTGGTGTTTCAGCGAATATTCTTCGTCAGTTCTTCTCCTGAGATCGCGACCGTTCTTTCGCTGGGCGTATTTGCAGCGGGGTTTCTCGCACGTCCCATCGGCGCTCTGTTGTTCGGCCGCATCGGCGACAAATACGGTCGCAAGAACGTGTTGGTTGCGAGCCTCGTCATGATGGGCACTGCGACGACGCTCATCGGCTTGCTCCCCACCTATGCACAAATTGGCGCTTGGGCTGCTCTGCCATTGTTGGCTCTGCGAGTGGTTCAGGGATTTGCCGCCGGCGGCGAATTAGGAACCGCGATTACGTACTCGGCTGAGTATGCCCCCCCTCGTTGGCGTGGCCTATGGGCAGCAATGCCAGCAGTTGGGAATTTCGCCGGCATCGTCCTGTCCGCCTTGGCATTTCGTTGGGCGGTGGGTCTTTCGGAGGAAGAGTTGTTCTCCTGGGGTTGGCGCATCCCGTTCATTTCAGGTGCAGCGGTCCTGATCCTTGGCATCGTAATCCGCTCGGGCATGCATGAGACGCCGGCATATATTGCCAAGGATTCGGGTGGGATTGCCCAGCACCTTACCCTTCAACAAGTCCTGCTGCGCGCATGGAAGCCGATGCTCATCCTCGGTATTGTTTACTTCTGTGCCAATGGGACGGCGTATTTCTTTCAGGCACTAGCCGCTAACTTCGCCTCAAGTGTTCTCATGATCTCGCGCGTTGGCATCGCTAACGGCACACTTCTCGGTGCGATCGGCGGCATGTTCACCGTAATGATGTTCGGCGCCCTGTCGGACAAGATTGGCCGGCGACCTGTCATGATCATTGGATTCATGCTTGCGCTCGCTGCGGCAGCCATTCTCTTTTTCTTCCTCAAGACCGGTGACGCCGCTGGTTTTGCCGTCGTTGTAGTCATTGCTCTGGCCGGTGCAAATGCAGGCTACAACTCCGCGATCAACAGTTGGGGCTCTGAGTTGTTCACGACCGAAATTCGCTTGACTGGCATGAGCTTTAGCAGAGAGGTCGCGGGAAGCTTGGGTGGAGGCTTGGTTCCGGTCGTCGGCGCGAGCATCATCGCTGCAACCGGCGCAGGGGCCAGCCGATACTTGTTCGCACTGCTTAGTGCGTTGATTGGCATTGCAGTCATTGCCATTCTGATGACCAGGGAAACACGCGGGGCCGCGTCCGATATGGATATTGGTGAAGTGAAGCTGGGCCCAGGCCGTTGACAACAGGGAGGACCAGGGTTGTGATGAACAACTGGTCCTGCTGATCACCAAACGCCTCTATCGGTGCAGCTACCGGTGCAGGTCCTGCCAACTCGGCTCAACCGACGGTGCCGCAGCCTAGAGCTTGGTAGTCCCCTCGGTGGCAGTGTGCAAGGTCAGACCTACAGAACGCTCTGCCAGGAAAGTATCAGTCTTGGCTACGCAGGCCACGAAACACGAAGTGCATCGGTAACAACGCTCCATCCTGCGGCTGGAGGTCGCGCATGCCGGCACGCGCGACGCGTGTGGCAACCCGATGCCCGATTCGGAGGAACACCTCGGGAGCTTCTATCTATCAACGAGACCTTCAATTCCCGCCTAGATCACTGGTGACTGCAAATCACCTTAGCAGTCATTCATCTGTTCCGCCTTTACCAATTAGAGTCTTTGGAGATTTATCAATGCTCAACAATCAAACTGAGCTTCCCATACTTGTAGCCGGCGGCGGCATAGGTGGTCTGGCCGCGGCGCTTTCGCTTGTTCGGCGAGGGTTCCGCGTCAAGGTGCTGGAGCAGGCGCCCGAGATCGGCGAGATCGGTGCCGGCATCCAATTGGGTCCGAATGCCTTCCATGCCTTCGATGCGCTCGGCATCGGCGAGAAGGCGCGCAGCCGTGCTGTTTACACCGACTACATGGTCATGCACGACGCTACCGACGAGTACCAGGTCGGCAGGATTCCGACCGGTGAAGCGTTCCGTCAGCGCTTCGGCAATCCGTACGCGGTGATTCACCGCGCGGACGTGCACCTCTCGCTGCTCGAAGGCGCGCAGGAAACGGGTCGGGTGGAGTTTCTCACCGCGACCCGTGCCGAGCGCATCGAGCAGGATGCGCATGGCGTCACGGTCCTCGACCAGCACGGCAGCGCCCACCGCGGCGTGGCGCTGATCGGCGCCGACGGCGTCAAGAGCGTGGTGCGCGAGCAGTTCGTGGGAGACCCGGCGCGCGTGACAGGGCATGTGGTCTACCGCGCCGTGGTGGACAGGGCCGACTTCCCTGAGGACCTGCAGTGGAATGCCGCCAGCATCTGGGTGGCCCCCAACTGCCATCTAGTGCACTACCCGCTACGCGGTGGTGAGCAGTACAACGTCGTCGTCACCTTTCACAGCCGCGAACAGGAGGAATGGGGTGTCCGCGACGGCAGTAAGGAAGAGGTGGAGAGCTACTTCCAGGGCATCTGTCCGAAAGCACGCCAGCTCATCGAGCTGCCCAAGAGTTGGAAGCGATGGGCCACGGCCGACCGCGAGCCCATTGGCATCTGGTCGTTCGGCCGCGTCACACTGCTGGGCGACGCCGCCCACCCGACGACGCAGTACATGGCGCAGGGCGCCTGCATGGCGATGGAAGATGGCGTGACGCTGGGCGAGGCCTTGCGCGTGAACGGCAACGATTTCGAGAAGGCGTTCGATCTCTACCAGCGGTCGCGCGTGGCGCGAACCGCCCGCATCGTGCTGAGCTCGCGCGAGATGGGCCGCATCTACCACGCCGAGGGCGTGGAGCGACTGGTGCGCAACGACTTGTGGAGAGGTCGCTCGCCAGAGCGCTTCTATGACGCAATGGAGTGGTTGTACGGCTGGAACGTCAATAACTGTCTAGCCGACTATTGAACACCAGGAGAGGGCCGCATGCGAGGGCGTATCGCCCTGCAGCGACCATCTCCTTGCTGTTCTTGAACAAAGAAAAGGGCCGAGAGCGTTGAAGGATCCGCCTCAGACAGGGCTCTGTTCGAACAAGTCGTGGGAGGAATCAGTGCGTTCTTCTGAGTGTCCAGCAACGAAGCCAACGGAACGCTGGCACTGAGCTGTGGAAGCACGTCCGCAGGTTTCGCAACCTGCTCAAACTCCAACCAGCATCCCTTCACCGAGATGGTCCTGGGAGTTCTGCGCAACGCCGATGCCGTGCCTACCGAAGTCCGAGCGCGGTCGATTACCTTTAACAATGCCGAGGCGGCCGGGCGGCCATGTACGGAATCCGTATTTGTAAGAGACTGTGAAAAATCAAGTCTCAACAGGATTGGGCGCAATTTCTGGATTATCCATCCAGCCAGGGACAGCTTATCCCTGAGTCGCTGTTGCCTAGACTCGATCTCCCGTCACACACATTCAAGGAGATTGATATGGCAGACCATTCCATCAGAGGCAAGACCGTTCTCATTGCGGGCGGCGCCAAGAATCTCGGTGGGTTGATCGCCCTCGATCTGGCGCGACAAGGTGCCAAGGCCGTGGTAGTCCACTACAACAGCGCCGGCAGCAAGGCCGATGCCGATGCCACTGTTGCAGCAGTCAAGGCCGCTGGCGCGCAAGCGATCGCGATTCAGGCTGACCTGACGACGGCCGGCGCCGTCGAAAAGCTGTTCACGGATGCCATCGCTGCAGTAGGCAAGCCGGACATCGCCATCAACACCGTCGGTAAGGTGCTCAAGAAGCCCATGGCCGAGATCAGCGAGACCGAATACGACGAGATGACTGCCGTCAATTCCAAGACCGCCTTCTTCTTCCTCAAGGAAGCAGGCAAGAACCTGAATGACAACGGCAAGATCTGCACGGTGGTTACGTCGTTGCTTGGCGCGTTCACCCCGTTCTACGCGGCCTATGCGGGCACCAAGGCCCCGGTCGAGCACTACACGCGCGCTGCGTCGAAAGAGTTTGGCGTGCGCGGCATCTCTGTGACCGCAGTCGGCCCTGGCCCGATGGACACACCGTTCTTCTATCCTGCGGAAGGTGCCGACGCTGTGGCTTACCACAAGACGGCCGCGGCGCTTTCACCGTTTAGCAAGACCGGCCTGACCGACATCCACGACGTGGTGCCGTTCATCCGTCACTTGGTCAGCGACGGCTGGTGGGTCACCGGTCAGACCATTCTCATCAACGGCGGCTACACCACGAAGTAAGCATGCGCGCCGGGCGGCGTGCACGGAGACGACGTGACCCGAAGCGAGCGGTCGTGGCCCGACTGGCAAATTGGACGACATAGGGATGTACCCCTAAAACGCACTTAGAGATTTCGAGGGAAACAACAATGCCAGCATCAAACCTGAAGGTGGAAACACGCATAGGCGCGAAGCGTAAGCCGCGGCGCATCCTATCGATCGTTTCCAATACCGCCCAGCTCAAGGGCTTCCCGGTGGGCTTTTTCGCCGAAGAGATGACGCGTGCCTTCCTGATGTTCACGGAGGCCGGGCATCACGTGGATCTCGCATCCCCGAACGGCGGCGAGGTGATGTTTGATACGCACAGCGATCCGCGCACCCCTGGCGGGGCCTATGTCGACGATCTCATCAGCCTTGGCTTCGCACATCACGCCAAGTTTTCAGGGATGTTGAAGAACACCCTTGCCATCAGCGCGCTCGCTGTGGATGACTATGACGCGATCTGGGTCGCCGGAGGTGGAGGGCCTCTCCTAACCTTTAAGGACGATTCGGCGCTGCACCGGCTGATCGCTGCCTTCTATGAGAGCGGCAAGATCGTCACGCTGATCTGCCATGGCTCTTCTTTGCTACTTTGGACGCGTCTGTCTAACGGAAAACTTCTAGCCGAGGGAAAGAGCTGGACCGGGTTCACCGATGAAGAAGAAGACGAGGTGAATGCCGCTTTCGGCATGAAGTTGAACGAATACACCATCCAAAGTGAGGCTCGCCTCATCGAAGGAACCCGCTTCCTGTGTCGTCCGGCCAACGAGCCCTTTGCTGTACGCGATGGACGCCTAATCACCGGGCAGCAGCAATACAGCAGCGGTATCACGGCGGATCTGGTTCTGGAAGCGCTAGACGAATACTGAGGTTCGATCTGCGGTTGGTGAGCCTTTCCAACAGCAGTATGAAATGCGCTGGTGAATGATCTCGCGCGGACACCGGCAGCATTTCGTGACGTCAACGGCAGGACATTTTTCTATCTGACAGGAGTTTGCGAATGGTTGCTATCGCCCACCAAGAAATACGAAAGACATTTCCTTCGGCCACAAGCACCGGCGCGCGTCGCTTCATCGGCAAGACCGCCATCGTGGTGGGCGCCTCCGCCAACGTGGGCCGGGCGTTGGCCGAATTGCTAGCGCAGGAAGGCGCTGATGTGGTGGTCCACTACAACTCGGCGTCCAAGCAGCAACAGGCCGAAGAAACCGCCACGGCGGTGCGGGGACACGGCCAGCAGGCGCTGATTTTCCAGGCCGACCTCACCAAGCCCGCGCAGGCCACGGCGCTGTTCGATGCCGCCCTTGGCCGGTTCGGCAAGATCGACATCCTGATCAATACGGCGGGCAAGATCATCCGCAAGCCACTCGCCGAATTCGAGGAAGCGGAATTCGACGATCTATTCAACGTCAATGCCAAGGCCGCCTTCTTCCTGCTGAAGGAAGCCTCGAAGAAAATTTCCGACGAAGGCCGCATCCTGAGCTTCGTCACCACCATGGTGGCGGCCTTTGCACCCACGTATGCAGGCTATGCTGGTAGCAAGGCGCCGCTCGAGCACTTCAGCAAGGCCCTTGCCAAAGAATTGGGCGGTCGCGGCATCACAGTCAACTGCATCGCGCCCGGACCGCTCGATACCTCCTTCTTTTATCCCGCCGAATCCAACGAGAACATTGCCTGGCTGCAATCGATGTCAATTGACGGTGGCCTTGGCAACATCGCCGACATCACTGGCCTAGCGCTTTTCTTGGTCTCGCCGGAAGCGCGCTGGATGACGGGCACCACCAGCTATATCAACGGCGGCATCATTTCACCGATCAACTGACAGGTTGAGCGTCGGCGGCATCAATGATTAGTCAGTCCTCCGTAGAGGATAGTTTGGTAAGGAGAGATCGCGTGCCCAATAAATTCCAAACGTTGCTCGATGCCCAAAAAGCGCAATTTCTGAGCGATGAAACGAAGTCCTTTGAATGGCGCATCGACCAGCTCGAGCGCATGGAGCGGATGCTGCTCGAGAATCAGGACGCGTTCTGCGCCGCGCTCTACCAGGACTTCGGCAAGCCGTCGTTCGAACAACTGTTTGAGATCACGGTGCCGCTGGGCAACATCAAGTACTACCGGGAGCATCTGAAGGACTTGATGGCGCCCCAGCCGGTGGCCATCCCGAAGGGCCTTGAAGCGACCGGAAACAGTGGACTGATCCTCAAGGAGCCTTACGGCGTCACGCTGGTGATCGGCCCCTTCAACGCCCCCATCCTGCTGTTGCTCGATCCGGCCATCGCCGCGCTGGCCGCCGGCAACCCGGTGGTCCTCAAGCCCGCCAACACCACGCCGGCCACGGCGGCGCTGTTCCAGAAGTTCGTGCCGCGGTACTTCGAACCCGAGAACGTGACCATCGTGACGGGCGGGCGCGAGGAGATTGCCGATCTGCTGGCACTGCAGTTCGACTTCATCTTCTTCACCGGCAGTTCGACCGTCGGCAAGATCGTGATGCGCGCGGCAGCCGAGAACCTGACGCCGGTGATCCTGGAACTTGGCGGACAGAACCCCACCATCGTCGACGAGACCGCCAACCTGGACATCGCCGCCGACCGCGTCGCTTGGGGCCACAACGCCATCTCCGGCCAGTGGTGCATCGCGCCGGGCTACGTCTACGTGCACGAGAGCGTCGCCGATGCGTTCATCGCAAAACTCAAGGCAGCCATCGTCAAGATGTACGGCGCCGACCCGCAACAAAGCCCCGACTTCGCCCGCATGATCAGCGAGCATGACGCGCAGCGCGTGGCGTCGTACATCCTGCCCGACAAGGTGGTGCACGGTGGCCGTTCGGATATTCCTGGTCGTTACGTGGAGCCTACCGTGCTGTATCCCTCCACCTGGGACGACCCGGCGCTGCAGCAGGAAGTCTTCGGTCCAGTGTTGCCAGTGATGCCCTATTCCGACCTGAAAGAGATCGTAGGCCTCATGAAGCGCAAGCCGAAATCGCTCGCCGCCTACATCTTCAGCAAAAACCAGGCGAACATCGACTACGTACTAGCAAGCCTGTCTTTCGGCGGTGGCTGCGTGAATCAGACCAACCTGCATTGCTGGATCGACAGCCTGCCGTTTGGCGGTGTCGGCTACAGTGGCATGGGCAAGTACTACGGCAAGGCCGGCTTCGAAGCGCTCAGCAATACCAAGGCCTTGTTGATCGGCAATCCGGACCTCGAACTCGATGTATTCCCGCCCTATGCCGGCAAGGACATCGCGAAGAATCTGAGCGTGTTCTCCTGAACGGGAACGTCTGCAGATAAAGAATCCGTTTCGAGGAGAGCACGTGTCCGAACCGATTCGTAGAAGAGCGCTGTTGCTGATGGCCACAACCGTTCCATTGAGCGCCTGCGCGCAGAAACCGTCGGTGCCGCCGCCAGGTCCAGGGATGAGCGCATCCACCACCTACCTCCACCTGCTGGCCAAGACGCCCTTCTTCACGGCCCTGTCGCGCGACCAGTTGCAGTGGGTGATCAATCATTCGCGCGAATGGTCCGTCGCGCCTGGCACCGAGATCGCTGGTAGCACACGCGCTGCCGGGAGCTTCTGGGTACTGCTCGACGGCGGCTGGCAGGTCGAGCACAAGGGCCGCAGTGTGAAAGCCGGCCACGCTGACCCGGCCAAGTGGTATGGCGGGCGCGACATGCAGGCACTGGGCATTGGCGACACGCGCCTGCTGGCCACAGCGAAGAGCTACGTCATGCAGATCCATCAGGTGGATCTGGATGAGATGCTCCGACGCGGTTTCGCTTTCGGCCCGCACCTGGACGCTGGCATGAAATTTTATCGTTCGCTGCGCAAACAATGAGAACTACGGGAGATTCGACATGCATGTGCTGATGGTGATCGGGGGTGGCTTGGTCCTCCTGGGTGTTTTCGTCCTTTTCGGCTGGCTCTGGGGCGCGAGTGCCGCCGGCATGGCGCTGGCGGCCAAGGTCTTCGTGCCGGCCTGGCTGTTGTTGGCCGCCGTCAACATGTGGGTGGGTGTCGCCCACGCGGGCTACAGCACGCGCGAGGAGTTTCCTATCCTCCTGCTGGTCTTCGCGGTGCCGACCATCGCGGCCGGCATCGCGGTCTGGCGCCTCTCGCAGGCATGAAGCACGAGGCCGCGACGGTGTCGAACGGACCGGTGTCAGACCATCCCTTGCTGCGGCATCGGGATGGCCACCACGCGCGCGTGACCTACGAAGAACTGTTCTTCGACCTGGTCTACGTCTTCGCGGTGACCCAGCTCAGTCATGAACTGCTGCACAACCTCACGGCCTTCGGCGTGGTCGAAACGCTGATCCTGTGGTTCGCCATCTGGCTCGGCTGGCAGTACACCTGCTGGGTCACCAACTGGTTCGACCCGGAGACACCCCGTATCCGCGGAATGATGTTCGCGACTATGCTGCTGGGGCTGGTCATGGCGGCCAGCATTCCGAAGGCCTTCGGTGACCGGGGAGTCATCTTCGCCGGTGCCTACGTGGCAATGCAGGTGGGGCGGACCGCGTTCATTGCGTTGCAATTGCCCGCCGGCCATCCATTGGCACCGAACTACCGCCGCATGCTCGGCTGGGTCTCGATCTCCGCTGTATTCTGGATCGCCGGAGCCATCGCGCAGCACGAGATGCGTGCCTTGTTCTGGCTCGTCGCCGTGCTATGCGAGTACATCTCGCCGATGTTCGGCTTTGTCTTGCCGGGAATGGGGCGCTCCCATACGCAAGAATGGACGATCGAAGGCGGCCACCTGGCCGAGCGCTGCCAGTTGTTCGTGATCGTAGCCTTGGGTGAAACGGTTTTGGCCAGCGGCGCCACACTCGCCGATGCCGGCAGTTGGGACGTGCCGGTGGTACTGGCGCTGCTGGCGACCTTCGTCGGCACATTGGCCATGTGGTGGCTGTATTTCGGCACATCGAGTAAGGATGCGACGGCGGCCATCACGCGCTCGGATGACCCGGGTCGCATTGGTTCGTATTTTCACTATGTGCACGCCATCCTGATCGCGGGCGTCATTGCCTCTGCGGTTGGCAACGACCTGGTGCTGGCCCATCCGCAGGTGCACGCAGGTGCGGCCCAGATCGCTGTTCTGCTGGCCGGCCCGGCAATCTATCTGTTGGGCAGCGCCATCTACAAGCGCATTGTCTATGGCACGTTGCCGGTGTCGCACCTGGCCGGGGTGCTGATGCTGCTCGTGTTGGTGCCCGTTGCCTTTGTCGCCGACATGCTAATCCTGGGCTGGCTGACCACCGTGGTTGTGCTGGTGGTGAGCTTCTGGGAGGGGCGCTTGTTGCGCAGACGCCGAAATATGCACCGAGCATGAACGCTGCAGTCGGTTTCAAACGGGCGCGTGCCTACAGGGCTGCCGACGAGCAGGGCACTGCGAGCGGTGCTGCCGATGTCGTACGTTTTTGGCAGGCGGCCCACACGGATTGGTTCAGTCATGATCCAGCCTTCGACCGGCGCTTTCGCGAGTGCTTTTTAGACCTGCATTTTTCGACGGCACGGCGCGAGCGTGACGCTTGGGCAGAAACGCCCGAAGGCTCGCTGGCATTGCTGATCCTGCTCGACCAATTTCCGCGCAATGCCTTTCGCGGCACGAGCCATATGTACGCGACTGACGCGCTGGCGCGGCATTTCGCGCGCATGGCGAATGCGGCCGGGTACATAGACTTTATCGATCCGGAGCTGCGCCTGTTCTTCTGCCTGCCTTTCTCGCATTCGGAGGACATCGCCGACCAGGACCTGTCGGTGGAACTCAACACCAGGCTCGGCCCGGCCGAGCAATCGCACGCCGAAGGCCATCGCGACATCATCCGCCGCTTCGGCCGCTTTCCACACCGAAACCCGCTTCTGCTGCGCGAGACGACCTCGGAGGAACAGGCCTTCCTGGACCGGGGTGGGTTTACAGGGTGAGCCTCATCCTTTTGATCGGGTCCCGCTTGTGCCGGCGAGCCTGACATCGCTACCAGGGTTAAATGCGGAATGGACAAACTCGATCAGTACCGCGTCTTCGTGCAGGTGGCCGAGATGGGCAGCTTCATCAAGGCGGCCCATGCACTGGCACTACCGCGCGCCAGCGTGTCTGCCGCCATTCAACAGCTAGAGGAGAAGGTCAGCGCGCGCCTTTTGAACAGGACAACGCGACAGGTTCACCTGACAGCGGAGGGCACACAATTGCTCGAACGCCTGCGCCCCTTGTTAGCCGACGCCGAAGACGTCGAGCACCTGTTCCAGAGCAGTCAGCGACAAGTCGCAGGTCGGCTTCGGATCGATGTACCCAGCCGAATCGCCCGACGCCTCATAGCGCCGGCGCTGCCGGGCCTGCTGCGGCGCTATCCAAGGCTGCAACTAGTGCTAGGCTCCACCGACCGCGCCGTCGACCTGGTCCAAGAAGGCGTTGATTGCGCAGTGCGTTTCGGAGCGTTGCACGACAGCAGTCTCGTTGTCCGGCCGCTGGGGTGCATCGCGCTGATCAACTGCGCCAGTCCGGGGTACTTGCGTGAATATGGCGTCCCGGAGAAACCGGAAGACCTCTTGAAGAAGCACTGGACTGTCGGCTACGCATCGCCATCCAGCGGTCGGGAACTGCCTTGGGAATACATTGACGCCTCGGGCAAGACGCAGGATTTGAATTTACCCAGTCGAGTCGTCGTCAACAACGCAGAAAGCTACATCGCCGGTTGCCGTGCCGGCACCGGTTTGATCCAGATCCCTCGGTTCGACGTCCAGCATCTGCTGGACCGGGGCGAACTGATCGAAGTCATGCCGGCGCACCGCGCGACTTCGATGCCGGTCTCGCTCTTGTATCCACACCGGCGCCAGCGCTCTCGGCGTCTGGTCGCCTTCGTGGAATGGTTCTCCGAATTGATGGAGGCACATCTGGAGCGTGGACCGGCAGGGGCGCAATGCTGATCTAAGATGCGACGGGTTTTGGCGCCATCTGGAGACCATGGCATAGCAGCTGACGCAGCTCAATTTCCAATCACATCGTACAGGCGCAGGATCCACGAGACTTGGTAGGCTAAGCTGAGCACGGCAAACGCGGCGTGGAAACGCGCATTGGCGGTGCGGAAAGCCAGAATGCACAAGCCGCCGCTCAACCTGCCTGTATGGCGAGGCCGTTTAGCGACAGCTCGGTCCCCTATCAATGCCAACATGACAGGAGCCCTCCCCCGGCGTCGCCTACTTTTCGGGGGACTCGGCAGTTTGGGCCGCAATCATGGCGCGCTGCATCTCCTCGCGGGAAAGAACTCCGTCCTTGTCGGCATCAAGCCCGTCGAAGTACCTTGATATCTCTGGAACAACAATGGCCTCTGCCTTGCTGATCTTTCCGTCCTTATCTTTGTCCAGTTCCTCAAATGCGGCGTCGACTGCCTGTGCCCGATTCTTAAATCGCGACTGCTGGAAACTGGTGTATTCGGTCTTGTCGACACGGCCATCACCATTGGTATCCATGGAAGCGAATGTCTTGTCGATGTAGGTCTGCTTCTGGTCTGGCATAGCTGCCAACGCAGACACCGCTGCGAACAAGGTCAAGAGAGCGATTTTTTTCATAGTTCACGTCTTTCTAGATCTAGAGTTAATGTCGAAAACTCTTTTTTATGCCTCGGGGGTAAGTTCTTTCCCATAAGACTGTTTTCTGAATTGGTGAACGGGTTCGCCTCTGCGAACAAGCCCGCCAAACTCTAAAGCACGCAGTAGTTGCGCGGAAGGCGACAGAGCGTTCCATCGCCTCGCATTCCAAACGCAAGCACCGACAACAAGGTCTACACGCAAGGGCACAAGAGCGTGGCGGCTTTTCTGCTGTACAAGCACATCCGGCGCGCACCGCTGAATCAACTCATTCGCAGCGATAGGCGTACCCGTCCCTGGCCCGGTAAGTGTCCGTTGCCCGGTCGTAGTTTCCATAGCGGCTTAGGCAGTAGTCCGCCCGCGAGCGTTCATCCTTTTCCCGCTTGGCCGCCGCCGCGATAACGCCTGCCAACACCGCCGTTCCAACGACCCCAACCACGACACCCGCGGCTGTGGCGTCCTCCCTGCGCTCGCGCTCGCGTCGGTTGTGATCTTCGCGCTGACGCTCCCAGTTGTTCATGTACCAATCGGTACGCTGATGATCCCATCTCTGCGCATGCGCAGAACCTATATAAGACAACGCCAAGACTTGGGCGATTGCACCCAGCCACAACGTCATGCGCCCCGCTTCAAAAAACATAACTCGTACTCCTTTGTGCCAATCTTCTGGCAGTTGGGAGTGGGCACCACAAACATTGTCTCAACATGGTGCCATCACCACTTCTCATCCTGAGCATGGGTGACATGCTTTTTCCCTGCAGGTGAACGTCGGATCCGTTCGATTCACCGAGAGGTTGACGTGCGAGAGGAAAGCCACGCCCGCACAAGGTGCATGAGGCAAATCTGACGCACGGGAGATCCAAGGGTCATGCTCCGACGCCCAGAAGATCGCACCGAGGAAGCCGGCATCTGCCGTGCCGCGCGCAACCAGTGAGGGCACCATCTCGCGTTGTATCCGGCATTCGGCGTCACCGACAGCGCCAATGCTGCTTGGCTCAGGGTTTGGAACCTAGGAGTAGCCGCCGGGTCCCGCACAATCGTGCGTACGGTGGTCCTTCGATACCCGGTTTCCCAGAAGGACCACGATAGGTCGAGTTCCCGGGTCACGTCTACCTTGGCACTTCCGCCCAAGAGAAGCCTCTGCTCCACCGCGACGGCAGCGCCAAAGAGGCTTGGGGAGCGACTTCACCTCATGCTCATTGTGTTCGCACCAGAACGCCCAATTTTTCCCATAGCACCGGCGGACTGACCCAGCACATGCGGCGACTGGCCATGTCCAACGCTACTTGGACGGAAGAGGCCTTGTGAAGGCGTCTGCCTGTATGCAAGCACGAGATCAGGTAGTCAATCTTGAGGCGATGCTCCCATTCGACAATGGTGGCCCGGATGCGCACAGGCTGATCGAACTCAAGCGGCGCCATGTACTTCATGCGCATCTCAATGATGGGCCAGACGTATCCGGAAGCCTGCATCTGTACGTCGCCGCAGTCGAACTTCGCCAGCAGCGCGACACGGGCGGCTTCGAGGTATTGGGCGTAGTGACCATGCCGGGCGCTGCTGATCGCATGATCCGGCTCGTTCACCATTGCAGGCATTTCGATTGCGTGGCTCAGATCGAGAGCGTTGCTCTCTGTCAGTGCGAGAGCAGAGTCGACCCGCCGATGCGGCTCGGGCGACGAAGGCGACTTGTTCGGACGCATGATCGACATCTATCGTTGAAGGTATAGGGGCACTCTATGTCCGCGACATTGCCGCAACATTGCGTCGTGCCGTGTCTCTATGTGCTACTTTTGGCGGATGAAGTCAATGGAAAGCTGAGCGCTTCGCATGCGGATACTCATCGTGGAGGACGAACCAGAGATGGCGTCAGTGATCAAACAGGCTCTCGAAGCAGAGGGCATGGTGGTCGACGGCGCAGTGTCAATCGCGCAGGCCCATGCGGCGCTTCGGCAAGGTGTGCATGATCTGTTGCTGCTCGATCGCCAGTTGCCCGATGGGGACGGTGCCAGCCTCATTGCCGCAGCGCGCAGTTCCCACCCGGATCTGCCCATCATCTTGTTGACTGGCAAGAGCGGCGTTGCCGACAAGGTGCAGGGGCTGGACCTGGGCGCAGACGACTACCTGAGCAAACCCTTTGCCATCGAAGAACTCATGGCCCGCCTCCGCGCCATCGGCCGGCGCCCGGCGCAGGTGAGCATTCCGACAGTGAGTGTGGGGCGCCTCACCTTCGATTTCAGCGCAAGGGAAGCGCGCGTCGATGGCTTGCCTGTGCCCCTTCCGCGCCGCCAGTTGCTGGTACTGGAAGCGCTATGTCTGCGCGCGGAGCGCACGGTGGTGCGCGAATGGCTGATCGAGCGCGTCTATGGCTTTGACGACGACATCCAGTCCAACGCGCTCGATGCGCACGTTTCCAAGCTGCGTCGACAACTGGAATCGGTGGACGCGAAGGTGACCATTCACGTCATCCGCGGCGTGGGCTACCTGCTCAGGGCAGCAAACCATGGCTAGGCGCCGCAGATCGCTCGTTTTCAAACTGACTGCCAGCCTCATGGGCTTCCAGTTGGTCATCTTCGTGCTGGTCCTGACGGGAATTTCATGGGTGATCGCCGTCAAATCCGCTGGCTCTGTGGACGAAAGCGTGGTGGCCGCCGTCGCGAAATCGATCGAACTTGACGCACAGGGCCATCTGGTTCAAGCCAACACAGCAGAAGTCCGCGCCCTGGAGAGTTTCCCAACTGTCTGGTTTGTGGCCAGGGATGGTGCAGGGCGCGAACTTCGCCGCGGACCTGTGCCGCCACACATCGAAGGCTTGGTCAGCGTGCTGCCGTCGTTGGGCGACTCCGGAATATGGGCACGTCACAACCCTGCAGTGTTCGCAACGCGCGTCGCGGTGCACGATGCGCCATTCGGGCCGGTGTATCTGCTGGTGGGGGGTGCCCCCACCCAGGGCATCTGGGCTGCCTTCACGCTGTTGTTCAGCGCGTTTGGCCTGCAACTGATGCTGCCGCTGTTGCTGGTGACGCTATGCTTCATCCCCTGGTTGGCGCGACGAGCGCTGGCGGGCGTCGCTCGAACTGCGCGGCAGGCCGAGGCTATCAACATCCGCAAGCGGGATGCGCGACTGGGCGAGGAAGACCTTCCCACCGAGATCCAGCCACTGGTCCGAGCGGTCAACGAAGCCCTGACGCGCCTGAGCCAGGACTATGACGCACGCGACCGCTTCCTCGCTGACGCCGCGCATGAACTGCGTGCACCGATTGCCATTTTGGAGGCTCGTGTCGGCCTGCTGGTATCAGGATCGGCACGCGCACGCGTGCTGGCCGACGTGTCCCGTCTCTCGAACCTCGCCGAGGCGCTGCTGGACCTGCAGCGCTTGGGGCGCAAGCTAAGTGACCTGAAACCGGTGAATCTGCGTGCAGTCGCACATCAGGTGACCACTGACATGGCGCCCCTGGTGCTCAGCGCAGGGTATGAGATCGAGGTCAATGGGGGTGATGCGCCTGTCCTCGTTGCGGGAGACAGGTTGGCGTTGGGGCGCGCCTTGATCAACCTGGTGCAAAACGCGATCGTGCACGGCGGTGGTCATGGCGTCATTTCCATCGACGTCGGCGCCAACGGCACGCTGAGCGTGCGCGACCAGGGACCCGGCGTGGCAACTGAAGAGCAGGAGCGCATCTTCGAACCCTTCTATCGCATCCAGCCCAGCGACCAGGGCACGGGGCTGGGCTTGCATCTGGTGCGTGAGATCGTCGACCTGCATCAAGGCTCGGTCGAGGTCGCGGAAATTCAGGGTGGGGGAGCCTGCTTCGAGATACGACTGCCTCTGCTGTCGGCCCCCCCTGCCGCCTCCCCCCGCTGACTCACGAGCCACCCAACGCCAGCGCCAGCTTCACGTCATTGCCAACCTGATCGCGCAGGACCTGCGCCAACGCAAGCTCGGAGCTGCGCAGCTCCTGCTGTGCATCCAGCCAAGTGCGCAGCGCGCTGGCACCTTCTCGGTAGCGCGCCTCGTACATGCGCGCCACATCGCCCGCCGCCTGATAGGACCGCTGTCGGGCGTTACGCTGGTCCTGCAGGCGCTCGCGCGCCGACAGGGCATTGTCCACTTCCTGAAACGCGATATGAAGCGTGGTGCGGAACTCACTGGCGGCCTTCAGATAGGTCACGCCAGCCGTTTCCGTGCTGATCCGCATGCGCTCCACGTTGATGAACGGCAGGTTCAGGCTCGCGCCCAGCATCCCCGCCGGGTGACGAAGCACGTCGGACAAGGCGGCGCTGCTGCCGCCCATGGACCCCGTGAGGCTGAGCGACGGGTAGTAGCTGAGCACCGTGGCGTCGACGTTCACGAGCGATGCACGCAAGCGCCGTTCAGCAGCGCGCAGGTCGGGGCGTCTGCCCAGCAGTTCGGCCGGGACTCCTTCGCGCACCATCAGCGCATCGAGGTGTTGCAAAGACTGAGGCTCGTCCTGCTGCGGCCAAGGCCGACCATCGAGCAGCACCGTCAGCGCATTGCGCACCTCCACGCGCTGTTGCACAAGCGCTCCCTGCGCCGCTCGCTGACTTTCCAACCGCTGCTGCGCCTCCCGCGGCTCCAGACGAGACACATCGCCTTCGCGATGCTGGACCTCCACCAATTGGAGAATGCGCTCCAGCGCAGCCAGATCCTGCTCGCCCGCATGAATGGACTGGTTCAGATAGGCCAGCATCCAGTAGTAGCGGCAAACATCACCCACCAGTGCCAGCGCTGTCGCCTGCAGATCGTCGGCAGAAGCCTGTGCCCCCCACGTCTGCACATCGCGCTGTGCGGCCAGGCGGCCGAACAGATCGACCTCCCAGTTGAGTCCGACATTGACGCGGTGGCTTCGCGCAGAGCTGCCGCCACCATCAAGCTCGCGGGTGGCACTGCCTTCAAGCCTGGCCACAGGCTGCGGAAACAGGTCGTTTGAAGTCATCCTCGCCTCCAGTCGGGCTCGGCGCAGCGCAAAGCCTGCCGCCGTGAGGTTGGCGTTGACGGTCAGGGAGTGGTCGACCATCCGCGCCAATCGCTTGTCGCCAAAGCTGTGCCACCAGGGATCCTTCCGCACGTCGCTGCTGCGCTCGGCGTCAAGCGGCGGAAGCATCGCGAGTGCCTCCACGGACGCGTTAGACAAAGCTGTGCCCCGGCCGTACTCGGCCGGGATCTCGATGGGGGGCACCTGCGAGGCATAGTGATCGGACGACGCGCATCCGGCGACAAGCACCGCCAAGGCCAGTGCCGAAATGGAAAAGATCTGGTTCATCAGCGGATCAGTGCCTCTACAGGGTCGAGTTGTGCGGCGTTGCGCGCCGGAAGAAAGCCGAATGCAACGCCGATCAGGCTAGAGCAAGCGAAGGCCGCCACGATCGAGGTCGCGGAGAACACGAGGCTGAATCCCACGTCCGCCAGTTCCAGCAACAGCCCCAACCCCAATGCCAAGCCCACGCCGAGCGCGCCGCCCAGCAGGCAGACCAGCACGGACTCGATCAGGAACTGCTGGAGGATGTCGCTGCGTCGCGCGCCGACGGCCATGCGCACCCCGATTTCTCGGGTGCGCTCCGTCACCGAAACCAGCATGATGTTCATCACGCCAATTCCACCCACCACCAGTGCAATCGCCGCGATGGCACCGATCATCATGGTCAGTGTGCGGGTGGTCTGCTCGATCGTTTCGCGAATCTGCGCACTGTTGTTCATGTAGAAATCCTGCGTGCCGTGGCGGTGCTTGAGAAGTCGAGTGACAGCCCTTTCGGCGGTCTGCATCGAGACGCTTTCGGACACGCGCACGGTGATGCTTGACACATGGCTCTTGCCCAGCATGCGCGACATGGCCGTCGTGTACGGCACCCAGGCGTTGAGTACGGAGCCGTCGCCGAAGGCGGCAGACTGTTTCTGCGTCACTCCAACCACGCGCGCCGGCACCTTGCCCAACAGAATGGTCTGGCCGATCGGGTTCTCGCGCGGACCAAAGAACCTTGCGCGGGTGTTCGGATCGATCACGACGACTTGCTGGTGACCATCGACACCGGGGGCTCCGAAGAATCGCCCTTCGGCGATCTTGATTCCGCGCACGCGAAAGTACTGCGCCCCCACGCCGCTGACTTGGGCAGTGGCTGATTTGTTGCGGTACATCGCCGTGACGGTCGACGCTACGCCTGGCGTGGCGCTGTCCACGAAGCTCTGCCGCGCCAGCGCTGCGCTGTCGCCGGGGGTGAGCGTTTCGACGAGGCTGGCGCGCAGATCCCCAACACCCGTGCCCGGATAGACCTCAAGGGTATTGGTGCCCAGTGATGAGATGTCGGAAAGGATCTGCTGACGCGCGCCGGCACCGAGCGCCACCACCGACACCACCGAGGCGATACCGATGATGATGCCCAGCATGGTCAGGAAAGTGCGCATGCGATGGGCATTCATCGCCCGCAGCGCCATGCGGAATGCCTCCGTGAAGCGGTCACGCAGGGCCCGAGCGCTGTCGCCGACGGACGAGCGCCGGGCCTGTGGCCGGTGCTCCGTGTATTGCGTTGCCTGCACGTCGGTGCGCCGATCGGCCACGATGCGCCCGTCGCGGATCTCGATGATGCGCTGGGCGTGCTCGGCCACCGCCATGTCATGAGTCACCAGCACGATGGTGTGTCCGTCGGCATGCAGCTCGCCGAGGATCGCCATCACCTCCTTGCCCGAGTGAGTGTCGAGCGCCCCGGTAGGTTCGTCGGCCAGGATGACGGCACCGCCGTTCATCAACGCGCGGGCGATCGAAACGCGCTGCTGCTGTCCACCGGAGAGTTGGCCGGGACGGTGGTCGGTGCGCTGTGCCAACCCGAGCCGCGTCAGCAGTTCCTCGGCCCGCGCGTGCCGTACCTGCGCAGGAACGCCCGCATAGATGGCGGGCACTTCCACATTGCCTGTCGCGCTCAGATCACTCAGAAGGTGATAGCGCTGGAAGATGAAGCCGAAGTGCTCTCGCCGCAACTCGGCCAGCTCATCCGGTGTCATCTGGCTGGTCTCACGCCCGGCCACCCGGTAGCTGCCGCCAGAGGGTCGATCCAGGCAGCCGAGGATGTTCATCAGCGTCGACTTGCCCGAGCCGGACTGGCCGACGATTGCGACCAGTTCGCCAGCGTCGATGTTCAGGTCTACATCATTCAGAACGACCAGAGGCATGTCACCGGCAGGAAACTCGCGACGCAATCCGCGCACGCGCAGCAGGGGTTCCGTCATGTGCTCCCCCCTACGCCGCAGGCCCATTGGGATTGGGCTTGTGCGACGGGTTCTTCGCCTTGCTGGTCGTACGGGTCTCGGGGTCACCCAGCACCACCTGCTCGCCTTCGCTCAGTCCGCGTTTGACTTCCACCTGCAACTGATCATCGAGACCGATTTCTATCTTGCGCGTCTGAACGCGACCGTCTGGGCCAAGTACCTGCACGGCGTAGCTGCCATCGCCGGCCCGCGCCCCCAGGGCGGTTGAAGGAATGGTCAGCACGCTCTTGGCTCGGCCCAGCACGATGCTGACCTGTGCCGTCATGTAGGCGCGCAGTTGCCCGTCGGTGTTCTCCACGTCGAACAGGCCGCTGTAGTAGATAGCCGTCTTCGCCGGGGCGCCTGCAAGAGCCTGCGCGGACAGACTGGACCGGTCCTCATTGGTGATCGATTCGGGCGCGGGCGCAATGTCTCGCAAGGTGCTGGTGTAGCGCCGATATGGATTGCCGAGAATGGTGAAGAAGACTTCCTGCCCCAGTGCGGTGCGGATCACGTCGGCCTCGGAAATTTCCGCATGGACAGTCATCGAATCCTGGTTGCCCAGCATCACGATGGTGGGGGCGCTTTGCACCGCATTCACGGTCTGTCCCTGCATGGAAACGACCGCCAGCACGGCGCCATCGATGGGGGCGGTGATCCTTGTATACGCCAGATTGGTCTGCGCGGCGGCAACTTCGGTGTCGCGCTGGGCAATCTCGGCCTCGAGCGCGGCGATCTGCTCGCGCGTGCCCTCCACCTTGGCCTTGGCGGCCTCGTAGTCGGACAACGAGGTCGCCTCGGCCGCCAGCAAACGCTGCTGCCGTTGCAGGGTCTGCTCGTACTGACCAAGACTGGCCGCCAGCGCGTTGCGGTTGGCCCGCGCGCTGCGCAGTGCCGCCTGAGCGCTGCGCAGCGTGTTCAGTTGGGTGCGTGAATCAATCTCGGCGATCAGATCGCCCGCCTTGACCTTGTCTCCCAATTTGACGTGCAGAGACTCGATCCGGCCCGAAACCTGGGAGCCGACACTGACGAGACGAGACGGCTTAAGCGTGCCCGTTGCCTCCACTGTCTGTTCGATGTCTCCACGCGCGACCTTCGACAGAACCAGTTCCGGTTTGGGGTCAGGCTTGAACGTTTGGTACAGGAGCACTCCGAGGATGAGAAGCGTAGCAACGGCCAAAAGAAGAACACGGCCTCGCCGCAATGGATGCAACCCAGCACTCATGGAAGCAGCACCCCTGCCTGGTTAGTCATCGATAGATCCTCGAGAAAGAATAGAGCAAACACACAGACACTGCCCCTCGCCTTGCGCCCGGGGCAGTTCAGAATTGCTCTCATTCTTTATTTTTCAAAGTTGCCGCAACATTGCGCGCATCCGCGCGGCAGCATATTGGCCTTTGACTTCGACGTGAACGCCGCCCATCGCCAGTGCTGGCGAATATGCTTCTCGACCCAAGTGTTGACCACAGCCTCGTCGGAGGAATCGAAGGTGTGTTGTAGATAGATCAGCCCGGCGATCAGCCGCAGGAGCAGCGCGCTCGTGAGCGATAGCGGCAACAGCGGTCGCTCACCACGGCGGTCGACGAAACGCGTGCTCGCTCTTTAGGTCTCCGTATGCACCAACCGACGATAAACAGGCGTTTACGAAGGTTAGCTTTGGTGAAAAACTGGAGCCAACACTACCTTGTTGAAGGGTGCTTGATCAACTCGCGATAACGACAGTCACGAGAGCACCTTATTACTGTCGGCTGGCAAGGCGCCATAGCTGCGCAAAGCTCGGGGGAAAGCATCGACGCGGTGCGGGTCGCGGAAAACCCGGACCAGCCGGAAAGCGCGGCATTTGGGCACGAAGTGCGCGTACTGGAATCGCTGGTGCGCATGGCGCGCGACATGCCCTAAATAGACTAGACACGGCGGGCCTTCGCACCTTGCAGGACATCGCCCATGCTTGGCCATAGGTACTCATTTCCATGGCAAAAATGGCCTCTATCGCCAATCCACCAAGAAAATCTTCCATGGCACACACCAAACACCTCCCCTCAATCGACTGGCCCGCACTGCTGCGGCGGGCTCCGTATTTCAGCGCAGCCATCGTGGATGTCCTGTGCGACGCAGACCCTTTAGCGTTCGCGCCCCACCTGCGCGCCGTCTATTGCTTCGACCAGTTCGACGCGCAGGTCTCCAATGGCGGCGTCGATCAGTACTTCGACAACGTGGCCGCGCACCTGGACGATGCAGACGCGGTGCCGGGCCTCATCGCGGCCAACCCCGTCTATGCGCCCGCGCTGCCGCTGATCAAGGAAGCGCATGCGATCTGGAGCGCGGTGGCGGCGGCGTACCCGAAAGAGGACGAAGACGATGATGAGGAAGACGACGACGCCTGGGATGCTTACCAGAGTCTTCTTGCTCCGCATGAGGAGCGCATGCAGGCCATCGCCACCGAATTCTTCGCCCTGCACAACGCCATCCGCCAGCGCCTAGAGGCAGACATCGTGCGCGACCCGCACCGCTACTTCGCCATCGCGCTGGTGCCAGGCCTGCACGGCAGCGGCGTGGAGCACATCGTGTTGGCAGGCGGCGCACACCGCCTGCGCTTCGAGGACGGCTTCCCCATCGGCCCCAACACCTTCGAGAACGAGGGCGGCGGCTGCGACGTGGTCTGGTTCTCACGCGACCGCACGCTGCTGCAATGTGAGGCGGCCGACTGGGCCGAGCAGCGCAGCCGCCACTGGATCCACTACCCCAGCCAATCGAGCGGAAGCTGGACATGGGACGAGGAGCAATGCGTGCGCAACGACCGGCAGGCGCTGGGCTTGGGCCACCACGGCCTGCACGAGACCTTCGGCGCCAGCGGCCAGCGGGAAAGCGCCGAGCTGCACTGGCACGGCAAGGAACTGTGCAGCGAGCACTTTCACCCGGACGGATCTCTGCTGCTACGCATCGAGCCGCACGGCGGCGGCCAGCGCTGGCTGCGCTACTGGCCCGGCGGCGCGCTCAACACCGAAAGCCTGCAAGAGCGCGACGGCCGCGACCGCTACCTGCGGTGCCTGGACGAAAACGGCACCGACCTGGCGCCGGGCGGCACCGGCCGCCTGCGCGAAGTGCTGGGCCAGGACGGAGAGATCGTGCAGTGGCGCGAAGGCGAACTGGCCGGCGGCTTCCTGCAAGGCCCCGTGCGGCGCATGGCCTGCCGGCCCGACGGCAGCGGCGCGCGCGAGACCGAGTGCACTTTCTACAAGAACGGCCGAATGAGCGGGAAATCTCTTCTCACCTAATCATGATGAGCTTTCAGACTAATGCTTGTGGATTGAGGAACGACAGCTCATTGTCAACCCGGCAGTTGCTTTGAGCCCATTGACGTTGACGTGCTTGCGGCAGAATTCGGCCAACACCTGACCCTCATGCCTCCCTTCCAATTTGCTACGAACTGACCGACGGACGCGCCCCTACAACCCCCGTTCGGCGCTGCGCCCAGCGAAACCATTTGGGGCGTTCGTAGAATTCACCGCTTTGCCGAGACAAACATGACCACTGCTAAGAAGCAAACGGCGTTCACGCGCCCCCTGGCACCCAGCGCCGAGCTCGCAGCCGTCATTGGCTCCGCACCCCAGCCTCGAACCGAGGTCACCAAGCTGCTGTGGGACTACATCAAGCTGAACAACCTCCAAAACCCAGCGAACAAGCGCAATATCCTTTGTGATGCCAAGCTTCAAGCGGTGATGGGCAAGCCCGAGGTGACGATGTTCGAAATGTCGGGTCTTGTTGGGAAGCACCTGTCCTGAAGAGCGTTGCCGCATGCAGCGGCTCTGGCCGGCCAGGAGACGACCTGGTCGGTGACCGGCCTGAGGCGTGCCACTAGCAGGCACTCGACATGGGACAGGTGTCGACCGGAAGCTGTCCTCTCGGTCTGCACCAGAATTTCCTCCGACCTGCGAAGGCCTCATCACATGCAACAACGTTTTCTGAACGCCTTGCTGGTTGCCCTCGTCGCCAGCTTCGGCATCTCTGGCGATCCGGCACACGCCCAGGCCCAAACGACGCCGAAGGTGCAGCCCGGCGAGGGGCGGCCTTACGAGATTGTCGACAGCGAGGTATGGGACGTGCCCGATCCGGTTTCAGGCCGTGGCTACCAAGTCTTCGTCGCTTTGCCGCCGTCCTATACGAAGCAGCCGCGGCAGCGCTACCCCGTGCTGTATGTGACTGACGCCGACTACGCTTTCCCGATCGTCCGGCAGTTGGGGCGCCGCCTGAACGTTGAAGGGCCTCAGATCGAGGAATTCATCCTCGTCGGCCTGTCCTACGCAAAGGGCGAGGACGGCGCGGTCAGCCGCCAGCGCGACTACACACCAACACCGAACGGCCCCAGCACCGCGCCTGCCAATGCGGTCCACGGTCAGGCGCGCGCCTATCAAGAATATCTGCGCAACCAGGTAAAGCCGTTCATCGCCGCTCGCTACCGGGCCGACCCGGCCAGAGCCATCTTTCTCGGCCACTCCTACGGCGCCCTGCTTGGGACGCAGATCCTTTTCACCGATCCCGGCTTGTTCAACGGCTATCTCCTCGGCAGCCCATCTCTCTGGTACGACAAGCGACATGCCTTGAAGCTCGAAGCGAGCTACGCCAAACAGAATCGGGACCTGACGGCGAATATCTATCTTTATGTCGGCGCCTATGAGGCGCTGCGCAAAGGTGTTCGACGCTACAACCAGACGGTAGACATGGTTGCCGACAACCAGGCGCTGGAGACGGCGCTACAGAGCAGAAAGTACCCAAGCTTGAAGCTGAAGTCAGCGGTCCTGAACGACGAGGACCATCTCACCGTCGCGCCGCGTGGCTTCACGCAGGGCCTGAAGTATCTGCTCTCGGCGCACTGAGAAATCACAGCGAACGGAAAAGCCGTCAACTCTTTGTGAGGGCGTATGAAAAAAGGAGCGAGGCTGCAGCCTCACACCGTCTTTCTGTGAATCAGCGGAAGCCCAGCTTCGACCAACTGCAGACGTAGACTCAACACGCTGACCGAAAGCCGGCACCACGTGCGAACATCAAGCCAGCATCTCCAATCCTCAGGTACCACAGGATCTCCCGAAGCACGCTCGGCACGCGCTCATCTCCGCCCCCTCAGCAAGAAATACTATGCGCAACCGCGTCCTCCAGGTCGCTGCGACAGCAGTGGCCATTTTTTTCTTCTTCTTTCTCGACCGCGCACGAGCTGCTTCGGCTTCTGCCAGTCGCAGCCCATTGAGATGGGCATCGCCATGACCACATTGCGTCGCGCGCTTTTCGCCCTTCTCATCGTTCTCAGTTCGTCCGGCGTCTTGGCCCAGACCTTGGCGCTGACATTCGACGACGGGCTCAATCCCCTGAAGGAGCCCGCGGCCCCGTCGTGGAACCGGCAGATCCTGGAGACGCTCCACGATGCAGGCGTGACGTCCATGGTGTTTCCCGCACTCGTGCGCACCGGCCAGGCCCAGGGACTGGACCTCATCCGGGACTGGGCGCGCGCCGGCCACGGGATCGGCAACCACACGTCCCAACACCGCAGCCTGGGATCGCCTCAAGTGCCGCTTGCGGACTTCATCAGCGATGTTAAGGAGGCCGACGCCGTGCTGAGCCGTATCCCTGGCTGGACGAAGATGCTGCGCTTTCCGTATCTCAAGGAGGGCGACACGCTTGCCAAGCGAGACGGCATGCGCCTTTGGATGCAGGCTGCCGGCTACAGGGCGGCGCCGGTTTCGATCGACGCGAGCGATTGGTACTACAACCAAGCCTATGCGGCGTGGCTGGACGAAGGAAATGCCGACAAGGCCAATCGCGTGAAGGCCGCGTACATCGAGCATCTGTTGGACCGTGCAGCCTACTACGATGGTTTGGCTCGGCAGGTCCTCGGCCGCAGCCCTAAGCATGTGATGCTTTTGCACACAAGCAGGATCAACGCCGCTGCTCTCGGGGAGTTGATCACGGCGTTCCGGGTGCGAGGGTGGTCTTTCATCGCCGCCAACACAGCCTTCGATGACCCGATCTACACCGTGCAGATCGACACCCTGCCGGCGGGCGAAAGCGTCGTTTGGGCCAGCGCCAAGGCAGTGCAGGTTCCAAGTCTGCGCTATCCAGCCGAGGACTCTGTCTATGAAGAACCCAAACTACGCGCGCTGGGACTGGTGCCAACGCGCATGCTGGAGTAGTGCACCAGCTAGAGTCAGCTTGAACTAGGCGAAGAGCTCCCGGACCGTTTCTGGCCCGACTGTAGCTTCACACGCCAGTGCGTCACCGAGACAGTACTTTAGATTTCCATCGGCGGCCCAGTTCCCCCCCCTCCCTCCTCTGGTTGCCCTTGCCCGTCTCGTGCGGGTTTTTTCTTGCTTCCCTCTCGGCTCGCGAAACGTTTAAATACAACCAGGAGGCAAAGAGGTGTCGATAAGGTTTCAGATTCTGCTGAGCGCTGAGGGGGCGAGCGCAGAGCAAAAGGAGGCAGCAAAGTCCGTATTTCTCCGGGCATTCGTGGATGCGCTGGGGCGCCCCGCCAACTTCCGCCCCTATCTGCTGGCATGGGCAGTACACGAGCGCGGTGAGCGCTTAAGCGACGAGCAGAAAGATCTGGTTTCCGCCGTCCTGCTTGCCCAAACCCTCGCTCAACGCCAGGGGCAGAAAGAGCTAGGTGGAGTGGCGGGCGTTTTCGAGATCGTCACCTCTTCCTCGCAGATGAAGGCGCGCCCTGTCGCGCGGCAAGAGCGGGCGGTGGATTGACAGCCACCTTGTCAGCCTTGGCCTGTTGAATCCACGCGATGCAATTTTGCTTCAACAGAGCAACGCCTTCAGCGCGGGTCATGCGCGACCTGCACACCACGACCTTGCATCGCTCCTTTCCGCCCTGTGTGATGTGAGCCGCCGCGGAGAACGAATTGGGCGAAGCCTGACTGAAATGAAATGTGCACGACCATTGCCCCAACTTGCCGTCGTATACAAGAACTTCGCCTCCCATGGCATACCCCTGTACTCTGTACAAGCGTGGCACCAGGATTGATGATTGGCGCGAGCAGCAAGTTGCGCCAACTTGCTCGCGTTCTTCGGTTGTGCATGTAGGAAATGACGCCCCCAGAAAGATGGCCGTCGCTGGCCGGACTATCAAGCCGCGCAGCTACGATCAACCGATGCCCCCTCTACCTCGAGATCACCGCTCGCCTCTCCGAGCACTGGCAAGCGAAGGGCAACGCTTACCCCAAGAAATTCGTGCTCTCGCCAGCGCTGCGCGCTGAGCACGTGCTGCAATGAGAATCGCCGAGCGTTACTACTAACCACACGTTCAAAGCGCGTGCAGCCATCACAGCTGCACGCGCATGCGCTCAGGTCACATCGACATTAATTCGCCTGGGCTTCGCATGCTCCGCCTTGGGAATCCGCAGCTTCAGGACGCCCTGCGTAAGCTCCGCCGAAACCTTTTCAGTGTCCAGTTCCTTGCTGAGCGTGAAGACGCGGCGGAATCGTCCCAACCCGACCTCCGTATGGCTGGTCTTCAGACCTTCAGGCACCGTCAGATTCGACTCGGCCTCGATGGTCAGCGTCGCCGCCTCGACGTGAAGGGAGAGGTTCTCGCGCGCGACGCCAGGAAGATCTGCGTAGAGCGTGATACCGCCTGTGTCCTCAATCACGTCCACTGGCGGCGTCAGCGCCGCACTGCCATAGCGCGACGGCTTCGCTTCAGAGCCCTCGGGCGCGCCGGTCGAACGGGTCTGGATGTCGTTATTCATGGTGGTCATCTCCTCTTGTCTCACTGAACCGCGATGCGGCGAGGCTGGGCTGACGCGCGCCGGCGAATGGTGATGCGCAGCACACCGTCAGCGAGCTTTGCATCGACCGCATCCGGGTCTGCATCATCCGGCAGCGTGAGCATGCGGCGAAACGCTCCTTCGAAACGCTCGTTGATGTGCACCGCAGCTTTCGCATCCCCCTCGGGCAGCACGGGCGCGCGTTTGCCTGCGATGGTCAGGAGGCCACGTTCGAGTTGGACCTCCAATGTGGCTGGATCTACACCCGGTGCGAAGGCATAGATTTCCACCGCCTGCGGTGTGGCACCGACGTTCAGCGCAGGAAACCCGTTGCTGCCGAAGCCGCGGATCGTGGGTGCCAGATCGAACGCTTGCTGCATATCCCGCTGCAAGCGATCCATCTCGGCAAGCATGTCGCGTGGGAAGAATGTTCTGTACATGGCTGAGCCTCCAAGAATCTGGAACGAATGGAACCCGAAATGGACCGAAGTCCTTACTGGGGCAGATGGCGCACGCTGCTCGGCCGTGGAGGGCCGCTCGCATAGGAGCGGGGCCGTGCAGTGAATCGCGGCGAGCGGTTTCGCCAGCGCGGAGGTCGTGATTCCGGGTAGCTGAATTTCGCCAGTTCCTCGCGCCCCTTCTGGGTGATGGCCAGCACTTGAGCGGCTGTGGCGGAACCGGACATGGACAGTGGATCTGAGGGCGATGGCACCAGGGCGACGACTAACCCGGCGGCCCGCAGAATCCTGACCTGGTCGATGTCCTCCGTGCGATAGAACGTCACGGGCAGTCGAGAGCCGGCGATTTGCTTGAGCAAGTTCATGGTCATTGCAGTACCTCCTTTTCGGTTGACCAATTTCCGACGGAAGAGAAGATAGGTGGGCCCTTGCGCGATTTCAAGAGGGATTTTTTCGACTGGCTCGCGCGCCCTTGCGTCCAAAAAAAAGCCCGGCGCTCAAGGCCGGGCAGAGGTTTTTTACAGCAAGCCTACACAGTAGGCGCCCGAAGTTTACGATGTTGATCCAACCCATGAATGTAGGAAAATTCCGTCATCGGATCGGCAATCTTCAAAGAGGCGCGCTACGGCAGTTCCATCAGCGCACGGTCGTTGTTCAGTGTGCCGAGCAGAAGCTGCACTTCGTTGTCTTGCCCTAGTTCCGAGCCGCCTCCCAGGCAGCTCTTTCATGGGTGTCGCCTGCTCGCCCCCTCTTGATACAGCCCCCCTCAGATCTCTCCTAGAACGGCCAGTCATCTTCCGTGAGGTGATCGGCCGCTAGTAACATCCGGCCCGCAAGATTGGCGATGGTGTCATCGAGGCAGACCTTGCTGCCCTGCATGCCGAGGAGGCCGGCGTGCTCCTCGAAGGCTCGATGATGAGATGGATCCTCCAGGTACTGTGCGCCCGACTGGCAAGTGGCGCAAGACATACCAGTCCCACTGGCAGCAAACGCCAGATACCACCCAGGGGTGGTTGGTATCGCCGCGCCGCCGAGGGATGCTGGCGACAATTCGCGTATGAGCCAGACTGGCTTTTTTCTCCGAAGCCACCACGATCCTTGACAACCCTCTATCTGCAGATGACCGGGAAGCTGATCGCCCACTGGAAGGCGTACGGCAACGCATATCCCCAAAAGTTCACGCTGTCGCCAGCGCTGCGCGATGAGTACCTCCGCTGCCTCAGCTGGATGACCAACAACCGCGGCAAGACGGTCACCATGCCCGCGACGCACATGGGCGTGCGCATCGAGGTCGCGGAGGGCTCGCCCGGTGTGATGGTGGCGGCCGACGGCACCGAGGTTTCGCTCGTCTCACCCGAGGCATGAAGACCTTGGAGTTGGCCGGTGCCGCCCTGCTGCCAGGGCTGACCAACCCGCTGTCGGGAGAATCGAGCCCCGGCGAAAGCGCGGGCCCTAGTGACAACAAGGTGGGCCTCGGCGTGCGAGCGCCGGAAGGACGCTTGCCGTAGGCGACATGGGCCTATCGAGGCGGCTTTTTCATGGGTGCTTGATCTGATGAGTTGATATATCCGTCAGCACGACCTCAAGCGAAGACCATGATGGAAAGGCCCATCCATTGAGCCGATCGACCCAGCGCCCGCCACACTCCCTCAAACCCTCTGCACACGCCGCCGAAGCACCCTTGACGATGGGCTGCCGTGGGCACGGCCGTGCGTGCAGTGGGCGCGCGCGCTGCTGCGTTCGTGGGCCTGCGCATCGTCGGCATGGCGCTGGGCGGCTGGATCACTGTGGGACTGTTCGCCATTCAGTTGGTAATCTGGTGGGTCACGCCCGATGCGCTGCAGGTGTGGCTTGACCATTCGGCATTTGGAAAAGAGCGCCGGAACGAGGGCTACAAGAGCGCTGACGAGCAGGACAAGAAATTGCAAGAAGCCCTGGTGGAGATGGGATTCCAATGAGCGAAAGTACGGCGACACCGGTAGCCTCCGGCCTGGTGACACTGAACGGTGTCATTCGCAACTACCGCAGCACGAGAGCGAGCGCGAGCTTTGTCTTCGACGACAGCGACAAGTCCAAGCTGGGCGTGGTGGCCGTCGCGGCTGCGACGGTCGGGCTCAGCGGACAGGCGATCTCCACGGCAGCGAGCGCAACGAGCCTAGAAGAGGACGCGGACCATGTCGAGTTCGAGCTCGACGGCCAGCAAGTCAAGGGGTGGCTGTGGCGCAGCCCTTTCAAGGAAGGCGACGAGGTGCGTGTGGCGGCGCAGTGGACAGGTCAGCACTACGAAGCCATGGGGATGGCACGTCCATCGGACCGCACCATTGCGCTGTATCCGCATTGTTCCAGGAGCCGGCGCACGCACATCCGCAATGCGGCCAAATGGTGGTTCCTCGGCGTGACGCTGTGGCTTGCCGTCCTTGCGGGCGTGTGCCTCGCGGTTCTCGGACTGACCAGTGGCCTGGACATGATCGCTTTCGGATTTCCCTACGGCGCACCGATTTCCTACGCCTTCTTCGGCTTGATGACCTTCAGCCTCACGCGCAAGTGGATGCCTTTCGCCCGCCTGACAGAGAAGGTCGGCAAGGCCCTGGGGCTTCCAGCGCCAGAAAACATCGATCTTGTAAAGACCGCCAAGGCGCAGAGAAGATCAGAAGATCCGGGCGAATATGGGACCTTCTACTTCCGGTACTGATCAGTAGAAATGCCCAGCCATTTGATACCGAGGCTGGAGGATCGGGCACGACGAAGATCGTCGATGCCTGATTGGCGGATGGATCCGTTTCTTGGATCGCCAACCTCAACTCACACACCAACATCGTCATGAGCGCACAGCAGATCATCACGGACCACGACCTCTGGCGCAAAGGTGTTGGCGGCGCTGCTGCAAGCCTGGTCGGTCAGTCCGACAACTTTGCCTATGCTGGCTTGGACTTGAATCTGGCTCAGTTTGCTAGTAGCAACTTTTGCGGCACGAGCTTCTCGGACACGACTTTCCAACGGGCTGGCTGGTCAGACTGCACTTTCGTCGGGTGTACCTTCACGCACTGCGATTTCCAGTTCATCGCAATCAGTGGTTGCACATTCGTCGACTGCAACTTCAGTGCCAGCAAATTCGATCAAAGTAGTTTCAATGATGTTCAGTTCGACCAATGCTGTTGGATTCCGCCGATCTCTGACCCTAGATTTCCACTAAATACTGACCCACCCGCTTTGTGAGCCTGAAGGCTTCACTGTGTGGATAAGTGCTTGGTGTTCTCCTTTTTGGGTTGAGTGTGTGGATCTGCCGCAGATTGCGCCGCTGTTTCCGCGATTTGGTGGCCTCGATCGCGAGCCAGGTCGCGAGCTTCTCGGCATAGGGATCGAGCTTGCTTGAGCTCTCCCGCTTGGCGTAGCGCGGCATTTCTTCGCCCGCACGCAGGTATTTCTTTACGGTGTTGCGAGACAGGCCTGTACGCCTGGCTATCTCGCGGATGGACATCTGCTCTCGCAGGGCCCAGCGTCTGATGACACTCAATGTCGCCACGTCTATCACTCCTAGGATCCCCTGCTTTAAAAATCAGCAGGGTAGGGTTTTACGTGGGTCAGTCTTAGACGGAAATTACTGCGCTAGCTGGGTCAATTTTCGACGGTAAACAACATGCTGGGGCTGCTGGGGCTGCTGGGGCTGCTGGGCAAACGCTACAGCACGCGCCGCCTTTCGAAGGCACAGCCCACCCCCGCGCTTGTGCAACGGGGCACAAAGCTGTCCAACTGAGCGCAAAAACAAAAGGGGGTAAAAAAGGGGGTAGAACTACCCGCTTAGGCTGCAACCCGCATGAATGCTGGGTCACTGGAGGAGAGGGAGGGATTCGAACCCTCGGTACTATCGCTAGTACGCCTGATTTCGAGTCAGGTACATTCGACCACTCTGCCACCTCTCCGGTGCTGTCGAGCCTCAGATTATAGCCAGAAAAATCGGACTTCTGACGCTCCGGGCTTCAACCGCGCAAAACTTCGAGGCCGCCGAGGTACGGACGCAACGCCGCAGGCACGTTGATCGAGCCGTCTTCGTTCTGGTGGTTCTCCAGCACGGCGACCAGCGTGCGGCCCACGGCCAGGCCGGAACCGTTGAGCGTGTGCACCAGTTCGTTCTTGCCCTGGGCATTCTTGAAACGGGCCTGCAGGCGGCGTGCCTGGAAGGCTTCGCAGTTCGACACCGAGCTGATCTCGCGATACGTGCCCTGCGCGGGCAGCCAGACTTCGAGGTCGTAGGTCTTGGTGGAGCCGAAGCCCATGTCGCCGGTGCACAGCAGCACGACACGGTACGGCAGCTCCAGCGCCTGCAGCACGGCTTCGGCGTGGCCGGTCATCTGCTCGAGCGCGTCGTAGCTCTTCTCGGGGTGCACGATCTGCACCATCTCGACCTTGTCGAACTGGTGTTGGCGGATCATGCCGCGCGTGTCGCGGCCCGCGCTGCCGGCTTCGGAGCGGAAGCATGGCGTGTGGGCCGTGAGCCTGATCGGCAGCTGCGATTCGGCCACCACCTCGTCGCGCACGAAGTTCGTGAGCGGCACTTCGCTGGTCGGAATGAGGTACAGCGCCGAGTGGTCGGGCGCGGGTTCGCCGTCCTGGCCGCCCTTCTTCGCGGCGAACAGGTCGCCCTCGAACTTGGGCAGCTGGCCGGTGCCGCTCAGCGTGGCGGCATTGACGATGTAGGGCACGTAGCACTCGGTGTAGCCGTGCTTCTCGGTCTGGATGTCGAGCATGAACTGCGCAAGCGCGCGGTGCAGGCGGGCGATCGGGCCCTTCATGACGGAGAAGCGCGAACCCGAGAGCTTGGCGCCCATCTCGAAATCGAGCCCCAGCGGCGCGCCGAGGTCGACGTGGTCCTTGGCCGTGAAGCCCAGCGGCGTGGCGCTGGCACCGGCACCGCCCTTCGGAGCCCAGCGGCGCATTTCGACATTACCGGTCTCGTCCTCACCCAGCGGCACGCTGGCGTGCGGCAGGTTGGGCACGGCGAGCAGCAGCGCATGCAGCTCGGGCTGGATCTCGTCGAGGCGCTTGGATTGCGATTCCTGCTCGGCCTTGAGCGCATTGACCTCGGCCATGAGCGCATCGGTCGATTCGCCCTTGGCCTTGAGCGGGCCGATCTGCTTGTTCAGCGAGTTGCGGCGCGCCTGGATTTCCTCGGTGCGGGTTTGCAGCGTCTTGCGCTCGGCCTCGAGCGCGGTGAACGCCGAAACGTCGAGGTAGGGCTGGTTCTTCTTGCGTTTTTCGAGGCCGGCCACAGCGGAGGCCAAGTCTTTGCGGAGCAGGGTGATGTCGAGCATGGGGGGATTTTAGGTGGGCGCCCGGCCCGCGCCCGCCCTCCCCGCCCGCACACCTCAGGTGGCTCAGGCGACAGTGGCCGGATCGACATTCGCCCCGCAGACGATCAGGCACACCTTCTCGCCCTCGCGTGGCACATAGGCGCCCGTCTGCAGCGCCGCCAGCGGCAGCGCGGCGGCCGGCTCCACGGCGAGCTTCAGCTCCTTCCACAGCCACTGCTGGGCGGCGCGGATGGCGTCGTCGGACAGCAGCAGCGCATCGCGCACCTGCTGCTGCGTGATCTCCCAGGCAATGGCGCCGATGCGGCGCGCGCCGAGCGAATCGGCCGCGATGCCGCCGACGTCCACGTCGACAGGCTCGCCCGCCTCGCGGGCGCGGAACAGCGTCGGCGCCTTTTCGGGTTCGAGCGCCACCACGCGGGCGCGCTGCTCGAACCAGCCGGCCAGGCCGCCGATCAGACCGCCGCCGCCCACGCTCACGAGCACGGCGTCGGGCAGGCCGCCCTGCGCCTCGATCTCGCGGCCGAGCGTGCCGGCGCCGGCCACCACTTCGGGCTGGTCGTAGGCGTGGGTGAGCAAGGCCCCCGTTTCTTTCTGGCGCGTCAGGCAGGCGGCCAGCGCATCGGGGTACAGCTCGCCGACCACGACCACTTCGGCCCCCAGCGCGCGCAGACGTGCGCGCTTGGCTTCGGGCGACACGCCCGGCAGGAACACCTGGCACGGCACGCCCAGCGCCTTGGCCGCCGCCGCCGTGGCGATGCCGGCGTTGCCACCGGAAGCCACGATCACGCCGGCTTCAGGGATGTCGTTGGCCAGCAACCGGTTCATCATCCCGCGGGCCTTGAAGCTGCCGCTGACCTGCTGGTGCTCCAGCTTGAGCCAGACTTCGGCGCCGGGCGCGGTTACGCCGAAGGCAGCGGCCGGCAGCTTCCACAGCGGGGTTTCACGCAGGAAGTGGCCGGCGCGCTCGCCCAGCCTGCGGGAGGCGTTCTCGATGTCGGAGCGCCAATCGGTGTTTGTCATGGAATTCAGGAGATGTGCCCGGGGGGCGGGATGTCGTCGAGCTTGAGGCCCTTGGGAAGCGGGAACTTGATGGTTTCCTCGATGCCGTCCATCTTGCGCACCGACACGGCGCCGAACGCGCGCACGCGCTCGATCACCTCGTGCACCAGCACCTCGGGCGCCGAGGCACCGGCGGTGAGGCCCACGCGCGTCTTGCCCTCGAACCATTCGGGCTTGAGTTCGTCGGCCGAATCGACCATGTAGCTCTCGGTGCCCAGGCGCTGCGCCAGTTCGCGCAGGCGGTTGCTGTTGGAGCTGGTGGGGCTGCCGACCACGATCACGAGGTCGACCTGCGGGCTCATGATCTTCACCGCGTCCTGGCGGTTCTGGGTGGCGTAGCAGATGTCCTGCTGCTTGGGCTCGCGCACGTTCGGAAAGCGCGCGCGCACGGCGGCGGCGATCTCGGCGGCGTCGTCCACGCTGAGCGTGGTCTGGGTGACGACGGCGAGCTTCTCGGTCTGCAGGGGCGCGGCGTTGGCCACGTCGGCCACGTCTTCCACGAGGTGGATGCCGCTGGACAGCTGTCCCATCGTGCCTTCGACCTCGGGATGACCCTTGTGGCCGATCATGATGAATTCGTAGCCCTCCTTCGCGAGCTTGGCCACCTCGACGTGCACCTTGGTCACGAGCGGGCAGGTGGCGTCGAAGATCGAGAAGCCGCGATCGCGCGCCTCTTGCTCGACGGCCTTGCTCACGCCGTGCGCGCTGAACACCAGCGTGGCGCCGGGCGGCACGTCGGACAGCTCTTCGATGAAGATCGCGCCCTTGGCCTTGAGCTCGTTCACCACGTAGGTGTTGTGCACGATCTCGTGGCGCACGTAGATCGGCGCGCCGAACTTGGCGATGGCGCGCTCGACGATCTCGATGGCACGGTCCACGCCCGCGCAGAAGCCGCGCGGCTCGGCCAGGAGGACTTCTTCGATGTTCGGATTCATAGCACCCCGATCAACTTCACCTCGAAGGTCACCGGTTGCCCGGCCAGCGGGTGGTTGAAGTCGAAACGCACGCCGGTCTCGTTCGACTCGACGACCGCGCCCGCGTAGCTGCCCGAGCCATCGGGCGTGGGGAACTGCACCACGTCGCCGACGGCGTACTGCTCGTCGGGATCGCCCATCTTCGCGAGCAACGTGCGGGCCACCCATTGCTGCATGTCGGGGTTGCGCTCGCCGAAGGCCTCGCCGGCGGGCAGCTCGAAGGTGGCGTGCGTGCCCTCTTCCAGGCCCATCAGGCGCTGCTCCATGGCCGGCGACAGCTCGCCGGTGCCGAGCGACAGCGTGGCCGGCTTGTCGGCGAAAGTGTTGATGATGTCGCCCGCCGGACCGGCCAGCCGGTAGTGCAGGGTCAGGAAGGAGCCGGAAGTCACAACTTGGGACATGGGTGCAGCGAAGGTGGGCAAAGACGAGGGAGGTGTCCCGATAAACTGGCCGCCATTTTAAGGATCGGGGCATCCACCTGCCCCGTCACAGGTTTCCGCAGGGTTTCATGGCATTCAAGGATCTCCCTCTCGACGCCCGGCCGCGTGAAAAGCTCATCGCGCGGGGCGCCGCCGCGCTGGCCGACGCAGAGCTGCTGGCGCTGCTGCTGCGCACGGGCGTGGCCGGCAAGAACGTGCTCCAGCTGGCCCAGCAACTGCTCGAACGCTTCGGGGGCCTCTCGGGGCTGCTGCACACGGCGCCCGACGACCTCAAGGCGGTCAAGGGCATGGGCGGCAGCGCCAAGCGCTCGGAACTCATGGCAGTGCTCGAACTGGCGCGCCGCGCCATGGGCGAGCGCCTGAAGGAGCGCACGGTGTTCGACTCGCCCGAGTCGGTCAAGCAGTACCTGCAGCTGCACATCGGCTCGCGCCCGCACGAGGTGTTCGCGGTGCTGTTCCTTGACGTGCAACACCGCCTGCTCACGCTCGAAGAGCTGTTTCGCGGCACGCTCACGCAGACCAGCGTCTACCCGCGCGAGGTCGTCACCCGCGCGCTGCACCACAAGGCGGCGGCCGTGGTGCTGGCCCACAACCACCCGAGCGGCAGCATCGAGCCCTCGCGCGCCGACGAATCGCTCACGCAGACGCTGCGTGCCGCGCTCGCGCTGGTCGACGTGCGCGTGCTCGATCACGTCATCGTGAGCCCGGGCCAGAGCTTCTCGATGGCGGAACGGGGGCTGATCTGATGGCGTCGTCTTCCCGTCCCCCGGCCCTGAAGGCCCTCGCCGACCTCAAGCAGGTGCAGCGCGTGCTCGCCGAGACCCGCGAGCGCGAAGCCGCCGAAGCCGCCGCGCGCGACGCGGCCGAGCGCAAGCGCGCCGCCGAGAAAGACCTGTTCACGCGCGCCATCGGCGCCACCGCGCCGCTGCGCCGCAAGGCCGCGGTACCGCTCTCGCCCGAGCCGCCCGCGCCCATTCCGGTGCAGCACCAGCTCGACGAGCAGCGCGTGCTGCGCGAGTCGCTGTCCGACGAGTTCGACGTGACCACGCTGCTCGACGTCGACGACGCCATGAGCTTTCGCCGCCCCGGCATCGGCACCGAGATCACGGCGCGGCTGCGCAAGGGCGACTGGGCGATCCAGGCGCAGGTCGACCTGCACGGCCTGCGCAGCGACGAGGCGCGCGAGGCGCTGGGCGGCTTCATCCGCAACGCCCACAAGCAGGGGCTGCGCTGCGTGCGCGTGGTGCACGGCAAGGGCCTGGGCTCGCCCGGCAAGCAGCCGGTGCTGAAGACCAAGACGCAGCGTTGGCTGATCCAGAAGAACGAGGTGATTGCCTTCGTGCAGGCCAAGCCGGCGGAAGGCGGGGCGGGCGCGCTGGTGGTGTTGTTGGCGCCCGTGCGGCGCTGAGCTTCTTGTCTTGCCCCTTCCCCTTCCGGGGGAAGGTTGGGATGGGGGCACGCGGCCATCGAGGCTGCTCGGCGTTGGAGGCCGTCAGCCCCCACCCCTGCCCTCCCCCAGCGGGGGAGGGAGCAGTTCATTCAGGTCACTGGCCCAGCTCGACCTTGTAGACCGAGAGCCCCTTGCCACTCTTGTCATCCGCCTTCAGCAGCGAGATGTTCGTCAACCCCGCGTCCGTCGCCGCACTCAGCTGATCCTGCCCCGACGTGATCGTCACGTTGCCCGACGTCGTCACCTTCGTGAAGCGCCAGCTGCGCGCCGCGCCGTTGGCCGCGCGCGTGATGGTCTTCTTGGCCTTGATGTACGCGATCAGCACGTCACGGTTCGCATCGGGCGAGGCGTAGATCGTGGCGCGCCCGTCCAGCGCCGGGATGAAGCTCGCGCCGCTGGTCGCGCGGTAGTTGTTCGTCGCAATGACGAATTCCTTCGCCGGGTCGATGGGCGCGCCCAGGTACATGAGGTTCTTGATGCGGCTGCCCACGGCCTGCGTCACGTCGATCTCGTACTGCATGTCGGGCGTGGTGAACATGTCGAAGTTGTAGCCCGGGAAGGTGCTGATGAGCGGCTGGTCGGCCGTCGCCGCCGGGTCGATCTTGTTGAAGCGCTTGGCCGCCGCTTCGAGCCAGCCCTTGATCTCGGCGCCCGTCACCTTCACCGCGTACACCGTGTTCGGGTACAGGTACAGGTCGGCGGCGCTGAAGATCGCGAGGTTGCCCACGGCCACGTCGGTGTAGTCGCGTCCGCCCTCGAAGCCCGACTTGAACGGTGCGCTCACCGACAGCACCGGCAGGCTCGCGTACTGCGGCAGGTTGGCCTGGATGTAGGTCTTCACGTAGTCGGCCTGGGCCTGGTTCACGATCTGGATCGCGCCCGGGTCGCCGACGTCGGCGAAGAAGGTGTTCATGCGGAAGTCGGTGGTGCCGACCGGCGTCTTCACGTAGTCGATCGCGGCCTGGTGCTGCGTGTCGACCAGCGGCGCCACGCTCGGGTCGGCATCGACGTACACGGCCTTGCCCGTGCCGTCCTTGCCGGTTTGCGTGGAGCGCGCCTCGACCAGCGTCTTGCTCTTGTCCACGCCCCAGGCCTTGCCGTCCCACACCAGCTCGAGCTTGACGAGACCCAGCGCCTTGCCCCACGAACTGGGCATCACGGCCGGCACGCCGTTCACCGTGCCGGCGGCGTTGTCCACACCAGCCTGCGTGTAGCCGGGCTTGGCGCCGCGGTCGGGGAACAGGCCGTGCTGGTGGCCCATCATCAGCACGTCGATGCCGGGCACCTTCGACAGGTACAGGCCCGGGCTTTCCATCGACGGCGAATACGGTGACGCGTCGAGGCCGCCGTGCTGCAGCGCGACGACGATGTCGGCGCCCTTCTCGCGCAGCTCGGGCACGTAGCGCTTGGCGGCTTCCACGGCGCCTTCGGTGCGCAGCTTGCCTTCGAGAAAGCGCTTGTCCCAGTTCATGATGCCGGGCGTGGTGAAGCCGATCACGCCGACCTTCACCGGCACCGTCACGCTCTTGCCGTCGGGTGCGGTGGCGGTGAACTGCTTGGTGACGATGGTGTAGGGCGCGACCAGCGGCTTGCCGCTCTTCACGCTCTGCACGTTCGCCAGCACCATCGGGAAATTCGGGCCGGCGCACTTCTTCGTGCCGTCCACGCCCTCGACATCGAGGCCGCCGCCGAGCACCTGGTTGAGGAAGTCCAGACCGTAGTTGAACTCGTGGTTGCCCAGCGTGCCGGCGTCGTAGCCGGTGGCGTTCATCACCTTGTACATCGACAGCGGCTGCGTGCACGGGATGCGGCTGACCAGCGCCTCGTAGTCGGCCAAGGCCGTGCCCTGGATGGTGTCGCCGTTGTCGAACAGCATCGTGTTCGCGAACTCCTTGCGCGCGGCGTTGATGAGCGTGGCGGTGCGCTCGTAGCCGTACGACTTGTCTTCGGCGAGCTTGAAGTAGTCGTAGCTGCGCACGTTGAAGTGCAGGTCGGTCGTTTCGAGCAGCGCGACCGTGGTGCGCGTGCCGGCGGCCACAGGCGCCGGGGCAGGTGCCGGCGCAGGGGCCGGAACGATCGGAGGAAATGCCGTGCCGCCTCCGCTGCTGCCGCCACAGGCGACGAGCACGGCGGACAGGACGGCGGCACAGGTGGTCATGGGGGCGAGGCGCGCAAGCGACGCGGCCACTGCGTTGTTCATCGAGAGGTCTCCCTGCGGATATGAGGAAGGCCAGTCTCCGAAAGCAGGGTGACAGACCGGTGAATCCGGGCCTGTCGTGCGGCACCCCCGCGACAACCGTTACGACAGGTGATTCTTTAGTGGTACCGCCGCATCCACCACCGCTTCAGGCGCAGGGTTGCGGCCCGCTTCGAGCAGCTTGCGGCTCATCATGTGATCGACCGGCGCGTTCACCGATTCGACGCACACGAGCTGGCCGTCGACGTAGTGGAACAGCGAGAACGCCTCGGGCTTCGGCCCTGCGCGGCGCACGCTCACCAGGCCCGGCGTGCCTTCGGCCGGCATGAGACCCGCCATCTGCAGTCGCAGGCCGCCCTGGTCGGACCAGAACCACGCGACCACGTCGTGATCGCGAGCGGCGCCGGTCAGCGTGGCCACCGCCGTGCGCGCCTGGTCGTTCGCGTTCTGCACCGATTCGAGCCGCAGCGCGCGGCCCGCGCGGCGGTCGGGAAAGCGCGTGCAGTCGCCCACCGCGAGCACATCGGCCGCGCTGGTCTGCATGCGGCCGTCGACCACGATGCCGTCGGCGCATTCGATGCCGGCCGCTTCCGCGAGCGCGGTCTCGGGCACCGCGCCGATGCCCAGCAACAGCAGGTCGATCGGCTGCTTCGTGCCATTCACTTCGAGCGACACGAGCCGGTCGCCCTCGACCTCGAAGGCGCCCGTCTGCGCGCCCAGCACGATGTCGATGCCGGCTGCGCGGTGCGTGGCGAGCACATGCGCCGACAGCTCGGGCGACACGGCGCGGCCCAGCAGGCGCGGCGCGCATTCGATCACCTGCACCGACTTGCCCAGCGCCTTCGCGGTGGCCGCCACTTCGAGGCCGATGAAGCCGCCGCCCAACACGGTCACCTGCTGTGCATCGGTCAGCCGTGTGCGCAGGCGATGCGCCTCGTCGGCAGCGCGCAGGCTCGCGACGTTCTCCAGGCCCGCTTGCAGGCCGGGCATCTGGCGCGCGCGCGTGCCGGTGGCCAGCACCAGGCGCTCCCACGGCAGCACCGCGCCCGAGCGCAACGTGACGGTGTGCGCTTCGCGGTCGATGGCCACGGCGGCATCGCCCAGGTGCAGCGTGATGCCCGCTTCGCGGTACCAGTCGGCAGCCTTGTGCGGCTGCGTGGTTTCTTCCGCGCTCTTGAGGAAGGCCTTCGACAGCGGCGGACGGTGATAGGGCTCGCAGGCCTCCTCGCAGACCAGGTGCACGCGCGCGCCCTGCCCGGCTTCAGCAAGCCCGGCGCAGAGCTGGGCCGCGGCGTGGCCGCCGCCGATGATGACGATGGAATTCATGGCGTGATTTCTTTCAAGTCGGTGTTGGATCGCTGTCAGAGCGGTGGTGAACTTGTCTTTTCGAGGAACACCGCGGAACCGGCTTTGCCGGGCCGCTGGTGTTGCCCCCGATAGGGGGTTGGCGAAGCGACACGAAGTGCGCGCAGCCTGGGGGCGAGCCTTTTCTACTCGCCGCGATTGCGCATCCAATCCGCGGTCTTGAAGAAGGAGTCGCGCAACCTCGCGCGCAGGTCCTCGGGCACACCGGTCTCGCCCATCGCCTGGTCCATGCAGGCCAGCCACTGGTCGCGTTCCTTGATGCCGATGGTGTGGCCGCCGATGGCCTGCGGCAGGTGCCGCGCGCGCAGCATCGGATGGCCGAAGCGGTCGGTGTAGTGGGCAGGCCCGCCGAGCCAGCCGCACAGGAACCAGAAGAGGCGCTGGCGCGCGTTGTCGAGGTTGGTGCCATGCACGGCGCGCAGTTGCGCGTAGGCCGGCTCGAGGTCCATCAGGTCGTAGAAGCGCTCGACCAGCGCCTCCACCTTCGGCTCGCCGCCGATCCACTCGAAGGGCGTGCCGGCGGGCGGTTTGTCTTGAATCTGCATGGGGAGGGAGTATCCCTGCGAGTCCGCTCTAGAGTTGGATCAGATCGGGAATGCCCACATCGGTGCTCACGTCGGCCGTGTAGTCCACGCCATCGACGGCAAAGCCGAACAGGCGCAGGAACTCGGTCTTGTAGCCCGCGAAATCGGTCAGCTCGTTGAGGTTCGCGTCGGTGACCTGCGGCCAGAGCTCGAGCACGCGCGCCTGCACCTGCGGCGCCAGTTCCTTGTAGTCGGCGCGCAGGCGGCCTTCGTCGTCCAGGTGCGGCGTGGCGCCGTACAGGCTGTCGGCGTACAGGCCGTGCACCTGCTCGATGCAGCCCTCGTGCGTGCCTTCGGCCTTCATCACCTTGAACAGCAGCGACAGGTACAGCGGCATCATCGGAATGGCCGAGCTGGCCTGCGTGACCACGGCCTTGAGCACCGACACACGCGCATCGCCGCCCTTGGCCGCGAGCTGCGCGCGAATGCCCAGCACCTTCTCGTCGAGGTCCTTCTTGGCGGCGCCGATGGAGCCGTTCCAGTAGATGTCATGGGTGATCTGCTCGCCCAGGTAGGTGAAGGCCGTGGTCTTCGCGCCATCGGCCAGCACGCCGGCCTGCTGCAGCGCGTCGATCCACATCTGCCAGTCTTCACCGCCCATGACGGCGACGGTGTTGTCGATTTCTTCCTGCGTGGCGGGCTCGAGCACCGATTCCTTCACGCTGCCGCTGTCGGTGTCCAGGCCGCGCAGCGTCACCGCCTTGCCGATGGGCTTGAGCACGGAATTGAAGACCTGGCCGGTCTTCGGATGCGTGCGGCGCGGTGCGGCCAGGCTATAGACCACGAGGTCGACTTGGCCCAGGTCGGCGCGGATGGTGTCGATGGTCTGCTGCTTCACCGCATCGGAAAAGCCGTCGCCGTTGATGCTCTTGGCATAACGCCCTTCGGCCGTGGCGGCACGGTGGAAGGCAGCGGAGTTGTACCAGCCGGGCGAGCCGGGCTTGGTCGCGCTGCCGGCGCGCTCGAAGAAGACGCCCAGCGTGTCGGCGCCGCTGCCGAAGGCCGCAGTGATGCGCGCGGCCAGGCCGTAGCCGGTGGATGCGCCGATCACCAGTACGCGCTTGGGGCCGCCCGCGATGGGGGGCTTGGCTTTGACGTACTCGATCTGTTGCCGGACATTGGCTTCGCAGCCCACGGGATGGGTGGTGACGCAGATGAAGCCGCGCACGCGGGGTTGGATGATCATGAAAAGCTCGCTCGGTAAGACATTCGGGGGACGGCAACAGGGGCACGTCGCGGCGCCGCGAATTTAACCCAGCCGGCAGCAGGCCGATTCATCAGCCCTATATGCATATGTCGATTGACGATTTAATAATCTTGGGTTTTATTGATATGGTTCCGGCCTGAATTTCACTCTGGAGAGAGGACGATCCCCACCATGCGCCACACCCTGCTTGCCGCGGCCCTTGCCGCTTCCGCCCTGCTGACCGGCGTTGCCGCCCACGCGGACCAGCTCGCCGACATCAAGAAAAAGGGCGAACTCGTCGTCGGCGTGCTCGGCACCGACGAGCCCGCGACCTTCATCGACCCGAAGACGCGCCAGATCGTCGGCTACGAGGTCGACCTGGTGAACGCCATCGCGAAAAAGATCGGCGTGAAGCCGGTGCTCAAGCAGATCGCCGTGGCCGCGCGGATTCCCGAGCTGCAGCAGGGCCATGTGGACCTGGTGGCCGCCGGCCTCACGCACAACAAGGAGCGCGAGGCGCAGATCGACTTCTCGCTCACCACCTTCGTCACCGGCCAGAAGGCCGTCGTGAAGAAGACGAGCAACATCACCGAGGTGTCGCAGCTCGGCGGCAAGAAGGTGCTGACCATCCGCGGCGGCACGCAGGAACCCAACATCCGCAAGGCCGTGCCCACCGCCGAGGTCGTGACCTTCGACACCAGCCAGCAGGCCTTCCAGGCCCTGCAGCAGGGCAAGGGCGTGGGCTACGTGGACGACGAAGCCGCGCTGCTGCGCAGCTACGCCAAGCTGGGCCCGCAGAAGGCGCAGTACGTGGTGCTCAAGCAGAACCTGAGCACCGAGTCGCTGGCCATCGGCATCAAGAAGGGCGAAGCCGGCCTGAAGGCCGTGGTGGACGACACGCTGCGCGAACTCGAGAAGTCGGGCGAGGCGCAGAAGATCTTCATCAAGTGGTATGGCCCGAACACGGCGTCGGGCTTCCAGACGCGCGACTTCAAGCTCGAGACTGACAAGATCGACTGAGCCCGCGCGCTCGGCACACCAGGGGCGGGCCGCCATGCGACCCGCCCTTCGCTTTTGAGCGGCACGGCGCGCATGCGTACCATGTGCGCCCCTGCGCCTTTCGCCGTGCCTTCCGTTTTCCATGCCCCTGTTCGACTATTCGCTGCTGCTCACCGGCCAGTACCACGACATGCTGGTCGCGGGCCTGTGGCTCTCGCTGCAGCTGCTTGCGGTCTCCCTCGTTGTCGCGCTCCCGCTGGCGCTGGTGGTGGCGCTGCTGCGGCTCTCGCCGCTCGCGCCGCTGCGCTGGCTCGGTTTCGCGTATGTGGAATCGATCCGCAACATCCCGCTGCTGGCCCACATGCTGTTCTGGTACTTCGGCGCCCCCGAGCTGCTGCCCGAAGGCGTCAAGACCTGGCTCTACGAAGGCCACATCGAGGCCTACAGCGCGATCGTGGCGCTGTCGCTGTACACGGCGGCCTTCATGGCCGAGGACATCCGCAGCGGCATCCGCTCGATCCCGACAGTGCAGTTCGAGGCCGGCCGCGCGCTGGGCTTCAGCTTCCTGGCCACCATGCGCCGCGTGGTGCTGCCGCAGGCGCTGCGCGTGACGGTGCCGCCACTCATCTCGCAGACGCTGAGCCTGTGGAAGAACACCTCGATCGCCACCGTGATCGGCGTGGCCGAGCTGATGTACCAGGCCGGGCAGGTGGAAAGCGCCACCTTCCGCAGCTTCGAGTCGTTCGCGTTCGCGAGTGCGGCCTATCTGACGGTCTCGCTGGCCATCACGGGGCTCGCCACCTGGTATCACCACCGCTTCCCGGTGCGGACGATCTGAAAGCGGTGCGCTGATGCTCGAAATCATCAACGACTACTGGGTCTACTTCCTCATCGGCCAGTACCCCAACGGCCCGCTCGGCGGGCTGGTGCTCACGCTGCTGCTGGCCTCGTGCGGACTGGTGCTCGCGCTGCCGCTGGGCATCGTGCTCGGCCTGGCGCGCGTGAGCCCGTGGCGCTGGCTGCGCTGGCCCGTGACGGGCTTCGTCTTCGTGGTGCGCGGCCTGCCGCTCCTGATGGTGATCTTCTGGGCCTACTTCTTCCTGCCCAGCGTCACGGGCGTGAAGACCGACCAGTTCACCACCATGCTGATCGCGCTCGTGATCTTCGACGCCGCCTACCTCGCCGAGATCGTGCGTGCCGGCATCCAGGGCCTGCCGCGCGGGCAGATGGAAACCGCGCGCGCGCTGGGCCTGAGCTACTTCGGCGCGATGCGCCTGGTGGTGCTGCCGCAGGCGCTGCGCAGCATGCTGCCCTCGCTGGTGAACCAGTTCGTCTCGACCATCAAGGAGACCTCGCTGGGCTACATCATCGGGCTGGCCGAGGTGTCGTTCATTGCCACGCAGATCAACACGCAGGTGTTCACCAAGCCGGCGCAAATCTACCTGATCCTCGGCCTGACCTACTTCATCCTGTGCTTCGGCCTCTCGCGCTTCGCTTACTGGCTGGAGCGCCGGCTCGCGCGCCGCGGCCTTCCCGCCGCCACCCTCAAGGTGTCCGCATGATCGAACTCGAAAAAGTCAACAAGTGGTACGGCAGCTACCACGCGCTGGTCGACGTGACCGAAACCATCCACAAGGGCGAGGTCGTCGTGGTGTGCGGGCCCTCGGGCTCGGGCAAGTCGACGCTGATCCGCACCTTCAACCGGCTGGAGCCGATCCAGTCGGGCCGCATCACGCTCGACGGGCAGGACATCCACGCGCCCGGCCTGGACGTGAACGCCTTCCGTTCGCGCATCGGCTTCGTGTTCCAGCAGTTCAACCTGTTCCCGCACCTCACGGTGCTGCAGAACTGCACCATGGCGCCGATGCAGCTGCACGGCCTGTCGCGCAAGGAAGCCGACGAGCGCGCGATGGCGCTGCTGCAGCGCGTGGGCCTCGCGAACAAAGCCAATGCGTGGCCCGGCGAGCTGTCGGGCGGCCAGCAGCAGCGCGTGGCCATTGCGCGCGCGCTCGCCATGAAGCCGCCGCTGATGCTGTTCGACGAGCCCACCAGCGCGCTCGACCCCGAGATGGTCGGCGAGGTGCTGCTGGTGATGCGCGACCTCACGCGCGACGGCATGACCATGGTGTGCGTCACGCACGAGATGGGCTTCGCGCGCGAAGTGGCCGACCGCGTGCTCTTCATGGACCAGGGCCAGGTGCTGGAACGCGCCACGCCCGACGACTTCTTCAACCGCCCGCAGCATCCGCGCGCGCAGCAGTTCCTGTCCGACATCCGATCGCCTTTTTCGAGAGACGCATGACCGACTCCTCCCTCCCCCTCATCGACGTCGCGCCGCTGGTGGCCGGCACACCGGAACGCGCACGCGTGGCGGCGCAGATCGGCGACGCCTGCCGCGCGCACGGCTTCTTCTACGTCACGGGCCATGGTGTCGACGCGGCGCTGGTGCAGCGGCTCGAAGACCTGAGCCACCAGTTCTTCGACCTGCCCGAAGAAACCAAGATGCAATGGCGCATGGCCCTGGGTGGCCGCGCCTGGCGTGGCTTCTTCCCGCGCGGCGGCGAGCTGACCTCGGGCCGCCCCGACTGGAAGGAAGGCCTCTACCTCGGTACCGAGCTGCCCGCCGACCATCCGCTGGTGCAGGCGAAGACGCCGGTGCACGGGCCGAATCTCTTTCCCGACGTGCCCGACTTTCGCGAGACCATCCTCGCGTACATGGACGCCGTCACGCAGCTGGGCCACCGGCTGATGGAAGGCATCGCGCTGAGCCTGGGCCTGCCCGCGAGCTACTTCGCCGAGCGCTACACGGCCGATCCGCTGATCCTGTTCCGCCTCTTCAACTACCCGACGCAGGCCGTGCCCGAAGGCCTCGACGTGCAATGGGGCGTGGGCGAGCACACCGACTACGGCCTGCTCACGATCCTGCACCAGGACACCGTGGGCGGCCTCGCGGTGCACACGCCAGGCGGCTGGATCGACGCGCCGCCGGTGCCCGGCGCCTTCGTCTGCAACATCGGCGACATGCTCGACCGCATGACCGGCGGGCTCTACAAGTCCACGCCGCACCGCGTGAAGCGCAACACCTCGGGCCGCGACCGGTTGTCGTTCCCGCTGTTCTTCGACCCGAACTTCGAGGCCCGCGTGCAGCGCATCGAGGGCCTGGCCGGTGCCGACGCGCTGGACGACAGCGCCGAACGCTGGGACCGCGCCAACGTGCACGCCTTCAGCGGCCGCTACGGCGACTACCTGCTGGCCAAGGTGTCGAAGGTGTTTCCGCAGCTGCGCGACGAAGTGCTCTGAGCACTTGCCCCGGCGCTGCGTACGTCAGGGAAACCAGCGAGGCACGTGCGGCATCGCATCGTGCAGCGAATCGAGCACGTGAAAGGCCTGCGCGACGATCGCCTCGGGCGGGTGCTTGAGGTCGGGCACCACCACCACGCGCATGCCGGCAGCCAACGCGGCCTTGGCGCCGTTCTCGCTGTCCTCGAAGGCGACGCAGTCCGCCGGGTCCACGCCCAGGCGTTCGGCGGCGAGCCGATAGAGCGCCGGATCGGGCTTGGCCCGCGCCACCTCGTCGCCGCCCGCGAAGGCCTCGAAGTGATGGAGCACGTCGAGACTGCCCAGGCACGCGGCGATCTGCCCACGCGTGGACGACGAAGCCACGGCGCAACGCGTGCCGCGCCCGCGCAGGGCGGCGAGCAGTTCGGCCGCGCCGGGCTTGATGGGAAAGAGCGGCCGGACGTCGCCGTCGGCACGCTCCAGCTGCAGTGCGGCGGTCACTTGCGCCGCTGCGTGCTGGTAGGCGGCCGTGCCGCCGAGCAGCTCGGCAAGGATCTGCTTCGACTCGACCATGGCCAGCCCCACGCATTGCAGGTACTGGGCGTGCGAAAGCTCGACATCGAGCGTGCGGGCCGCGGCGATCCAGGCGGCCATGATGGGGCGCTCCGAATCGATCAGCAGCCCATCCATATCAAAAATGGCGGCGGTGAACATCGAGGCGAATCCTAACCAAGCCGGCGCACCGGCCATGAAAAAGGGGCCGATCGGCCCCTTTGTCGTTGCTTCGCGTGCGGTTGAAGCGTCTCAGTCTTCCCGTGCCAGCGCCCGGTTCAGCCCCAGCGCCGCCAGCGTGCCGAGCGCGCCCGACAGCAGGTAGATGCTCACGAAGGCCAGGCCGAAGTGCGCCGACAGCCCCAGCGCGACCAGCGGTGCGAAGGCCGCGCCGATGAGCCAGGCCAGGTCGGCCGTCAGGGCCGCGCCGGTGTAACGGTACTTGGGTTCGAAGTTCGAGGTCACGGCGCCGGCCGCCTGGCCGTACGACAGGCCCAGGATCGCGAAGCCCAGCACGATGAAGATGTCCTGGCCGATGCGACCGCCGTCGAGCAGCGTGGGCGCGAAGCCGCTGAACACCGCGATCATGGCGGCCAGGCCGCCGAGCGTGAAGCGACGGCCGATGCGATCGGCGATCAGGCCCGAAGCCACGATGCCGATGGCGCCGAACACCGCGCCGACCATCTGCACGATCAGGAACTCGGTGATCGACTGGTCGGAGTACAGCGAGATCCACGACAGCGGGAACACCGTGATCAGGTGGAACAGCGCGTAGCTGGCCAGCGCGGCGAACGCGCCGATCAGCAGGTTGGTGCCCTGCGAACGGGCCAGTTCGACCACGCCGGTGGGCTGCAGCTCGCGCTCTTCGAGCAGGCGCGCGTATTCGTCGGTGGCCACGAGGCGCAGGCGGGCGAACAGCGCCACCACGTTGATGGCGAAGGCCACGTAGAAGGTGTAGCGCCAGCCCCAGTCGAGGAAGTCGGCCAGCGGCAGGCTCGAATACAGGTACGCGAACAGCGCGCTGGCCACGAAGAAGCCCAGCGGCGCGCCCAGCTGGCCCAGCATGGCGTACCAGCCGCGCTTGTTGGGCGGTGCGTTCAGCGCCAGCAGCGACGGCAGGCCGTCCCAGGAGCCGCCCAGTGCCAGGCCCTGCGCGAAACGGAACACCGACAGCAGCACGATGGCGCTGAAGCCGATGCTGGCGTAGCCCGGCAGGAAGGCGATGCCGGCGGTGGAGGTGCCCAGCACGAACAGCGCGATGGTCAGCTTGGTCTCGCGCCCGAAGCGCCGCTGGATCGCCATCGAGATCACGGTGCCGAAGGGGCGCGCGATGAAGGCGAACGAGAAGATCACGAAGGCCCAGAGCACGCCTTCCAGGCGCTGCTCGAACGGGAAGAACACCGCCGGGAACACCAGCACCGAGGCGATGCCGTAGACGAAGAAGTCGAAATACTCGGAGGCGCGGCCGATGACCACGCCGACCGCGATCTCGCCCGGGGCAATGTGCGAATGGTCGGCGTCTGCGGCGCGGGCGCCGGCTTGGGGCGGGTGCGACACAGGCTGGGCGCCTTGTGGACTGATGCTGGACGTCGTCATCTTGCTGGCTGGCTGTAATTCGGGTGTCACACCGGGGCGCGACACAGGGGGATTCTGGACACCCTGTAGCGTCGCACTGAAATGCATTTACCGCCATAGGACAAAACGTCCAATAGGCGAAACCCCTTGGCGGGCGTAGATTGCGGGGTCATTTTTGCGCGGCCTTCGCACTTTCCTCCCCCGGCATGCACATCCTCAAGACCCTTCGCCGAGCACTCCTGCTGCTTTCCGCCATTTTCCTGGCGGGCTGCAACACCGTGCTGTTGAACCCCTCCGGCGACATCGCCCACCAGCAGGGACGCCTGATCGTCGTCTCCACGGTGCTGATGCTGATCATCATCATCCCGGTGATCGCCCTGACCATCTTCTTTGCCTGGCGCTATCGCCAGTCGAACAAGGAGGCCACCTACAGCCCCGACTGGGACCACTCCACCCAGCTCGAGCTGGCGATCTGGGCCGCGCCGCTCTTGATCATCATCGCGCTGGGCGCGATCACCTGGATCAGCACCCACGTGCTCGACCCCTACCAGCCGCTGCGCCGCATCGACGCCCAGCGCGCCATTCCCGCCGACACCCAGCCGCTGGTGGTCGAGGTGGTGGCGCTGGACTGGAAGTGGCTCTTCATCTACCCCGAGCAGGGCATCGCCACGGTGAACGAGCTGGCGGCCCCGGTGGACCGCCCCATCCAGTTCAAGCTCACGGCCTCATCGGTCATGAACTCCTTCTTCATCCCCGCGCTGGCCGGCCAGATCTACGCCATGCCGGGCATGCAGACCCAGCTGAACGCGGTGATCAACAAGCCGGGCGAGTTCGACGGCTTCTCCGCCAACTACAGCGGCGCGGGCTTCTCGGGCATGCGCTTCAAGTTCCACGGCCTGAGCCATGACGGCTTCGACCAGTGGGTGGCCAAGGTCAAGACCGGCAAGGACGGCGAACTCACGCGCGAGCTCTACAAGAAGCTCGAGGCGCCGAGCGAGCGCGAACCCGTGCGCCACTACGCCAGCGTCGACCCCACCCTGTACGACGCCATCCTCAACCTGTGCGTCGACCGCAACAAGATGTGCATGAAGGAAATGATGGCCATCGACGCCGACGGCGGCCTGGGCAAGCCCGGCGCCTTCAACGTCGCCACCAAGCAGGCCTGGCAGGCCGCCTCCCTCGACACGCCCCAGCGCAAGTACGTCACCGCGATGTGCACCACCGAAGACTAAGATGCTGCAGAACCTAGACCTGACGAAGCTCGTCTTCGGCCGCCTCACCTGGGAGGCGATTCCCTACCACGAGCCGATCCTGCTCGTGACCTTTGCCGCCGTCGTGCTCGGCGGCCTCGCGCTCCTGGGCGCCGTGACCTACTTCAAGCTGTGGGGCACCTTGTGGCGCGACTGGATCACCAGCATCGACCACAAGAAGATCGGCATCATGTACATCATCCTCGGGTTGGTGATGCTGCTGCGCGGCTTCGCCGACGCGCTCATGATGCGGGCCCAGCAGGCCGTCGCCTTCGGCGACAACGCGGGCTTCCTGCCGCCGCACCACTACGACCAGATCTTCACCGCCCACGGCGTGATCATGATCTTCTTCGTGGCGATGCCGCTGGTCACGGGCCTCATGAACTTCGTCGTGCCGCTGCAGATCGGCGCGCGCGACGTGGCCTTCCCGTTCCTGAACAACTTCAGCTTCTGGATGACCACCTTCGGCGCCGGCCTCGTGATGGCGTCGCTGTTCGTGGGCGAGTTCGCCAAGACCGGCTGGCTCGCGTACCCGCCGCTGTCGGGCATCCTCTACAGCCCCGACGTGGGGGTCGACTACTACATCTGGTCATTGCAGATCGCGGGGGTGGGCACATTGCTGTCCGGCGTGAACCTGCTGGCCACCATCGTGAAGATGCGCGCGCCCGGCATGACCATGATGAAGATGCCCGTCTTCACCTGGACCGCCCTGTGCACCAACGTGCTGATCGTGGCCGCCTTCCCGGTGCTCACGGCCGTGCTGGCCCTGCTCTCGCTCGACCGCTACGCCGGCACGAACTTCTTCACGAACGACATGGGCGGCAACGCCATGATGTACGTGAACCTGATCTGGATCTGGGGCCACCCCGAGGTGTACATCCTGATCCTGCCGGCCTTCGGCATCTTCTCGGAAGTGGTCTCCACCTTCTCGGGCAAGCGCCTGTTCGGCTACGCCTCGATGGTGTACGCCACGGTCGTGATCACGATCCTGTCGTACCTCGTGTGGCTGCACCACTTCTTCACCATGGGCTCCGGCGCCAGCGTGAACTCGTTCTTCGGTATCACGACGATGATCATCTCGATCCCGACAGGGGCGAAGATCTTCAACTGGCTCTTCACCATGTACCGCGGCCGCATCCGTTTCGAGCTGCCCATGATGTGGACCATCGGCTTCATGATCACCTTCGTGATCGGCGGCATGACCGGCGTGCTGCTGGCCGTGCCCCCGGCCGACTTCGTGCTGCACAACAGCCTGTTCCTGATCGCCCACTTCCACAACGTGATCATCGGCGGCGTGCTGTTCGGCATGCTGGCGGGCATCACCTACTGGTTCCCGAAGGCCTTCGGCTACAAGCTCGACCCGTTCTGGGGCAAGTGCTCGTTCTGGTTCTGGATCGTCGGCTTCTGGATGGCCTTCATGCCGCTGTACATCCTGGGCCTGATGGGCGTCACGCGCCGCGTGAGCCACTTCGAGGACATGTCGCTGCAGATCTGGTTCCAGATCGCCGCCTTCGGCGCCGTGCTGATCGCGCTGGGCATCGCCTCGTTCCTGATCCAGCTGGTGGTGAGCTTCATCCGCCGCGACTCGCTGCGCGACACCACGGGCGACCCGTGGAACGGCCGCACGCTGGAGTGGTCGACCTCGTCGCCGCCGCCGGCCTACAACTTCGCGTTCACGCCGCGCGTGCACGACAACGACGCCTGGACCGACATGAAGGCCCGGGGCTACCAGCGTCCGCTGGACGGCTTCAGCCCCGTGCACATGCCCAAGAACACGGCCGCCGGCTTCGTCATCGCGGCGCTGAGCGCGGTGTGCGGCTTCGCGCTGATCTGGCAGATGTGGCTCGTGGCCGGCATCGGCTTCGTGGCCATGATGGTCGCGATCATCGCCCACACCTTCAACTACAAGCGCGACTACTACATCCCCGCGGAAGAAGTCGTCCGCACCGAAGAAGCGCGCACGCGCCTGCTGGCTGCCCATGTCTGATACCACCGCACTCCCCTCCCGGAACCTGAACGCCCCGGCGTTCGACCTGTTCCACGTCCGCAACGAGGACCACCACCCCGAGAACGGCACGCTGCTGGGCTTCTGGCTCTACCTGATGAGCGACTGCCTCATCTTCGCCTGCCTGTTCGCGGTGTACGGCGTGCTGGGCAAGAGCTACGCGGCCGGCCCCTCGGGCGCCGACCTGTTCGACCTGCCGCTGGTGGCGATCAACACCTCGCTACTGCTGCTGTCGTCGATCACCTACGGCTTCGCGATGCTCGAGATGCAGCGCAAGCGCATGGGCGGCGTGCTGCTGTGGCTGGGCATCACGGGCCTGCTGGGCCTGGGCTTCATCGGCCTGGAGCTGTACGAGTTCGCCCACCTGCTGCACGAAGGTGCGGGCCCGCAGCGCAGCGCCTTCCTGTCGTCGTTCTTCGCACTGGTCGGCACGCACGGCCTGCACGTGAGCTTCGGCATCATCTGGCTCGTCGTGCTGATGTTCCAGCTGCCCAAGCACGGTTTCACCGCCGCCAACCGCCGCCGCCTGATGTGCCTGTCGATGTTCTGGCACTTCCTGGACGTCGTGTGGATCGGCGTCTTCACTTTCGTCTACCTCATGGGATCGATGGCATGAGCGCCCCCGCACACACCGACGCGCACGGCCACGGCGCACACGACGGCCACGGTCACGGCGACCACCACGACGACGGCCCGGCCAGCCACAGCACCTTCAAGGGCTACATGACCGGCTTCGTGCTGGCCGTGATCCTGACGGCGATCCCCTTCTGGCTCGTGATGGGCAAGGTGATTCCCAGCCAGAGCACGACCGCGCTGATCATCCTCGGCTTTGCCGTGGTGCAGATCGTGGTGCACATGGTGTACTTCCTGCACATGGACGCCAAGTCCGAGGGCGGATGGAACATGCTGGCGCTGATCTTCACGCTGGTGCTCGTCGTCATCACGCTGGCCGGTTCGCTGTGGGTCATGTACCACATGAACACGAACATGATGCCGCACTCGATGCACGACATGAAGAACATGCCCTGATGGCATCCCCCGGCCGCCCGCGCTCAGCCGCCACGCGGATGGCGCTGGCGGCCTTCGCCGTCCTCGCCTTCGCCGGCTTCATCGCGCTGGGCACCTGGCAGGTCGAGCGCCGGGCCTGGAAGCTCGATCTCATCGCCCGCGTCGACCAGCGCGTGCATGCCCCGGCCACCGATGCGCCGGCGCGATCCGAGTGGCCCACGGTCAACGCGGCCCACGACGAATACACCCACGTGCGCCTTCGCGGCACCTTCCTCCATGACAAGGAAGCGCTGGTGCAGGCCAGCACGAAGCTCGGCCCCGGCTTCTGGGTGCTGACCCCGCTGCGCACCGCCGACGGCAGCATCGTGCTCGTCAACCGCGGCTTCGTGCCGCCCGAGGCGCGCCAGCGCACGGCGCGCACCGCATCTGAGCCCCAGGGCGACACCACCGTCACCGGCCTGCTGCGCCTGACCGAGCCCCATGGCGGCTTCCTGCGCAAGAACGATCCGGCGGCCGACCGCTGGTTCTCGCGCGACGTGCAGGCCATCGCGGCGGCACGTGGACTGGCGGACGCAGCGCCCTACTTCGTCGATGCCGAGGCTGCGCCTACACCCCAGGCCGCGCAAGCCACGTCCGACACACCCGCCTGGCCCGCCGGCGGCCTGACGGTGATCGCATTCCCCAACAGCCACCTCGTCTACGCGCTGACCTGGTACGGGCTGGCACTCATGGTGCTCGGCGCCGCCTGGTTCGTGTGGCGCCACGACCGACGCGGACTCCCGGAC
>NZ_QXMN01000059.1:0-30105 GCF_003581445.1 Acidovorax cavernicola | reverse complement strand
CCCTTCGCCGCGCTGGTGGGGATCGCGGTGGTCGCCGGCCTGCTGTACCTGCTGGTCGAGCTGGCCGCCCGGCGCGTGTGGTGGCGCGGGCTCTGAGCCCCGTCCCATCCCTCTTTCGCTTTTCCCCCTTCGCCTTTTCGCCTTTTCATCGATTTCAAACTCAGGAGACATCCCCATGGCCAAGCTGCGTCACATTGCCCTCGCCGTTCCCGATCCCCACAAGGCGGCCAAGTTCTACAGCGAGGTGTTCGACCTCACCATCGTCGAGCCCACGCACTCGCCCATCGCCGACGGCGTGTACCTCACCGACGGCACCATCTGCCTGGCGCTGCTGAACTACAAGACCGACGAGGCCGCGGGCCTGGAGCGCGGCAAGGACTGGATCGGCACGCACCACTTCGGCTTCTGGTGCGACGACCTCGAAGCCCAGCGCAAGACCATCGAGGACAACGGCGGCACCTTCTTCATGGACCTGCCGCACGACAAGAAGAGCCTGTACTACGAGATGAAATTCCGCGACCTCGACGGCGTGGTCTTCGACATCTCCGAAGGCGGCTGGGTGGGAGCCCGCAAGTGAAGCCTGGGACCGTGGCCACCGGCGAGTCGCCCGTGCACGGCCTGGACGCCGCGGTCAGCGTCAGCCGCGTCGCCAAGACCTTCGACACGCGCGCCAGCGTGCGCGCGCTGGAGCAGGTGGACTTCACCGTGTCGCGCGGCGAGTTCGTCTCGATCCTCGGGCCGAGCGGCTGCGGCAAGAGCACGCTGCTGCGCATGGTGGCCGGGCTGATCCAGCCCGACGCCGGCGGCGACGTGCGCGTGCTCGGCCATTCGCAGACGCAGATGTCCGACGACGTGGGCGTGGTCTTCCAGACCCACAACATGCTGCCCTGGGAGACGGTGGAGGCCAACATCCGCCTGGCGGCCGAGGTGCGCAAGATGCCGAAGAAGGAGATCGACGAACGCGTGGAAGCGCTGCTGCCGATCCTGAAGCTGGAGAAGTTCCGCCACCACCATCCGCACGAACTCTCGGGCGGCATGCGCCAGCGCGCGGCACTCGGGCAGATGCTCGTGATGCGGCCCCAGGTGCTGCTGCTGGACGAGCCCTTCGGCGCGCTGGACGCGCTCACGCGCGACCAGCTCAACGTCGAGCTGCTGCGCCTGTGGCAGGAGATGCGCCAGACGGTGATCCTCATCACGCACAGCATCTCGGAGGCAGTCTTTCTCTCGGACCGCGTGCTCGTGATGTCCGAGCGGCCCGGCCGCATCGTCGAGGACATCCGCATCGACCTGCCGCGCCCGCGCGATCCGCGCGCCACCAAGGAGGCCGCCGCCTTCGGCCACTACGTGGTCCAGCTCGGCCAGCTGATGGGCGTCGACTGACGCCGCCCGTCGCCTTCCATTCACTTTCCCGGAGTTCCCTTGAACCTCTCGAAATTCCACGGCGTCGTGCCCGCGATGGCCACGCCCTTCACCGCCGACCACCGGCTCGACGAAGCCCGCGTGGGCGAGCTGATCGACAGCTACATCCGCGCCGGCGTGCACGGCATCTCGGTCGCCGGCAGCCAGGGCGAGTTCTTCGCCCTCGAACGCGACGAGCACATCCGCCTGCTGGAGCTGTCGATGCGCGCCATCGACGGCCGCGTGCCGCTGTATGCCGGCACCGGCGGCGCCACCACGCGCGACGCCATCGCGCTCACGCAGGCCGCCGAAGCCATGGGCGCCGACCTCGCGCTGGTGATCACGCCGTACTTCGTGCAGCCCACGCAGGACGAGCTGGTCGCGCACTACACCGCCGTGGCGCGCGCGACGAAGCTGCCGGTGATGCTCTACAACAACCCGCCGCGCACCGCCGTCAACGTGCTGCCCGCCACGCTCGCGCGCTGCATGCAGGCGGCCGACAACATCGTGGGCATGAAGGACTCGGGCGGCGACCTCACGCAGTCCATCGAGTACCTGCTGACCGCGCCGCGTCCCGCGCTGCTGTTCTCGGGCCGCGACACCATCGCGCTGTCGATGATGTTCCACGGCGCGCAGGGCACGATCTCGCCCGCCGCCAACGTGTTCCCCGAACTGATGGTGCGCATGTACGACGCGCTGCGCGCGGGCCGCCACGACGAGGCGCTGCGCCTGTCGAACGTGTTCGCGCCGCTGCGCGCGGCCTGGGCCTGGGGCTCGTTCCCGGTCGTCATCAAGGAAGCGATGACGCTCGCGGGCCGCAGCGCCGGGCCGACGCGCCCACCGGTCGCCGCGCTGCCGGAGAAGGTGCGCGCCGACCTGCGGGCCGTGGTCGAGCGCATCGGCGCCAGCGCGTAGCCCGCGATGTCGCCGAACCCCACGGACGGCGACGGCGAGCGCCGCTACAACGCGCGCCTGGCCGTCCCGCACTACCAGGACATCTTCGACGGCTGGGCGCGTGCGTCCGCGGCGGTGCGCGAGGGCGCCCGCGCGCGGCTCGACATCGCCTACGGGCCGCACGCGGCCGAGCGCCTCGACCTGTTCCTGCCCGAAGGCCGCCCGCGCGGCACGCTGATGTACATCCACGGCGGCTACTGGCGCTCGCTCGACAAGTCGGACGCCTCGCTGGTCGCGCCGCCCTTCACCGCGGCCGGCTACGCGGTCGCGGTCGTCAACTACGCGCTGTGCCCGGCGGTGGACGTGGAGACCATCGTCGCGCAGGTGCGCCGTGCGGCCGCATGGCTCGGGGCGCACCGCGCGCAATGGGACGCCCCGCCCGCGCGCCTGTTCGCCTGCGGGCATTCGGCCGGCGGGCACCTGGCGGCGATGCTGCTGGCGACCGAGCCGGTGGTGGCGGCGGCGACATGCATCAGCGCGCTGTACGACCTGCGCCCGCTGCTCGACGTGCCTTCGGTGATGGACGCCACGCGCTTCACGCCGCGCAGCGCGGCGGCGCTGAGCCCGGCCCTGTGGCGCCCGCTGACCGGTACGCGACTGCTCACCGCCCTGGGCAGCCACGAGAATCCCGGCTTCCGCGAACAATGCGACACCATCCGCCTGCACTGGCGCGACGTTCATGCGGGCCACACCGAGTGCCCGGGTCACGATCACTTTTCGATCCTCGACGAACTGACGCGCGCCGACGGCGCGATCGCGACGGCGACGTTGCGGCTGATGCAGTCCTTCGACCTTCCACGTTCCCCATGATTCCAGACAGCGCCCTCGACACCCTTTTCCGCCAGGCCCGCTCGCACAACGGCTGGCTGCCGCGCCCGGTCAGCGAAGCGCAGCTGCGCCAGATCCACGACCTCGTGAAATGGGGCCCGACCTCGGCCAACTGCTCGCCGATGCGCGTGGTCTTCGTGCGCACCGACGAAGGTCGCGAGCGCCTGCGGCCCCTGCTCTCGCCCGGCAACGTCGAGAAGACGATGACGGCGCCGGTCACCGCGATCCTCGGCTTCGACACGGCCTTCTACCGCGAGCTGCCGCGGCTCTTTCCGCACCGGCCGTCGATGCAGGACGACTTCACCGGCCCCGAGAAGGAAGCGCATGCGCTGCGCACGGCCTTCCGCAACGCGAGCCTGCAGGCGGCCTACTTCATGCTCGCGGCGCGGGCCATCGGGCTGGACTGCGGACCGATGTCGGGCTTCGACGCGGACGGCATGGACCAGACCTTCTGGCATGGCACCTCGGTGCGCACCAACTTCCTGTGCAACCTCGGCCACGGCGACCCGGCCAAGCTGTTCGACCGTCACCCGAGGCTCGCGTTCGAAGAAGCCTGCCGCTTCGCCTGAGGGTCGCACGATGCTTGTCGATGCGACGTTGATCGCCGCAGCCTTCGTGGCGGGCACCCTGAACGCGGTGGCCGGCGGCGGCAGCTTCCTGACGCTGCCGGCGCTGGTGTTCGCGGGCGTGCCGGCCGTGAGCGCCAACGCCACGGGCACACTGGCGCTGCTGCCCGGCTACCTGTCGGCGGCCTGGGGGTTTCGCGGCGACACCCAACCGCCGCCGGGGCTGTCCACGCGGGCGCTCGTGGTGCTCTCGCTGATCGGCGGCAGCACCGGCGCCCTGCTGCTCCTGCTGACGCCCGACGCCACCTTCCGCCGCGTCGTGCCCTGGCTGCTGCTGCTCGCCACCGTGCTCTTCGTGCTGGCACCGCGCCTCACGGCCTCGCGGCAGGCGGGCGCGCGCAGTCCGATGGTCGCGATGGTCTCGGTGCTCGCCGTCACCATCTATGGCGGCTACTTCAACGGCGGGCTGGGCATCCTGCTGCTCGCGCTGTTCGGCCTGCTCGGGCAGACCAGCCTGCTGGCGGCCAACGGGCTCAAGAACCAGGTGTCGGCGCTGCTCACGCTGATCGCGGTCGCGCTCTATGCCTGGGGCGGCCTCATCGCCTGGCGCGAGGCCGCGATCATGGCCGGTGCCGCGCTGCTCGGCGGCTACCTCGGCGCACGCGGCGCGCGGCGTCTGCCGCCGGCCTGGCTGCGCGCGGGCATCGTCGCCACGGGGCTGACGATGAGCCTGCTGTTCTTTCTGCGCTCGTCGTGAAGGCCCGTCGGGTTGCGAGGGTCCAACCCGCTCACACCCCGACGCGCTTGAAGGTGTTCGAGCGCAGCAGCCCGATGAAGGCCTGGCTCGCGCGGCTGGCGCGATAGCGCGTCCCGAAAGCCAGGCAGGCACGGAACACGAGCGCCGGTTCGAAAGGCACGCTGACCAGGCCCTGGTTGTGGAACTTGTGCGCCACGATGGGATTCGTGATCGCGATGCCCGCGCCGGCCAGCGCCAGTTCGCATTGCGTGAGGCTGTAGGGCGTGTTGATCGCGGGCTGCCACGGCACGCCGGCCTCGACGAAGCTGCGCATCATCTCGGCGTGTGCGGGGGCCGGCGGAGACAGCGCAATGACGGCTTCGCCCGCAAGATCGGCGGGCACCAGAACCGCCCGCCGCGCCAGGCGATGGCTGACCGGCATGGCGCACACGGCGGGCACCTCGTAGAAGCTCGAGGCCGTCAGCCCTGCCAGATCGACCTCGTCGCTGAGCACGGCGAAGTCCGCCTTCCCCGCCAGCAGCGCGTCGCGAATGGTGCGTGAACTCTCCACCATCAGGGTGAGGCGGATCGTCGGAAAGCTCTGCCTGAACTGTCCCACCGCTTCCGGCAGCACCGCGGTGGCCAGCGCGTGGAGGCAGGCCACCGTCAGCTCGCCCTTCGCCGGCGATCGCAAGGCGTCCAGGCGCGCGCCGACGCGCTCCATGGCGCCGAACACCTCGTCGATGTCACCCACCAAGGCCTGCGCGGCCGCCGTCGCGGCGACGCGGCCATGACGCCTGGTGAGCAGCTCGACACCGCACTCGCGCTGCAGTTGCGACAGCGTCTGCGTCACCGACGGCTGGCTGACGTGCAGGGCCTCCGCCGCCCGGCTCAGCGAGCCGAGTTGCACCACGGCCCGTAGCACTTCGAGCTGGCGCAACGTCGGTGTCCAGTCGGGCGCGGGGGCTACGGCGGATGGGGTCTGACGAGTCATAAGGCCAACTTATATACCCTAAGGCCCGCTGGCTGGCCGCGCTGGTGTGCGCTGCCTAGACTGCCCGCATGCCTTTTCCCGCCCCCCAAGACTTGCAACCCGCGCATCGCAGCGGGCTGCGCTGGAACCCCGCACTCGAGGGGCTTCGTTGCCTCTCGTGCGGAACGCTTTATCCCGTTTCGCTGCGCCACGATGGCTGCCCGAAGTGCGCCGCGGCCGGTCGCCACGTGAGCCTGGCCGCGTCGTACGCGGGCCCTCCGGGTCCCGGTGTCTCGCTGCCCTTTCTCGGCTTCGCGCAGCAGACACAGGCCGGGACCTCGCGCTCGCTGCCGGCGTTCGCCGAAGCCCTCGGCGTCGCACAGGTCACGGTGCACGACGAAAGCCGCAATCCCTCGGGCTCGCACAAGGACCGCATGTCGGCCTTCGGCGTGGCGCACGCGCTGCTGGCCGGCGCTGACACGCTGGTGCTGGCCTCCAGCGGCAACGCGGCCCTCTCCGCGGCGGTCTACGCGCGCGCAGCCGGCCTGCGCTGCGAAGTCGCGACCTACGCCGACATGCCGCACTCCTATGTCGAAGCGCTGGAAGCGCAGGGGGCTGTGCGCTTCGTCTTCACGGACAACCAGGGACGCTGGGACCACGTGGCCCGCCGCGCCGAAGACAAGGGCGTGCTGCCGTTGACCAACTACCACCTGCCCGCCTTGGGCGGCGCACCGCTCGCCCTCGAGGGCTACAAGACGATCGCAGTCGAGATGGCGGCCTGGGACGCGTTGCCGGACCACATCGTGGTGCCGACGGCACGCGGCGACCTGCTCTGGGGGATCTACCGCGGCCTGTCGGAGCTTCACGCCGCGGGACGCATCCGGGCCATGCCGCAGCTGTGGGCCGTGGAGCCGTTTCCCCGTCTCTCCTTGGTCTTGAACGGAGCTTCGCTGCACGCCTCCCACCCCGGCCAGACCGCCCAGTTCTCGACCGCCGGCGCCACCACCACCTGGCTGCAGCACCAGGCCGCCACGGCCACAGGCGGTGGCGCGGTCGCGATCGACGACGCGACGGCCCGGCGGGCCAGGGTCAGCTGGCAAGCCGTGGACAGCCAGCCCGAGCTTTGCGCGGCCGCGACCCTGGCGGCCGCACGCGAACTGGTCGCCACGCAGCGCATCGCCCCGTCCTCGCACGTCTGCCTCGTGCTGACCGCCAATGCCTCGCGCGACCCCGCATGGCCGGACCCGGCCGCCACCCCTGCCTTGTTCCAACCGTCCCACGGAGTCCCCGCATGACGCTGCATCCCACACGACGCCAAGCCGTCCTTGCGCTCGTTGCCGCCGGCCTCGCGGGCCAGGCAAGCGCCCAAGCCGTTCCGATCAGGATCGTGGTGCCCTGGGCGCCGGGCGGCAGCACCGACGCCATCGCACGCGTGCTGGCGCAGCGGCTGTCGGAAACCATGGGTCGCACCGTGCTCGTCGACAACAAGCCGGGTGCGGCCGGGCAGATCGGCACCGATTCCGTCGCCAAGGCGCCCCCCGACGGCAACAGCCTGCTGATCGTGGAGCTGCCGCACGCCATCGCACCCGCGGTGACGGCGAAGCTTCCCTATGACCTCCTGCGCGACTTCGCACCCGTCACGCTGCTGGGCGCGACGCCGCTCGTTCTCTTCACCAGTGCCGATGCCGCGGCGCCCACCGACTTCGCAAGCTTCGTGGCACGCGCCAGGAGCGAGCCGCCGCTCGCGCTGGCCCACAGCGGCGCCGGCACCGTGAGCCACCTGTCTTCCGAACTGCTCGCCGCGCGAAGCGGATCGAAATTCACCCTCGTGCCCTACAAGGGCTCCGCGCCGGCGCTGGTGGATGTCGCCGGCGGCATCGTCGCCGGGCACTTCGCGTCCCTGGCAGCCGGTGCGGCGCTGTACCAGTCCGGCAAGCTGCGCGCCCTTGCCGTCACGTCCGCGAGCCGCGTGCCCATGCTGGCGAACGTGCCCACGCTGAAGGAACTCGGCGTGCGCGACATGGAGATCGACCAGTGGTGGGCCCTGGTGGCGCCGGCGCAGGCCAACGCGGACATGCTGGAGAAGCTGCGCGGCCAGGTGTCGGCGGTCATGGCCCAGCCCGGGGCGAAGGACAAGCTCTCGTCGCTGGGCATCGTGCTGCGCTTTTCATCGTCGCGATCCGAGTTGGCCGCGTTCATGCAGGGCGAAGTTCGACGCTGGGGTGCCGTCGCGCACAGCCTCGGCCTGAAGGCGGAATAGGCCCATCGGCGAACGCCGGGGGCGTCAGGCCGGCTTGCGCGCCCGCCCGCCGAAGATCGCCGTGCCGATGCGCACCATCGTGCTGCCGGCACTGACCGCGGCTTCGAGGTCGGCGCTCATGCCCAGCGAGAGCGTGTCCAGCGCGATGCCCTCTGCGCGGATCGATTCGAACAGCGCATGCGCGCGCAGGCACAACTCGCGCTGCGCCGCGAAATCTGCCGCCGGCTCGGGGATCGCCATGAGCCCGCGCAGCGTCAGTTGTGGCAAGACCGCCACAGCGCGCGCCAGCGCCAGGGCCTCCTCCGGCGGCACGCCGGACTTGTTCGCACCGCCGTCCACGTTGACCTGCAGGCACACCTGCAGCGGCGGCAGATGGGCCGGCCGCTGGGCCGACAGGCGCTCGGCGATCTTCAGGCGGTCGATGCTGTGGACCCAGTCGAACTGCTCGGCCACGGGCCGCGTCTTGTTGCTCTGCAGAGGGCCGATGCAGTGCCATTCGAGCCCCGCGCGCAGGTCGGCCAGCGCGGCGATCTTGTCCAGGCCCTCCTGCACGTAGTTCTCGCCGAAGGCCGCCTGCCCGGCCGCGTGCGCCTCGCGCACCGCCTCGGGCCCGAAGGTCTTGGACACCGCCAGCAGGCGCACCGCCGACGGGTCGCGCCCGGCGTCTGCACAGGCCTTGTCGATCCGGGCCCTTACTTGCTGGAGGTCGTCGCCAATCATCGTCATAATCTTCCGAATTCGTATCAAAACGTCACTAAAACCCGCCTGAGGAGCCCCGTGGACATCACCCAACTGCTGGCGTTCAGCGTCAAGAACAAAGCGTCCGACCTGCACCTGTCGGCCGGCCTGCCGCCGATGATCCGCGTGAACGGCGATGTGCGCCGCATCAACGTCGATGCGCTGGACCACAAGGCGGTGCATGCCATGGTGTACGACATCATGAGCGACACGCACCGCAAGCACTACGAAGAGTTCCTGGAGGTCGACTTCTCGTTCGAGATCGACGGCCTCGCGCGCTTTCGCGTGAACGCCTTCAACCAGGCACGCGGCGCGGCGGCGGTGTTCCGGACCATTCCTTCGAAGATCCTCACGCTGGAGCAGCTCAACGCGCCGAAGATTTTCGGCGAACTCGCGCTCAAGCCGCGCGGTCTGGTGCTGGTGACAGGCCCCACGGGCTCGGGCAAGTCGACCACGCTGGCGGCGATGGTCAACTACCTCAACGAGAACGAGTACGGCCACATCCTCACGGTGGAAGACCCGATCGAGTTCGTGCACGAATCGAAGAAGTGCCTGATCAACCAGCGCGAGGTGGGACCGATGACGCTGTCGTTCTCGAACGCCTTGCGCTCCGCCCTGCGCGAAGACCCGGACGCCATCCTGGTGGGCGAGTTGCGCGACTTGGAAACGATCCGCCTCGCGATGACCGCGGCCGAAACGGGCCACCTGGTGTTCGGCACGCTGCACACCTCGTCTGCCGCCAAGACCATCGACCGGATCATCGACGTGTTCCCGGGCGAGGAAAAGGAAATGATCCGCGCGATGCTGTCGGAGTCGCTGCAGGCGGTGATCTCGCAGACGCTGTGCAAGACCAAGGACGGCCAGGGCCGCGTGGCGGCGCACGAGATCATGCTGGGCACGCCGGCCATCCGCAACCTGATCCGCGAGGCCAAGGTGGCGCAGATGTACTCCACCATCCAGACCGGCCAGGGCTCGGGCATGCAGACGCTCGATCAGAACCTGACGGAGCTGGTGCGCCGCAACACCATCTCCGCAGCAGAAGCCCGCGGCAAAGCCAAGATCCCAGAAAACTTCCCCGGCTGATCACAGCCCGCACAGGACCGACATCATGGAACGCGATCAAGCCAGCCAGTTCATCAACGACCTGCTCAAGCTCATGGTGAGCCGCAACGGCAGCGACCTGTTCATCACCGCCGACTTTCCGCCCGCGATCAAGGTCGACGGCAAGGTCACCAAGGTCTCGCAGCAGGCGCTGGGCGCACAGCACACGCTGGCGCTCACGCGCTCGATCATGAACGACCGCCAGACGGCGGAGTTCGAGCGCACCAAGGAGTGCAACTTCGCGATCTCGCCCACCGGCATCGGCCGTTTCCGCGTGAATGCCTTCGTGCAGCAGGGCAAGGTCGGCATGGTGCTGCGGACCATTCCCGCCAAGCTGCCGACCATCGACGGCCTGGGCATGCCGCAGGTGCTGAAGGACGTGTCGATGACCAAGCGCGGCCTGTGCATCCTGGTGGGCGCCACGGGCTCGGGCAAGTCGACCACGCTGGCCGCGATGATCGACTGGCGCAACGAGAACTCCTACGGCCACATCGTCACGGTGGAAGACCCGGTCGAGTTCGTGCACCCGCACAAGAACTGCGTGGTGACGCAGCGCGAAGTGGGCATCGACACCGACAGCTGGGAAGCCGCGCTGAAGAACACGCTGCGCCAGGCGCCCGACGTGATCCTGATGGGTGAAATCCGCGACCGCGAGACCATGGAGCATGCCGTGGCCTTCGCCGAGACCGGCCACCTGTGCATGGCCACGCTGCACGCCAACAGCGCCAACCAGGCGCTCGACCGCATCATCAACTTCTTCCCCGAAGAGCGCCGCGCGCAGTTGCTGATGGACCTGTCGCTGAACCTGCGCTCGCTGGTGTCGCAACGCCTCGTGCCCACCGAGGACGGCCAGGGCCGCGTGGCAGCAGTCGAGGTGCTGCTGAACACGCCGCTGATCTCCGACCTGATCTTCAAGGGCGAGGTCGGCGAGATCAAGGAGATCATGAAGAAGAGCCGCAACCTGGGCATGCAGACCTTCGACCAGGCGCTGTTCGACCTGTTCGAGGGCAACGCGATCAGCTTCGAAGAGGCGATCCGCAACGCCGACTCGGCCAACGACCTGCGGCTGCAGATCAAGCTCAACAGCCAGCGTGCGCGCAGCACCGATCTCGCCGCCGGCACAGAACACTTCGCCATCGTCTGAGGCCGCCCCGCCAGCGCATTGCGGGGCGCGCCGGCTTTCTTTGCCTTTAAGCTGTAGCCCATGAGCAGCATCAACCCCCGCACCTACGAATCCGTTCCCGCCCAGACGGTGGCCTTCCTCGGCCTCGGCGTCATGGGCGGGCCCATGGCCGGGCACCTGGCCAAGGCCGGCCACACGGTCACGGTCTACAACCGCACGCCCGCCAAGTCGCAGGCCTGGGTCGCCGAGTTCGGCGCACCCGGCCGCCACGCCCCCACGCCGCGCGAAGCGGCGGCCGGTGCGGAAATCGTGTTCTGCTGCGTCGGCAACGACGACGACCTGCGCTCGGTGGTGCTGGGCGACGACGGCGCCCTCGCCGGCATGAAGCCGGGCGCGGTGCTGGTCGACCACACCACGGCCTCGGCCGACGTGGCGCGCGAGCTGTCGAAGGCGGCGCAGGCGCGCGGCCTGCACTTCATCGACGCGCCGGTGTCGGGCGGCCAGGCAGGCGCGCAGAACGGCGCGCTCACCGTGATGTGCGGCGGCGACGCGGCCGTGTTCGAACGCATCAAGCCGGTCACCCTGGCCTTCGCACGCGCGGTCACGCTGCTGGGCGCCAGCGGCGCGGGCCAGCTCGCGAAGATGGTCAACCAGATCGCCATCGCGGGGCTGGTGCAGGGCCTGTCGGAGGCCATCGCCTTCGGCCAGCGCGCCGGGCTCGACATGGAAGCCGTGCTCGAAGTCATCGGCAAGGGCGCCGCCCAGAGCTGGCAGATGGACAACCGCGGCAAGACCATGATCAACGGCAAGTTCGACTACGGCTTTGCCGTCGACTGGATGCGCAAGGACCTGGGCCTGGTGCTCGACGAAGCCAAGCGCAACGGTGCGCGCGTGCCGGTGACGGCGCTGGTCGACCAGTTCTATGCCGACGTGCAGCAGGCCGGCGGCAGGCGCTGGGACACATCCAGCCTGATCATCCGGCTCAAATGAAAAAAGCCCGCGGAAGCGGGCTTTTTGGTTTCAGCGGACCGGCGAAGTGGTCGCACCACCGGACGGCGCCGGCAGCGGCTCCATCGGCGGCAGCGGCACGCGCGAACCCGAGGAAGCAGCCGGCGTCGATGGCGTGGCGTTGCTCACCGGCGCAGGGCCCGTGCCGCCGCGCTGCGCGGCCGACTGGTTGGCCGCCTGGCTCGCAGCGAGGTCGGCCTCGCTCACCACCTCGACCACGCGCACGACCTTGGCCACGCCGGTCACGCCGCGCGTGATCTCGGTCGCGCGGTCGGTCTCGCGGCGGGTGGCGATGCCCATGAGGTAGACCGTGCCGCGCTCGGTCACGACCTTGAAGGAGTTGGCGAAGATGTCCTTGGCGTCGAGCAGCGAGGCCTTCACCTTGCCGGTGATGTACAGGTCGTTCGAGCGGTCCTGGAAGGTGCTCGGCGCGCCGATGGTGAGTTCGTTCACCACCGAACGCACGTTGACGACGCGGGCCACCTCGTCCTCGACGCGGCGGCGGTCGGCGTCGTTGCCGACGGCGCCGGTCAGCAGCACCTGGCGGTTGAAGCTGGTGACGCTCACGTACATGTTGTCGTTGGCGATGTCGCGCACGCGGGCCGCGGCACGCAGCTCGATGCCCTGGTCGTCGAGCTGGGCGCCCGAGCTGCGGCGGTCGGTGGCCACCATGCCCACGCCCACCACGGCCGCGCCGCCCACGACGAGCGGCACGCAGGCGGACAGGCCGGCCACCAGGGCGGCGCCGAGGGTCAGCGCCAGAGCGAAACGTTGAGTCGAGGCCTTGGTCAGGGTCGTCATGGTCATGAGGAAACTTCCTGTTCTCCGAGTAACTGGGCATCCACGCCGTCGCACAGGCAGTGCAGCGCGAGCAGGTGGATTTCGTGAATGCGTGCCGCACGCTCGTGCGGCACGCTGATCTGGACGTCGGTTTCGCGCAGCGCGCGGCCGATGGTTCCGCCGGTGCCGCTGGCGCTGGCACCGGCCGCAGCCGCCGCCAACCCGGTGGCGGCGTTGCCAAGCAGCGCCACCACGGTCATGTCGCGTTCATGCGCAGCGAGCACGGCGGCCAGCACCGCGGCCGAATGTCCGCTGGCGCTGAGCACCAGCAGCACGTCGCCGGCCTGGCCGAGCGCGCGCACCTGGCGCGCGAAGCGGTCGGCATCGGCGGCCTGCGGGCTGTCGGCCGCCGGGTCGGTGGTATCGCCGGGCAGCGCGATGGCGCCCAGCTCGGGCCGCTCGCGTTCGAAGCGGCCCACGAAATTCGAGGCGAACTGCGCGGCCAGCAGGCCCGACACACCAGCCCCGCAGGCCAGCACCTTGCCGCCGCTGGTCACGCAGGCCAGCAGGGCCTGCATGGCCTGGGAGATGGGTTTGCTGAGGACCGGGCCGGTCTGGTATTTGAGGTCGGCACTGTCGATGAAGTGCTGCTGAATCCGTTGCTCGAGCATGGGGCGCGATGATAACTGGGGGTCGTGAAACAAGACGTTTGAGTGATGGAGCCTCGAACAGGGCTTCGGTTCCCTGCGGGGGCAGCGTCAGGCCGCATCGAAAGCGGCCTGCAACCAGGTGATTTTCTCCTCGATCAGCACCACGTCGAACCGGCACGGCGGCGTCGTGCGCAACTGGCTCAGGTAGTGCTGCGCGGCGAACACGATGCGCCGCTGCTTCGCGCCGGTGATGCTGCCGCCGGCACCGCCATGCGTGCCTGTGCCTCGCTGTCGAACCTCGACGAACACCAGCGTGCCGCCGCCGCGCGGGTCGCGCATGACGAGGTCGATCTCGCCGCCGCCGCGCCCGGGCGTCCGATAATTGCGCGCGATCAGCGCCAGGCCGGCCTGCTGCAGGTGGTCGAGCGCGGCGTCTTCCGCCGCGTCGCCGCGACGCTTCGTGGTGGTGGTCTTCATGGCTCCCTGCCCCGATCTTCTTTCTTGTTCGTTCCGACGGAGAAACCCCTTGGCTTCACTCGCTCCCGCCTCCTTCGGCGCCGCCCTCGCAGCCGCGCACGACGCCGCGGGCGCGCAGCATTATCCGCAGGGCACGCTCTACGTCGTCGCCACGCCGATCGGCAACCTGGCCGACATCACGCTGCGCGCGCTGCATGTGCTGCAGCTGGTGGACGTCATCGCCTGCGAGGACACGCGCCACACGCAGACCCTGCTGCGCGCCTACGGCATCGACCGCCCCGGCGCGCGGCTGCTCGCGGTGCACCAGCACAACGAAGCCGAAGCCGCGCAGGCCGTGGTCGCGCGGCTCGCGCAGGGTGAACGCATCGCCTACGTGAGCGACGCCGGCACGCCCGGCGTGAGCGATCCCGGCGCACGCCTGGCCGCCGCCGTGCGCGCGGCCGGCCAGCGCGTGCTGCCGCTGCCCGGCGCCAGCAGCGTCGTCACGCTCGTGAGCGCCGCCGGGCTGGTGGCCGACGGCAGCGAGAGCAACACGCACAACAGCAGCGCCTTCGTGTTCGCCGGCTTCCTGCCCAGCAAGGCCGGCGAGCGTGACACCGCCGTGCAGGCCCTTGCACAAGAGCCGCGCGCCGTGGTGCTGCTGGAAGCACCGCACCGCATTGAAAGCCTGGCTCGCGCATTGGCCGTGCTGGGCGAGCGCCGCATCACCGTGGGCCGCGAGCTCACCAAGCAGTTCGAAGAAATCGCCACCGTGGCCGCGAGCACACTGCCCGACTGGTTCGGCGCCGACCGCGACCGCACGCGCGGCGAGTTCGCCCTGGTGCTGCACCCCGTCGCGGTGAGTGGCGACGGCGGCGCGGAAGGCGAACGCGTGCTGCGCCTGCTGCTGGCGGAACTGCCCGTGAAGACCGCCGTGAAGCTGGCCGCCGAGATCAGCGGCGCGCCCCGCAACACGCTGTACGAGCTGGCGCTGCGCATTCGCAACGGCGCGGACGGCGAGTAGGCAGGTTGCGGCTACGCGTCGCGCTCCGGCTCCGACAGGAATTCCGGCGGCACACACGCCGTCAGCCAGACGCCGTTCTCAGCCCGATGAAACGCATGGCCCAACGCGTGCATGCGGCCAGCGTCCACCCGCAGTACCCATGCCTTGCCATGGCGCTGCCCCACCTGAACCGCCGTCGCCTCGTCGGCAGACAGGTGCACATGCTGCCGCGCACCCGGCAGCAGTCCTTGCGCACGGATGGCCGCCAGAAAGCGTGTCGCCGTGCCGTGGAACAGCAGCACCGGCGGCGCCACCGCATCGAAGCTGCGGCTGACTTGCGCCGTGGAATGCCCCTGCAGCGCACGGATGCGCAACCCGTCGCCCGACAGCTCGTAGCGCTTCTTCGCACCCGAATCGACAGCGCGCACAACGTCCGGCCGCGTCAGATCACGGCCCACTGCCACGGCCCCTGCGACGAGATCGTCGATGCCGGCCCACCCCTCGGCGTCGAGGTGCAAGCCGATGGATTCCGGCGCATGCCGAAGCACATAGGCGATGAATTTGCTCGCATCTTCAGGAGTCATGACGCCTTTCGTGCGGTGGATGGATGGGCCGCCTGCCAATGGTCGGCATGGGCGAGCAGCGCATCCTTGAGGCGCTGCTCGTGCGCCGTGGATGGCCGGTCGGCGGCATGGAACACGTGGTACTCGAGCGGCGGATAGCCCTGCAAGGGAATGGCGACCAGTTCCTTCGGGATGCGGCAGCAGGCGTTCACCACCGTGAGACCGAAGCCCAACTGCGCGAAGCGCAGCATCAATTCCCAGCCGTTGGCTTCGAGCGAGGGCTGCCACGGCACCGACTCGGCCTGCAGCAGCCGGCCCAGCAGTTCGCGGTGCGGCCTGCCCGCCGGCGGCACGATCAGCTGCGCCCCCTTCAGGTCCCGCAGGCGCGCTGACTTGCGCGCGGCCAGCGCGTGCGTGCGGGGGACGACCAGCACCTGTCCCACGGACGTCAGGCGCAGCGCCCGCAGGTCCGCAGGAACCGTGCCGAGTGGCGCGATGCCCAGTTGCGCCTGCCCGGATCGCACCGCCTGGATCGCTTCGTCGCGGTTGCGCGTGAGCAGTTGCAGGTGCGGCGAAGCACCCGGCCCGGAGAACTGCGACAGCGCCTTGCCCAGCAGGTAGAGGTACGCACCTTCGCCGGCGGCCAGCGTGACGACCGGCGTGTCCTGCCCCATGGCCAAGCCCTTGACGAAACGCTGGTTGAGGGTCAACAGCTCCCGCGCGTGCCGCGCGACCTGTTCACCGAGCGGCGTCAGTTGCAGCGCACGGCCCACCCGCACGTACAGCGCCGCATCGAGCTGTTCAGACAACTTGCGCACCTTCGCATGCAAGGCGGGCTGGCTGAGGTGCAACCGCCGCGCCGACTCGCTGAAGTTGAGCGTGTCGGCAAACACCGCGAAGGACTGCAGTGCATCGAGGTTGGTGCGGGGGATGTCCATCTATCCATTTTATGGATAGACCATCCAATATCAGTAGTTCCTGGTGATCGCTTTCATTTCTACGATCCGGCTGCTTCTTCAAGACACAAGGAACAAGAAATGAAAAACACACATTCACTTCCCCGGCTCGGCATCGACATCGGCCGCGTGCTGATCGCGCCCGAGGACGCTGACGGCGCCGACACCTCGTTCATCGGCGGCTCGCTCGACGATGCGCTGCGCACGCCGCCCTACGAAGGCATGTTCGATGCGGTCGGACCGCTGGTGGACAGGTTCGAAGGCCGCGTCTGGCTGGTCTCGAAATGCGGCCCGAGCGTGCAGGCCAAGAGTCGTGCCTGGCTGCGGCACCACCGCTTCTTCGAGCGCACGGGCATCGCGCCCGCCAACCTGCGTTTCTGTCTCCAGCGACCGCAGAAGGCCGACCACTGCCGCGAGCTGCACATCACGCATTTCATCGACGACCGCAGCGATGTGTTGCGTCACCTGGAAGGCATCGTGCCCCACCGGTATCTGTTCGGCCCGCAGCGCAAGCCGGTGACCGTCGCGGGCCTGGTGCGGCTGCCCGCATGGCAGGACGCTGCCGCACTCGTCACCTGAGGCGACAGCCCTCAGCCGTCCAGCTCCACATAGCGCCGGAAGATCCCGTCCTCGTTGAACGCGATGCGGCGCGGGCTCTGCAGGTAGTCGTGCACGCGCTGGCGTCTTCGGATGTTGGCGTGCAGCTTCACGACCGAAGGCGTGGCGGCCAGCGCTCGCGCAGCGGCCTTGGGAAAGGCGTACTGCAGGCCGTCGACCAGCTGGAACAGCGACAGGTCGGCATAGGTCAGCACGTCGCCAACCAGGTGCAGATCGCCCGAGGGGTTGCGCTGCAGCACCTGCTCGAACCAGCTCAGGAATTTCGGGATGCGCGCCTCGCGAAAGGCACGCGCACGTTGCACGGCGGCGTCGCGCTGGTCTTCGTAGTAGTCGCCGGTCGAGATCGGGTGGTGGGTGTCGTGCGCCTCGGCCACGGCGTCGGCGATGGTGAGCTGCAGCTGGTGGGTGCACAGGCCGTCGGATTCGCCGATGCCGGCCAACCCGAGCTTCGGGCCGAGGTACAGCAGGATCGCGGCGGTCTGGCCGACGACGATGTCGCCGTCGATCAGGAACGGCGGCGCAAAAGCGGCGCGCGGGTTGTCGGGGTCGCCAAGCCGCCGGCCCAGCGCGGACTCGCCACCGCCTTGCGAGGCGGGCAGCCGCGCGACGTCGACGTAGTCGGCGCCCGCGGCCTCGAGTGCGAGCCGCACGAATTCGCCGCGGCCCTGGATCGTGGGCCAGTAGTGAAGTTGGTATGCCATGCGGCCATGGTGTCAGGGCCGGCGGGGCGCTGCAACCGGCGACCGGCTACGGGGGATGTCGGATCAGTCTGCGAAGACGCGCCGCCCGCTCACCAGAACTTCCACCACGGGCGCTCCGGCTGGCGCAAGGCCAGCGGGCGGGTGTCGAGATCGGCGCTCTGGCTCGGGGGAATCGAATCGCCGAAGCGGCGCCGCATCTCGGCCTCCAGGGCATGTGCAATGCCACGAGCCTGCTTCTCGCCGCGCAGCGCACGCCGGCGCCATTCGGCGGCGTGGGCTGCAAGGCTGGTTTCGTCCAGATCGGTGAACTCCATCATGAGGGGAATTTCTTGCATGCATACGTCCGGGCGACGGGATGCAACGGCGCGTCATGGCCCGGTCGCGCGGATCTCCGGCTCGGACTTGTCGGGCAAGGCCAACCGGGTCGGGGAAGAAGTGAAAAAACCGGAAGCCCTTGCGGAATTTCCGGTCTTGAAGATGGTCCCGCCGCCAGGAATCGAACCTGGATCTCAGCCTTCGGAGGGCCGAATTCTATCCGTTGAAATACAGCGAGAGAGGGTGTTCCGGAATGCACCGGAGCCACGCATTATGGCCTATCAAGCCGAGGCGGTTTCGGTGTCCTGCGCCGCCGGGACGCTGCCGGCCGTCGGGCGCGGGAAACCGAGCCCGGCCAGGTAGACGCGGAAGGTGCGCCGGCCGGTCGGCACGAGGTCGAAGGCGGTGGGGTCGAGCAGCCAGTTCTGGATCAGCCCGCCGATGAGCGCGTGCATGCCCTGCGCTGCGATCGCGCCGGGCACCGGCAGCCGGATGCGCGCACGCCGCGCGGCCAGTCGCAGAGCCTTTTCGAAATCGACCACGCAGGCGTTGCGGGCGTCGAGGTGGCGCTGCTGCACCGAGGCCATGTCATGCGTGTACTCGACCTTGTGGGTGGCGATGTCGAACACGCGCCGCACCTGCGGGTCGGCGACCATGAGCGTCAGCGCGTGGACCATGCCCTCCTCGATCTCGGCCAGCGGGTCGTCGCCGCCGCCGGGGACGTCGCTCTTGGGCGGCGTTTCCAGCGGCAGGATCACGCGCTCCATCATGGCGTTGAACAGGTCGGCCTTGTCCTTGAAGTGCCAGTAGATGGCGCCGCGCGTCGCGCCGGCCTGCTGCGCGATCTGCTGCAGCGTGGTCTGCGAAACACCTTGCGCCTGAAACAGCAACTCCGCGGCATCGAGCAATCGATTCCGCGTCGCCAGTGCTTCTTCCTTCGTACGACGTGCCACCAAGTCTCCTGATTTGTAAAGCGAACGCCCTTTGCGTATCGTGGGGCCATTGCATGGCTGTCACTATACATCCATGAATGTATGTAAACTAGCGCGCTTCTCGGATGGCCCATCTGCCCGTGCTGGTTTACGGATCTCCCCGCAAACGCGCCATCTCCCGTCTTCGCATCAAAGGAATCACATGCCTCTTCTGCATGTCTCGCGTCAACCGTCCTTGTCGTTTTCGCCGCGTCTCGCGACCGTGGCCCTCGTCTCCCTTCTGTTCCTGGCCGCCTGCGGCAAGAGCGAAGCCCCGGCCGGCCCGGGTGGCGGCGGTGGTGGCCATCCGGCGCCTGAAGTCGGCGTGGTGGTGGTCAAGCCCACCGACGTGGGCCTCGTGACCGAGCTGCCCGGCCGCCTCGAAGCCTCGCGCATCGCCCAGGTGCGCGCCCGCACGCCGGGCATCCTGCTCAAGCGCGAATTCCGCGAAGGCAGCGACGTGAAGGCCGGCCAGCTGCTGTTCCGCATCGACCCCGCTCCGCTGGTGGCCGCCACGCAGAACGCCCAGGCCGCTCTGGCCCGCGCCGAAGCCAACGCCGTGCAGGCCAAGGCACTGGCCGACCGCTACAAGCCGCTGGTCGAAGCCAACGCCGTGAGCAAGCAGGAATACGCGACGGCCGTGGCCTCCGCCAAGACGGCCGAAGCCGACGTGGCCGCCAACCGCGCGCTGCTGCAGACCGCCAAGATCAACCAGGGCTATGCTGATGTCACCTCGCCCATCGCGGGCCGCATCGGCCGCGCGCTGGTCACCGAAGGCGCACTGGTCGGCCAGGGCGACGCCACCGAGCTGGCCGTGGTGCAGCAGATCAACCCGCTGTACGTGAACTTCACGCAATCGGCCTCCGACGTGCTCAAGCTGCGCCGCGCCGTGGCCGCCGGCCAGTACAAGCGTGCCAGCGGCGAAGAAGCCGCGAGCATTCGCGTGGTGCTGGAAGACGGCACCGACTACGCGCAGGACGGCAAGCTGCTGTTCTCCGACCTCACGGTCGATCCGACCACGGGCCAGGTCACGCTGCGCGCCGAGATCCCGAACCCCAAGGGCGAGCTGCTGCCGGGCCTGTACGTGCGCGTGAAGCTCGAGCAGGCGCAGGTGACGAACGCGATCACGGTGCCGCAACAGGCCGTCACGCGCACCCAGCAGGGTGACCACGTGACGGTGGTCGGCGCCGACGGCAAGCTGAGCCAGCGCACCGTGAAGATCAGCGCCGCCAAGGACAACCAGTGGGTGGTGCTCGACGGCCTCAAGGCCGGCGAACAGGTGATGGTCGACGGCTTCCAGCGCCTGCAGATGATGCCGCCCGGCACGCCCGTGAAGGCGGTGCCGTGGCAGAAGCCGGCGCCGAACGGCGCGGCTGCCCCTGCGGCGGCACCGGCAGCACCGGCAGCACCGGCGGCTGCGGCAGCGTCTGCCGCGGCCCCCGCCGCCAGCCCGGCTTCGGCCCCGGCTGACAAGAAGTAATCAGGAGCGCCTCGCATGGCCAAATTCTTTATCGACCGACCGATCTTCGCGTGGGTGATCGCACTGTTCATCATCGTGGTGGGCGGTGTCGCCATCACGCAGTTGCCGATCTCGCAGTACCCGCCGGTGGCCCCGCCGGCCATCGTGATCAACGTCGCCTACCCCGGCGCGTCCGCGCAAACGCTCGAGGACAGCGTGCTGTCCGTGATCGAGCGCGAAATGAACGGCTCGCCCGGCCTGATCTACATGGAATCGGTGGCCCAGGCCGACGGCACGGGCGCCATCACCATCAGCTTCGAGGCCGGCACCAACGAAGACCTCGCGCAGGTGGACGTGCAGAACCGGCTCTCGCGCGCCACGCCGCGGCTGCCCTCGGCCGTGACGCAGCAGGGCGTGCGCGTGGACAAGTCGCGCAACAACTTCCTGCTGTTCGCGATGCTGTCTTCGGACAACCCCGACTTCGACCCGGTGGCGCTCGGTGACTATGCCGCACGGAACATCGTGCCGGAACTGCAGCGGATCGACGGCGTGGGCCAGGCCCAGCTGTTCGGCTCCGAGAACGCGATGCGCATCTGGATCGATCCGGCGAAGCTCCAGGGCTTCAACCTGTCGGCCAACGACGTCAATGCCGCGATCCGCGCGCAGAACGCGCAGGTGGCCTCGGGCACGCTCGGCGACCTGCCGAACATTCCCGGCCAGGCGATCTCCGCCACGGTGACGGTGAACGGCCAGCTCCACAGCGTCGAGGAGTTCCAGAACATCGTGCTGCGCGCCAACACCGACGGCTCGACCGTGCGCCTGAAGGACGTGGCGCGCGTCGAACTCGGCGGCCAGAACTACGCCACCTCCGCGCGCCTGAACGGCGTGCCGGCGGTCGGTATCGGCGTGCAGCCCACGCCGACCGGCAACGCGCTGAAGTCGGCCAAGGCCGTGCGCGCCAAGATGACCGAGCTGGAGCGCTACTTCCCCAAGGGCGTGAAGTGGGACATTCCGTACGACAGCTCGCGCTTCGTGCAGATCTCGATCTCCGAAGTGGTGAAGACGCTGTTCGAAGCCATCGCGCTGGTGTTCCTGGTGATGTTCCTGTTCCTGCAGAACTGGCGCTACACGATCATCCCGACCATCGTGGTGCCGATCGCGCTCTTGGGCACCTTCGCCACGCTGCTCGCGCTGGGCTTCTCGATCAACGTGCTCACCATGTTCGGCATGGTGCTGGTGATCGGTATCGTGGTGGACGACGCCATCGTGGTGGTGGAGAACGTCGAGCGCATCATGAGCGAAGAGGGGCTCTCGCCGCTCGAGGCCACGCGCAAGGCGATGCAGCAGATCTCGGGCGCCATCATCGGCGTGACCGTGGTGCTGATCTCGGTGTTCGTGCCGCTGGCCTTCTTCGCAGGTTCGACCGGCAACATCTACCGCCAGTTCTCGGCGGTGATGGTGGCCTCGATCGGCTTCTCGGCCTTCATGGCGCTGTCGCTCACGCCGGCGCTGTGCGCCACGCTGCTCAAGCCGGTGGAAGCGGGCCATCACCACGAGAAGAGCGGTTTCTTCGGCTGGTTCAACCGCGGCTTCTCGCGCACGGCCAAGGGCTACGAAGGCATGGTCGCGCGCATCCTGAAGCGCGCCGCACGCTACCTCGTGATCTACGCCGCGATCATCGGCGCGGTGGCGTACTTCTATACGCACCTGCCGAGCTCGTTCCTGCCCGAGGAAGACCAGGGCAACATCATCGTGAACGTGCAACTGCCCCCGGGCGCGACGCAAGAGCGCTCGCTGTCGGTGATGCAGCAGGTCGAAGGCTTCATCCTGAAGCAGCCTGAAGTGCAGAGCATCGTGAGCGTGATGGGCTTCAGCTTCTCCGGCCAGGGCCAGAACGCGGGCCTCGCCTTCGTGACGCTGAAGGACTGGGAAGAACGCAAGGACCCGGCCCACTCGGCCAGCGCGCTGGCCGGCCGTGCCTTCGGTGCGCTGTCGGGCATCCGCGACGCCTTCATCTACCCGCTGAGCCCGCCGCCGATTCCCGAGCTGGGCAACGCCAGCGGCTTCAGCTTCCGGCTGCAGGACCGCTCGGGCGCCGGCCACGAGGCGCTGATCAACGCGCGCAACCAGCTGCTGGGCATGGCCTCGCAGAGCAAGATCCTCGCGCAGGTGCGCCCTGACGGCCTGGAAGACGCGCCGCAGCTGCAGATCGACATCGACCGCGACAAGGCCAACGCCCTGGGCGTGAGCTTCGACGCGATCAACAACGCGCTGTCGACCTCGCTGGGTTCGAGCTACATCAACGACTTCCCGAACCGCGGCCGCCTGCAGCGCGTGGTGGTGCAGGCCGATGCGCCGGCACGGATGCAGCCGGACGACCTGCTGCGCCTGAACGCCACCAACACCAAGGGCCAGCCGGTGCCGCTGTCGGCTTTCGCGACCACCAAGTGGGTCTCGGGCGCCACGCAGACGGTGCGCTACAACGGCTACCCCGCGATCCGCATCAGCGGTGACGCGGCGCCGGGCCAGAGCACGGGCGCGGCCATGGCCGAGATGGAAAAGCTCGCCAGCCAGCTGCCGCAAGGCTTCGGCTTCGAGTGGACCGGCCAGTCGCGTGAAGAAAAGCTCGCCGGCTCGCAGGCCATGATCCTGTACGGCTTCGCGATCCTGGCGGTGTTCCTCTGCCTGGCCGCGCTGTACGAGAGCTGGTCGATCCCGCTGTCGGTGATCCTGGTGGTGCCTCTGGGCGTGCTGGGCGTGCTGGTGGCGACGATGCTGCGCGCCTATTCCAACGACGTGTACTTCCAGGTGGGCCTGATCACCATCATCGGCCTGTCCGCGAAGAACGCGATTCTGATCATCGAGTTCGCGAAAGACCTGCAGGCGCAGGGCCGCGGTGCGGTCGAGGCCGCGCTCGAGGCCGCGCACCTGCGGTTCCGTCCCATCATCATGACCTCGCTGGCCTTCGGCCTGGGCGTGGTGCCGCTGGTCCTGGCCTCGGGCGCAGGCTCGGCAAGCCAGCGCGCCATCGGCACCGGCGTGCTCGGCGGCATGGTGACCGGCACGATCCTGGCCGTGATCTTCGTTCCGGTGTTCTTCGTGGTGGTGCGCACGCTGTTCAAGGGCAGCGCGCGCCAGCACGAGGCCGACAAGCGGCATGCGGAAGCTGCCGGCATCACGGGAGACCACACACATGACTAAGAAACCACTGATTCCCACCGTGCTGGCGGCTGCGATGCTGCTGGCAGGCTGCTCGCTGATCCCGACCTACGAGCGCCCCGCGGCGCCGGTGCCGACCACCTACCCGGGTGACCCGGCGCAGCCGTCGGGTCAGGCCGCGGCCGCCCTGCCCTGGCAGGACTTCTTCACCGACCCGCGCCTGGCGGGCCTGATCCAGACGGCGCTGGCGAACAACCGCGACCTGCGCGTGTCGGTGCTCAACATCGAGCAGGCGCGTGCGCAGTTCCAGATCGAGCGCTCGGCGCTGTTCCCGGCACTGGGCCTCACGGGCACGGGTTCGCGCTCGAGCCCCAACGCGTACCAGGCGATCGATCCGACGCAGGGCAGCGTGGCCTCGCAGTACGCGGTCAACTTCGGCTTCACGGCCTGGGAGCTCGACTTCTTCGGCCGCATCCGCGCGCTGAAGGACCAGGCGCTGTCGCAGTACCTGGCCACCGAAGAATCGCGCAAGGCCGCGCAGATCAGCCTCGTCGCGGCAGTCGCCAGCGGCTGGCTCACGCTGCTGGCCGACGACGAACTGCTCGAGATCACGCGCCAGACCATGGTCACGCGCGACGAGTCGGTGCGCCTGACCAAGCTGCGCTTCGACAACGGCGTGTCGTCCGAGATCGACTTCCAGGCCGCGAACTCGCAGGCCGAGACCGCACGCGCCGCCTATGCGCAGCAGCAGCGCGCCCGCCTGCAGGACGAGAACGCGCTCGCCCTGCTGCTGGGTGCGCCGGTGCCGGCCGAGGCCACCGCCGGCGGTGCCAAGGGATTGGCGGGCATCCGCCCGATGCCCGATGTGCCGGCCGGCCTGCCCTCCGACCTGTTGACCGAGCGGCCCGACATCCGCGCGGCCGAACAGCAGCTGATTGCCGCCAACGCCAACATCGGCGCGGCGCGCGCGAACTTCTTCCCGCGTGTGTCGCTGACGAGTTCCATCGGCACCGCGAGCAGCGAGTTCTCGAACCTGTTCGATCGCGGCACCAAGGCCTGGAGCTTCGCGCCCACGGTCACGCTGCCGATCTTCGACGCGGGCCGCAACATCGCGGGGCTCAACTCGGCCAAGGCCGGGCGTGAGATCGCGGTGGCGCAGTACGAGAAGTCGGTCCAGACCGCCTTCCGCGAAGTGGCCGATGCGCTCGCGGGCCGCGCCACGCTGGGCGAGCAGGCACGCGCGCAGACCGCGCAGGCCGACGCCGAGGCGGTGCGCTACAAGCTCTCCGACCTGCGCTATCGCAACGGCATCGCCAGCGCGCTCGACCTGCTCGACGCGCAGCGCTCGCTGTTCACGGCGCAGCAATCGGCGGTGGCCACGCGCCTGTTGCAGCTGCAGAACCAGGTCACGCTGTACAAGACGCTGGGTGGCGGCTGGGCCACACGCAACAACGGTTGAGACACCTGCGCGTCCGATATGGGGAGGTCAATTGCCCGCACGGGCAAAGGGCCTCTCTATAATCGCCGGTTGGTTAGAAAAAGCCCCCGACGAGCCCCCCGTTATTGAGGACGCCATGAGCGCAGACCCGCACAACCAGGCCACAGAAGAAGCCCATACCGGCCCGATCAAGAACCCGAAGCAACTGCTGCTCGCGGTATTTTTCTCTTTCATCATTCCGATCCTGATCATCGTGGGCCTCGTGTCCTATGTGGTCTCGGGCAACAAGCCCGCCGGTACCGCGGAGGGCGACAACATGGCGCTCTACGGCGTGACCAAGGAATCGCGCGACCGTGAAGTGGCCGAGCGCCTCAAGAAGGTCGGCTCCATCGAGATCCGCGACGCCAACCGGCCCCTGGCCGCCGGCGACGCCGTGTTCAAGGCCCAGTGCGTGGCCTGCCACGGCGCTCCCGGCATCCCCGGCGCCCCGCACCTGAACGACGCCGCAGCCTGGGGCCCGCGCATCGGCCAGGGCTACGCCACGCTGCTCGAGCACGCGCTCAAGGGCAAGGGCGCGATGCCCGCACAGGGCGGCGGCGACTTCGAAGACATCGAAATCGGCCGTGCCGTGGTCTACCTGGCCAACGCCGGTGGCGCCAAGTTCCCGGTGCCGGACCGTCCGGCAGCGGCTGCGGCGCCCGCCGAAGGTGCTTCGGCTGCGGCCAGCGCGCCTGCCAAGTAACTATGTGATCGACGGCGCTTCGCGCCTCATGAAAAAACCGGCTTCGAGGCCGGTTTTTTTATGCCCGGGCGATCCGAATTGCTATCTTTTAAATAGCTACCCAGCCGCAGCTGCATGGCGTTCCGCCGGGCTCAACACATGTCCGAAGCGCCCCGGCAGATCGGCTGCCTGCACCGCTTCCGGCGTCCAGAGGCCCTGCTCCACGGCTTCGGCGGCGATGCCGACGTCCTGCGTGTGCACCAGCCCGAGCCCCGCCGGCGCGGCCAGGTAGAGCCGGCCCTCCTCGTCGAGCAGGCAGCCCGTCACCTCGGCCGGCGCGCCCGTGTGGGCCGTGACTGTGAAGGTGTTGGCGCCCTGCTGCGCCACGCGCCACACCAGCGGCGCGGCCTCCAGTTCCACATATACACGCTGCGGCCCGTTCTGGAAGAACCACTGGCCTTCGGCGTCGTGCTCGTAGTTGCGGTGAATGAATTCGATCAGCTTGTCGTGCCGCAGCATCGAGCCCTTGGCGCTGCGAAACGGCCCCTGCGCCTGCGTGCGGTCGTCGCGCATGTACCAGTTGCCGCGCGCATCCAGGCCCAGCCAGCCGTAGCAGTGCGGCACGTTCGGCCACTTGGCCAATGCCTGTTTGACGATGTCATCCATGGTGCTATTTTGCTCGCCCCCAGGCTGCGCGCACGTCGTGTCGCTTCGCCTTCCCCCTACCGGGGGCGGGCCGGCCGCTTCGGGCGGCCGGGCGCGGCGGCCCTCACGAGTGGTTCAGTGAGGTGAACTGGGCCAGCCATCCGCCTACACGCTCGGGCATGCCGCCCACATGCCCCGGCGGCAGGCCGAGCGGAAAGCCCACATGACCGCCGCCTTCGGGCTGCCACAGCGTGACGTGCGAGCCGACCTCGCCCGGACCGGGCAGGCTGCGGGCCGGAATGAAGGGATCGTTGCGGGCGTTCACCACCAGCGCGGGCACGCGGATCGCGCCCAGCAGCGGCTTGGACGAGCCACGCGCCCAGTAGTCGTCGGTGTTGCGAAAGCCGTGCAGCGGCGCCGTGAACACGTCGTCGAAGGCATAGAGATCGCGCGCCGCCATCAGCCGGTCGCGGTCGAACAGGCCCGGGAACTGCGCCAGCTTGGCCAGCGCCTTGGGCTTCATGGTCGCCAGGAACATGCGCGTGTAGACCAGCCGGTTGAAGCCGCGCCCGATCGCCTCGCCGCCCGCCGCGAGGTCGAGCGGCGCGCACACGGAGGCCACCGCCTCCACCGACGCCCGCGCGGTCTCGCCCGCCTCGCAGGCCCAGCGCAGCAACGCGTTGCCGCCCAGCGAGACCCCGGCCGCCAGCACCGGGCCGCCACCGCCCTGCACCACATGCTGCGCGTGCATGCGCCGCAGGATCCAGTCGATCTCCTCGTGGTCGCCCGAGTGGTAGGCGCGCGGCGCGAGGTTCAGCTCGCCGCTGCAGCCGCGAAAGTGCGGCACGGCGAAGGCCATGCCGCGCGACGCGGCAAAGGCCGCGAAGGCTTCGGCGTAGTGGCTGCGCGACGAGCCCTCGAGCCCGTGGAACAGCACCAGCAGCGGCCGGGGCCCGGGCTGCGGTGCGTCGGCGAAGTCGACGTCGATGAAATCGCCGTCCGGCGCGGTCCAGCGTTCGCGTCGGTACACCGGTGCCGGCCCGTCGAAGCGGCGTGCCCAGAGCGCAGCCCAGATGGTCTGCAGGTTGCCGCCGGGCAGCCAGTGCGGCGCGGTGTAGCCCATGGCGGAACGCACCGCCGACGATGGGGAGGCCGGAGCAAATGAAGAAGAAGTAGGCAAGAACGACATCGATCGGTGCGGGACTCAGTGCAGCACTTGCGGCGTTTCGTTCGCGTCGTCCGGCGCGTGCGCGCTGCCCGGGCTCGCGTGGTGCGCCACCATACGCCAGCCCTGCGGGGTCTTGTGATAGACGTTGGTGGCCAGCACGAAGGCATGGCGTGGTCCCTCGGCCGTGAGCACCTCGATACGCTCGAGCACGTTGTGCACGGCGCTGGCGAGCGACTCGATCTTGCGCACGCGCGCGGGTGTGGCGTGGATCGAGCCGTTGGCGAACATCTGCTCGAAGGCGGCCCGGATCGCCGCCGCCCCCACCAGCCGCGGCCCGCCCGGGTGCACGCAGAAAACCTCGTCTTCGTCGGCCCAGCAGGCCATCAGCGCGTCGACATCGCCGCGTTGCAGGGCTTCATAGAAGGCAGCCTCGACATCGTCGGCTGTGCCGCCGATGGCCGCGGCGGAGCGGAAAGGGGTCTTGGGCATGGCGGTGAAGGGCGAGAGCGGAGGGGGTAGGCCGGATTCTGCCCTGCCCATGTCACGGCCATGTGGCAGCGGGCGTCTGGACAGTGGGTACTTCGAGGGCCGCAGCGGGAATCAGCCACTGGCGCGCCGCCGCCTCGGTGGCGCCCTGCGCGGCCTGCCACACCATCTCGGGCGCGGCCACATGCACGCCCGGCGGGGCGACTCGCAGCGCAAGGTCGACCAGCTCGGCCATCTTGGGCGCACGCACCGGCTGCTCGTTGGCCGGCACCATGAACCGCATGATCGACAGCATCCAGGCCGCCAGCCGCTCGCCCACGTTGGCCAGGTGCACAGCGGCCGGCTTGCGCGCCGAGCGCAGCAGGATCACGCGCTCGAAGCCGCAGGCGACCACGGCCTGCTCGTCCAGGCTGGCCAGTCCGCGCTTGAGCGCCTCGGGCAGGCGGCCGCGGTCGTGCGGCTGCACGATGGCCAGGGTGCGCACGCCACAGGCGCGCAGCCAGCGCGCCAGTTCGGGCAGGTCGGCGGGATCGGGGTGCCACAGTGCGCGTTCGCGGCCGTGGTACAGGCGCGGCGGATCGAAGGCGACCACCGCGACATCGGCCGCGACCGGCGGCCACTGCGCGATGGGAAGCGCCGGGCATTGCACGGTCTCGACGCCGGGCAGCCCGTCGTGCATGGGCTCGCGCGCCAGCACGCGCGTGCGGCTGAAGCGGTGGCGGCCGGCGAGCCGGTGCAGCAGCTCCTGCCCGAGCGCGCCGGTCGCGCCCGCAATCAGCAGCGTGCCGACGGGCGGCGCGGCAGCGGGAGGCACCGCGCGGTTCGCGGCCTGCAGGGCTTGGAGAGGATCGAGGGCCATGACCCCATCTATGCTAACTTCGGCCTCCTTCTGCGGAGGTAATGCAAATGATGATGAAGCGCTGGGTCCTGATTCTCGCGGCCGTCCTGTCCCTCAGCGGATGCGGCTACAACCAGTTCCAGTCCCTCGACGAGGCCAGCAAGTCGGCCTGGAGCGAGGTCCTCAACCAGTACCAGCGTCGTGCCGACCTCGTGCCGAACATCGTCGCCACCGTGAAGGGCGAAGCCAGCTTCGAGCAGGACACGCTCACCAAGGTGATCGAGGCGCGCGCCAAGGCCACCTCGATCCAGGTGACGCCCGAGACGCTCAACAACCCCGAGGCCTTCAACAAGTTCCAGCAGGCGCAGGGCGAGCTCTCGTCGGCGCTGTCACGGCTGATGGTGGTGTCGGAGCGCTATCCCGAACTCAAGGCCAACCAGGCCTTCCGTGATCTGCGCGTGACGCTCGAGGGCACCGAGAACCGCATCACCGTGGCGCGCAACCGCTACATCGAGAGCGTGCAGGAGTACAACGTGCTCGCGCGCAGCTTCCCGACCAATCTCACGGCCATGGTCTTCAGCTACAAGCCGAAGCCGAATTTCTCGGTGCAGAACGAAGCCCAGATCTCGACACCGCCCACGGTCGACTTCAGCACCCCGAAGAAGTAAGAAGCGGCGCCGATGGCCGCAGCCCTGATCCGCCGCGCACTGGCTGCGATCGTCGTCGCAGCCCTTGCATGGGCCGGCCTGCCAGCGCTGGCGCAAGGCCTGCTGCCGATCCCCGCGCTCACCGCGCGCGTGATCGACCAGACCGCCACGCTCGACGCCGCGCAGCGCTCGGGCCTCGAAACCAAGCTCGCGGCCTTCGAGCAGCGCAAGGGTTCGCAGATCGTGGTGCTGATGGTGCCGACCACGGCACCCGAAGACATCGCGAGCTACGCGCAGCGCGTGGGCGACGCCTGGAAGATCGGCCGCAAGGGCGTGGGCGACGGCCTCCTCGTGATCGTCGCCAAGGACGATCGCAAGATGCGCATCGCCACGGCCAAGACACTCGAAGGCGCGGTGCCCGACCTCGCGGCGGCGCGCATCATCGACGAGGAGATGAAGCCGCGCTTTCGCAACAACGACTTCGCGGGCGGCCTCAACGCGGCGGTGGATCGGCTCATCGGCCTGGTCGACGGCGAACCGCTGCCGGAGCCCTCGCGCAACAACAGCGGCGGCAGTTCAGGCGGCAACGACGGCTTCGACTGGGAGAACCTCGCGATCTTCCTGTTCGTCGGTGTCTTCGTCGGCGCGCCGATCGCGCGCGCCATCCTGGGCAAGACGATGGGCTCGGTCGCCATGGGTGGCGGCATCGGCGTGGTCGCGTTCTTCCTCACGACCAGCACGGTCATCGCGGTGATCGCCGGGCTGATCGCCCTGGTGGTCTCGCTGTTCTCGGGCCTCGCCGGATTCGGCCCCGGTCGCGGCGGCCGGGGTGGTGGTGGATGGGGC
>NZ_QXMN01000151.1:0-2180 GCF_003581445.1 Acidovorax cavernicola | reverse complement strand
CCCTGGTGCAGTGTCGCGACTTGGTATATTTGGCGATCGCTCGACCCGCTGCCGGTGGCCTATTGATACACCCAAGGCCCTCAGCCCAAGGCCGGGACAAGGAGAAAAACATTGGCGAAAAAGAATTTCCTGGATTTTGAGCATCCGATTGCCGAGCTCGAATCCAAAATCGAAGAACTGCGCTACGTGCAGACCGAAAGTGCTGTCGACATCTCGGAAGAGATCGACCAGCTGAGCAAGAAGAGCCTGCAGCTCACACGCGACATCTACAGTGATCTGAGCCCCTGGCAGATCACCAAGATCGCGCGCCACATCGAGCGTCCCTACACGCTCGACTATGTGCGCGAAATCTTCACCGATTTCGTCGAGATGCACGGCGACCGCCACTTCGCGGACGATCAGTCGATCGTCGGCGGCCTGGCGCGCTTCAACGGCCAGCCCTGCATGGTCATCGGTCACCAGAAAGGCCGTGACACCAAGGAGCGCACGCTGCGCAACTTCGGCATGACGCGCCCCGAAGGCTATCGCAAGGCCCTGCGCCTTATGAAGACCGCCGAGAAGTTCAAGCTGCCGGTGTTCACGTTCGTCGACACGCCGGGCGCATTCCCCGGCATCGACGCCGAGGAGCGCAGCCAGTCCGAAGCCATCGGCCGCAACATCTATGAAATGGCGCAGCTGCAGACGCCGATCATCTCCACCGTCATCGGTGAAGGCGGCTCGGGCGGCGCGCTGGCGATCAGCGTCGCCGACCAGGTGCTGATGCTGCAATACTCGGTCTACTCGGTGATCAGCCCCGAAGGCTGCGCGTCGATTCTGTGGAAGACCGGCGAAAAGGCGGAAGAAGCCGCTTCGGCCATGGGCATCACCGCGCTGCGCCTCAAGGCGCTGGGCCTGGTCGACAAGATCGTCAGCGAGCCCGTCGGTGGCGCGCACCGCGATCCCAAGCAGATGGCGACCTTGCTCAAGCGTGCGCTCGGCGATGCCTATCGCCAGCTCGCCGACCTGAGTCCCAAGGAGCTGCAGGACCGCCGCTACGACCGCCTGCAAAGCTACGGCCGCTTCTCGGATACCAAGGCCGAGAACCGCTGAGCGCAAGCCCATCCGGCACCAGCAAACGCACAAACGGCTCCTGTGGGAGCCGTTTGCCGTTGCCGGGCCTGACCAGGAAAGGAAAGCATGACCCAGTCGCTCGATGCCGCCATGGCCGCCTGCGCGCCGCCGCTGCCGCTGGCCGTGGCGTTCAGCGGTGGCGCCGACTCGACGGCGCTGCTGCTGGCCTGCGCCCAGCGCTGGCCGGGCCAGGTGCATGCGATCCATGTGCACCACGGCCTGCAGAGCGCGGCCGACGGCTTTGTGGCCCAGTGCGAAGCGCTGTGCGCGCGCCTGGAGGTGCCGCTCGCGGTGTGCCGCGTCGATGCGCGCCATGCGTCCGGCCAGAGCCCCGAAGACGCCGCGCGCCAAAGCCGCTATGCGGCGCTCGCCGATGCGGCCTTGCATGCCTGGCCCGGCCGTCCCATGGCCGCGATCGCGCTGGCCCAGCATGCCGATGACCAGGTCGAAACCCTGCTGCTCGCGCTGTCGCGCGGCGCGGGTGTCGCCGGGCTCGCGGCCATGCCGGCGCAATGGCAGCGGCTGGGACTGACCTGGCTGCGGCCGCTGCTGCAAGTCGATGGCGCGGCGCTGCGCGACTGGCTCGCGGCGCGCCAGCAGGACTGGATCGAAGACCCGAGCAATGCCGACCAGCGCTTCACGCGCAACCGCATCCGCGCGCAATTGCTGCCCCAACTGCAGGCCGCATTCCCGCAATTTCGCGACACCTTTGCGCGCAGCAGCCGGCACTGCGCCCAGGCCGCCGAACTGCTGCAGGAAGTCGCCGAAAGCGATCTCGCGGCGGTGGGCAACCCGCCGCGCATCGCGGCCTTGCAGGCCTTGAGCGCCGCCCGCCAGGCCAACCTGCTGCGCCACTGGCTTCGTGTTGCGCATGCGACCACGCCGGCCGCAGCCCAGCTCGAAGAGCTGCTGCGCCAGGTCGCGGCCTGCACCACGCGCGGCCACCAAATCCGTCTCAAGTTGGGGCGCGGGTTTGTGGTGAGAACAGGGGCGCTGCTCGGTTGGTACAATCCCTGAGTTTTGGTCTACTTTTGTACGAAAACCGCTGGCGCGCCAAAACGCCCCTATTC
>NZ_QXMN01000058.1:0-30426 GCF_003581445.1 Acidovorax cavernicola | reverse complement strand
GCGTGATGATCGCGCTGGCGATGGCCTGCGACCCGACGCTGCTGATCGCCGACGAGCCGACCACCGCGCTGGACGTCACCATCCAGGCGCAGATCCTGGAACTCATGCGCCGGCTGCAGGCCGAGACGGGGATGAGCATCCTGTTCATCACGCACAACCTGGGTGTCGTCGCGCACCATGCCGACGATGTGGTCGTCATGTATTCGGGGCGCGTGGTGGAGCGTGCGCCGGTGCGCCCGCTCTTTGCGCAGCCTGAGCATCCGTACACGCAGGGCTTGCTGGCCTGCCTGCCGGGCAAGGCGCGCTTGCCGGGGCAGCCGAAGCCCAAGCGCCTGTTCGCGATCCGTGGGCAGGTGTCGAGTCCGCTGGCGCCGCCGCCGGGTTGTGCCTTCGAGCCGCGCTGCGATCAGGCGCTGCCGGAGTGCCGCAGCGCCATGCCACCGCTGATCGATATCCGTCAGGACCGCCAGGCGCGCTGTGTTCGCGTGCAGCCGGACCAACCGCTCGCGAGGGTCGCATGACTGCTGTTTCTTCTGTCCCTTCTTCCTCCCCCCTCATCGAAGTCCGCGGCCTGAAGAAATACTTCGGCAGCAACGACCGCCCCGTGCGCGCGGTGGACGACGTGTCCTTCGCGATCCAGCCCGGCGAGACGCTGGGGCTGGTGGGCGAATCGGGCTCGGGCAAGAGCACCATCGGACGCACCGTGCTGCGCCTGCTCGAGCGCACCGACGGCCAGGTGCTCTACCGGGGCGACGACCTGGGCACCCTCTCGGGCGAGCGCATGCGCAAGTTGCGCAGCAAGCTGCAGATCATCTTCCAGGACCCGTACGCCAGCCTGAACCCGAAGATGCGCATCAGCGCCATCCTCGGAGAAGCCCTTGCCACACACGGCTTGCACAAGGGCGCGGCGGCGCGCGACAAGCGCATCGCCGAGCTGCTGGAGACCGTGGGCCTGCGCCCCGAGCATGCGAGCCGCTTCCCGCACGAGTTCTCGGGCGGCCAGCGCCAGCGCATCGGCGTGGCGCGTGCGCTGGCGGTGGAGCCGGAGTTCATCGTGGCCGACGAGCCGCTGTCGGCGCTGGATGTGTCCATTCAGTCGCAGGTCATCAACCTGCTGGCGGACCTGCGCGAGCGCCTGGGCCTGACGATGCTCTTCATCTCGCACGACCTGGACGTGGTCGAGTACCTGTGCGATCGCGTGGTGGTGCTGTACCTGGGCAAGGTGATGGAAGTGGCGACCACCGAGGAGCTGTTCGCCAATCCCTCGCACCCGTACACCCGGGCGCTGCTGGCCGCCAGCCCCAAGCCCGATCCCGAGCTGGCCACCGAGCGCATTGCATTGAAGGGCGACATTCCCAGTCCGATCTCCCCGCCTTCGGGTTGCGTGTTCCGCACGCGCTGTCCGCATGCCATCGAGGCTTGTGCGCAGACGGTGCCCAGTCTGGATGAGGTTTCAACAGCACACTACAGCGCCTGCATCCGAAAGCTATGACTCACCCCCAGTCTTCGCGCACTTCGTGTCGCTTCGCCAACCCCCTTTCAGGGGGCAACACCAGCGGCCCGGCAAAGCCGGTTCCGCGGTGTTCCACGAACATGCGACAACCCTCATGAATCGAAAGCTCCAATGAACACTCTGCCCTCTGCCAACGACTTCATTGACCCGCTGCTCAGCGACCGCTTCAAGGGCTACCCGCGCACGCAGCCACCGCGCCGGCGCAGCGAAGTCGGCGCTGCCGGCTGGAACGTGCTGGCGGGCGACCTGCCGCTGCCGCTGGCCGTGCTCAAGCGTGAGGCGCTGGAGCACAACCTCGCATGGATGCAGTCGCGCGTGCGCGAGTGGGGCATCGACCTGGCGCCGCACGGCAAGACGACCATGTCGCCGCAGCTGTTCCAGCGCCAGCTCGATGCGGGGGCCTGGGGCCTGACCTTCGCCACTGTGACGCAACTGGCGGTGGGCGTGGCGGCCGGCGCACGGCGCACGCTGATCGCCAACCAGGTGGTGAGCGACGAGGACCTGACGGGCATCCAGATGCTGCTGGCCGACCATGCGGACCTGCGCATCGTGTTCCTGGTCGATTCGACGGCGCAGCTCGCGCTCATCGAGGACTGGGCAAAGCGCCATCCTGCCAGCGTGCCCTTCGAGGTGATGCTGGAGATCGGCATCGACGGCGGACGCACCGGTTGCCGCACGCATGCGGAGGCGGTCGCCGTGGCCCGTGCGGTGCGCGCCAGCGGCGTCGCGAAGCTGGTGGGCATCGAGAGCTACGAAGGCCTGAATGCCACCGGCTCGACCGAGCAGGACACCGCCTTCGCCAAGGCACTGATGGACCGGATCGAAGCCGTGGCGCGCCACTGCGACGCGCACGGGCTCTTCGAAGCCGATGAAGTGCTGGTCTCGGCCGGCGGCTCGGCGATCTTCGATCTGGTCGCGGGGCGTCTCAAGCCTGCTCTGGGTTCACCGGTGCGCGGGCTGCTGCGCTCGGGCTGCTATGTCACGCACGATCACGGCTTCTACAAACGCATGGTGAACGTGGTCGACGAGCGCATGGGTTGCGAGTGCGGCGAAGGCCTGACGCCGGCGATGGAAGTCTGGGCCAACGTGCAGTCGCGACCCGAGCCGGGCCTGGCGATCCTGTCGGTGGGCAAGCGCGACATCTCCTTCGACATGTCGATGCCCATTCCTGTGGCGCACGCGGCGCGCGGCGCCTTGCAGTCGCACGCTGTGCCCGCCAGCTGGAAGGTCACGGCGCTGAACGACCAGCACGCCTACCTGCGCTGGGACGAGAGCGACGAAGCGCAGGCACCGGTCGTCGGCGACCGCGTGGGCCTGGGCATCTCGCACCCCTGCACGACCTTCGACAAGTGGCACTGGATGCCCGTGGTCGAGAACGACTACCGCGTGAGCGATGCGGTGGTGATCCACTTCTGAGCAAGGCAACGAATCCAGCCATGAACACACAGAAGAACGGCACGACGCTGCTCGAAGGCGGCCTCGTGGTCGACGGCTCTGGCGGCCCTTCGTGGCCCGGCGATGTACTGCTGCAGGGCGACCGCATCCTCGCGCTCGGCGAAGGTCTGCGTGGGCGGCTGCCCGAGGGGTTGGACATCGCCGACGTCGACGTGGTCGATTGCCACGGCAAGGTCATCGCACCCGGCTTCATCGACGCACACACGCATGACGACGCCATCGTGCTGCGCGACCCGCTGTGCCTGCCGAAGGTGTCGCAAGGCATCACCACGGTGGTCACGGGCAACTGCGGCATCTCGCTCGCGCCGTACCGCACGCCGCAGTCGAAGCCGCCGCTCACGCTGCTGGGTGCCGATTCGTTCAAGCACGCGACCATGGCCGAGTACCGCGCCGCGGTCGATGCGGTGCAGCCTGCGCTCAACGTGGCGGCGCTCGTCGGTCACACCACGCTGCGCTTCGCGGCGATGCAGGCGCTCGATCGGCCCGCGAGCGGTGACGAACTCGCGCACATGGAAGCGCTGCTTGACGACTGCATGGCTGCAGGCGCACACGGCCTGTCGTCGGGACTGTTCTACGAAGAAGCCTTCGCCGCACCGGCCGAAGAAGTCACCGCACTCGCACGCGTCGTCGCACGCCACGGCGGCGTCTACGCCACGCACCTGCGCAGCGAGATGCAGCAGATCATCGAAGCGATGCACGAGGCCGGCGACTCGGCGTTCGAGGCCGGCGTGCCCTTGATCATCTCGCACCACAAATGCGCAAGCCCGGCGAACTGGGGCCGCACCAGGGAGACGCTGCCCCTGATCGATGCCCTGTCGCAGCGCCAGGAAATCGCGATGGACGTCTACCCCTACGTCGCAGGCTCCACCGTGCTGCGCGAAGACATGGTGGACGGCGTGATCGACGTGCTGCTCACCTGGTCCGAGCCCCACCCCGAGATGACCGGCCGCCTGATCTCCGACATCGCGCGCGAATGGGGCACCACCGAGCAGGAGGCCAGCCTGCGCCTGAAGCCCGGCGGTGCGTGCTACTTCCTGATGCAGGAGGAAGACGTCGAACGCGTCATCGCGCATCCGCGCAGCATGATCGGCAGCGACGGCCTGCCGCACGACAAGCATCCGCACCCGCGCCTGTGGGGTGCCTTCCCGCGCGTGTTCGCGCGCTACTGGCGCCAGCGCAAGCTCTTCACGCTGGAGCAGGCGGTGCACAAGATGACCGGCATGACGGCGCGCAACCTGCGCATCGCCGATCGCGGTCTGCTGCGCGTCGGTGCGATGGCCGACGTGGTGGTGTTCGACCCCGAGACCATCAAGGACACCGCCACCTACGACAAGCCGCTGGGCGTGAGCGAAGGGGTCGAGCATGTGTTCGTGAACGGCGTGCTCGCGTACCGGGGTGCGAACGAGCCGCGCGTGCTCGCGCGCGCGGGGCGCATGCTGACGCGGCAGGCGCGCCACGCCGCGAACTGATCCTCGCGCCTGCCCTGCCATCCCGTAGAGTGCACGCATGATCGAATCCACAACCCTTCGGTACTTCTACGAAGTCGCGGCCTTCGGCTCCGTGCGCGTGGCGGCGGAAAAGCTCTTCGTGGCCCAGAGCGCCGTGAGCCGGCAGATCGCGCTGCTGGAAGACGAGCTGGGTGTGCCTGTCTTCGAGCGCCACGCACGCGGCATGGCACTGACGGCGGCCGGCGAGCTGCTGCTTCGCTATGCGCAGGACAACAAGACGCAACTGGCCGACCTGAAGGGCCAGATCCACGAGTACGAAACGCTGGCCAAGGGCCACGTGCGGGTGGGGTGCGTGGAGGGCATCCTGCACGGCCTGCTCACCAGCTTCATGCCGAACTTCATCCTCACGCACCCGGGCATCACCTTCTCGCTCGATCTCATGGGGTCGCATGCGGTGGGCGAGTCGGTGGCGGAGCACAAGTACGACCTGGGCATTCTGTTCGGCGCCTCGCCGCGCCCCGACCTGATCGAGCTGCAGAAGATCGAGCAGCCGCTGTGCGTGATCGCTTCGCCGCGGCATCCCCTCGCGCAGCTGCGCAGCTGCACGCTCGCGCAGGTCGCCGACGCGCCCCTGGCCTTGCCCGACCGCTCCTTCGGCCTGCGCCAGCTGGTCGACCGCGCCAGCTCCAAGGGCAAGTTCAAGCTGAACATCGCGGTCGAGACGAACTCGCTGTCCTTCGCGAGCCGGCTGGTGGCGGAATCGGACCTCATCACCTTCCAGCCGAGCGACGTGGTCGCACCGCTGATCGAGGCCGGCAAGGTGGTGGCCATTCCCCTGGCCGATGCGTCGCTGCGCTCCGCGCGCGCCACGCTGGTGGCGAGCTATTCCCGGCGCCTGTCCCTCGCGGCCAATCACCTGTCGCAGTCGTTGATCGCCTACATGCAGGGATGGCAACGCCCCTCGAAGCCGGGGCGCGCCACCGCCGCTCGCACGGCGCCCGCCAGGGGACGGTCGGAATAGTGCCGGCAGAGGTCACCTTGAGAGGGCTCAACTTGGCAACGTGACCGTGATCATCTTGATCTCGGTCATCGCCTCCAGTGTGTGCATGCCGCCCAGCCGGCCGATGCCGCTTTGTTTGCCGCAGCCGCCGCCAAAGGGCAGGTGGATTTCCCACCAGGTGGTGCCCGCGTTGATGTTGACGATGCCGGCTGGGATCACTTTGGCCATGGCAATGCCGCGGGCGATGTCTTTCGTGAAAACACCGACTGAGAGTCCGTAGTCGTTCCGCAAAGCGAGTTCCAGGGCCTGCGCTTCGTCCTGGAAGGCCACGACCGGCACGACAGGGCCGAAGGTTTCCTCACGGCACAGCCGCATGTCCGGCGTGATGTCGCGCACCACGGTGGGCTCGAAGAAGAGCTCGCTGCCCAGGTCCGGCCGCGCCCGGCCGCCGTGCAGCAGGCGAGCGCCCTGCGCGATGGCATCGTCCACATGCGCGCGCACCTTGGCAGCCACCTTGGCGTTGTTGAGCGGCCCCATGGTCGTCGCGGGATGCAGGGGATCGCCCAGCACCTGATCGGCCGCCTTGGCAACCAGCTTGTCGCAGAGGCGCTCCACCACGCTGGCATGGGCCAGCACGAAGCCTGTCGCCGCGCAGACCTGCCCCGCGTTGAAGAACGCGCCGCCCGCTGCGGCAGCGGCGGCCGCGTCCAGGTCTGCATCCTCCAGAACGATCAGAGGCCCGTTGCCCCCGAGTTCGAGCAGCAGAGGCTTTCCGGCGCCTCGTTCGGCGATGCGCCGGCCCGTCGCGGTGCTGCCGGTGAAGGCGATGGCGCTCACGTCCGGATGCACGACCACCGCATCGCCCACGGTGGCGCCCGCGCCGATCACCAGGTTGACCACGCCGGCAGGCAGCCCGGCCTTCTCGATGGCGGCCATCAGCGCACAGGCCACGAGCGCGGTGGATGGCGCGGGCACCCAGACGATGGTGTTGCCGGTGGCGATGCCGGGCGCGAGGTATTCCACGGGAATGTTGACCGGGAAGTTCCAGGGCGTGATGACACCGTACACACCGCGCGGCTGGCGCAGCGTCATGACGAGCTTGCCCGGGTCTTCCGCCGGCAGAGTCTTCCCGCCCATCTGCTTGACGAGTTCGGCCGCGAGCCGGAAGCCGTCGGCGGCCTTGGCGACTTCGCCTTGCGCCTCGGCCAGGATCTTGCCCTGCTCGATCGACAGCATGTGCGCGATGGCCTCGCGCGCGGCATCGATCTCGGCCGCAATGGCCAGGCACATCGCGGCACGTTCGAATACGGGAGTGGCGGCCCAACCAGAGGCTGCGCCCTTGGCGGCAGCGACGGCCTCGTCCGCCGTCTCGCGGCTGGACCGGGGCACGGCGGCGATGGTTTCGCCCGTGGCCGGGTTGACCACCGGCAGGGTGTCGACGGTGGCAGACCATCGCCCGCCGATGTGGTTTCCCGCTTCGACGTCGGGCATGCGGTTGCTGCGCATGGCCTAGCCGTACGAATACGCGACCGTCGCACCATGGCGCTGGCCTTCGCTGCCGCCGGCACGCGATTCCACGATGGACATCGACGGCCTGTGCCCGGCGGGCGCCGGCGCCGCGACGCCCACATGGCGCTCCGTCTGTGCATCGAAACAATGGGTCGATGCGGCCTCCCGGACTTGCAGGTGCACCAGGTCGCCCGGCCTGAGTGTCACGCGCTCATGCACCGAGACGCACCAGGGTGTCTCGCTGCCGGCCACCGTGCCGTAGATCTGCGTCTTGTCGCCCGTCGACTCCGTGAGGATCACGCGCAGCGCCAGGCCCTCGGGCGCCAACTGCAGATGCTCGGGGCGCAGGCCCAGCAGCACGTGCTGTCCATCGGCCAGCAGGGGCGTGCAGCCGGACGTCGGCAGGTCCCAGGCCTGCCCGTCGGGCAGCGCGAGCCAGGTGCGGCCGTGCTCGCGATGCACCCGCCCCTGCGTGAAGTTCATCGCGGGCGAGCCGATGAATCCGGCCACGAAGCGGTTCGCCGGACGATCGTAGAGGTCCAGCGGCGCGCCGACCTGCTCCACCCGACCCGCGCGCATCACCACGATGCGGTCGGCCATGGTCATGGCCTCCACCTGGTCGTGCGTGACGTAGACCATGGTGTTGCCCAGGCGCTGGTGCAGGGCCTTGATCTCGGCGCGCATCTGCACGCGCAACTGCGCATCCAGGTTGGACAGCGGCTCGTCGAAAAGGAACAGCGCGGGCTCGCGCACCACGGCGCGGCCCATGGCCACGCGCTGGCGCTGTCCGCCCGAGAGCGCGCGGGGCAGGCGGTCCAGGTACGGCGTGAGGTTGAGCAGGCCTGCGGCCTTCTCGATGCGCGGGCGGAAGTCGCTTTCGGCCTCGCCGCGCGTGCGCGGGCCGAAGGCGATGTTCTCGTAGACCGACAGGTGCGGGTAGAGCGCATAGCTCTGGAACACCATCGAGATGTTGCGCTTCTGCGGCGGCAGGTCGTTGGCCCGTGCACCGCCGATGCACAGCTCGCCGCCGCTGATGGGCTCCAGCCCCGCGATCATGCGCAGCAGCGTCGACTTGCCGCAGCCCGAGGGGCCGACCAGCACGACGAACTCGCCGTGGGCGATGTCCAGGTCGATGCCGTGCACGACGGGCACGCCCGCGAAATCCTTGCGCAGCTGCTTGAGTTGAACCTGAGCCATGGGGTCTCCTTGTGTCTGTGGAAGTGGGTGGCCGGGTGCTTGGCTCAGTAGTCTTCGACCGTGATCTCGCGGGCCATGGGACGGATGCCCGCCATGAGGCCCGCGTCCACCGGCAACGCCACGCCGGTGATAACGCGCGCGGCGGGCGAGGCCAGAAACAGCACAGCGTCCGCGACGTCGTCCGGCGTCGCGAAGTCGCCCAGGGGGTACCACTTCTTCAGCTGCTCGAACACCTGCGGGTTCTTGTCGGCCCGCGCCTGCCAGGCGGGCGTCTTGACGGTGCCCGGCAGCACGATGTTGGCGCGGATGCCGAAGGCGCCCAGCTCCATGGCGAGCGACCGGGTGTAGCTGACCAGGGCCGCCTTGGCCGCGCTGTAGGCCGGGTGGCCGAGCGTGGTCAGCGCGTTGACCGAGCCGATGAGCACCAGCTGTCCGCTGCCGCGCTCGACCATGGCGTTGCGCACCGCTTCCACGCAATGGAACGCGCCATTGAGGTTGAGCTGGATGTCGGCCTGCCAATCCTGCGGCGTGGTCTTGCGCACCGTCGGCCCGCGCGCGGCGCCGACGTTCGACACCAGCACGTCCACCGGGCCGGTCTCGGCGGTGGCCGCAGCCACCTTCTCGCACAGGCCCGCGCAGTCGGTGACGTCGGCCACCAGGGGATGCAGCCGCGCCAGGTCTTCGGCGCTCACGCCTTGTTCGGCCAACACGGCCGGCAAGCCCTGCAGTGCGCGCGCATCGTGGTCCAGCGCGATCAGCCGGTCGCCCGCCTGCAGCACGCGGCGGCACAGGGCCTGGCCGATGCCGCCAGCCGCCCCCGTGACCAGCGTCACGCGCCGGGCCGACGCGTGGGGATGAACGGGGGACGGGGTCGAAATTGAATGTTCCACGGGATGCGTCAGATGAATTGCCAATACCTCTCCCGATCGGGCGGCAATGAATTACCGCGCGCAATTCGAGCTCGAATTTTGAAGCGTACAGGACGCCATCGAAATTTGGTTCTCAATATTTCGCACGCAGGGTTCTAGTTTTTAGAAATCGAGGGTTAGCTCTATCTATGACGCCATTCGAGCGCCTCGTAGGATAAAAAAGCGCAAGCATTGATCGCAGCAAAAGCAGACTTGTATTTAATTTATTTTCATTAATCTTCCGAGGAATTAAATATGAAAAAACGCAATTCAACCCTATTGGCAGCCGCAATTCTTTTGAGCCTTTCCTCCCTCACGGCCCAGGCGGGAAATATCCGCATCGCCATGTCCAGCTACAGCGACAACACGCGCCCCTGGCTGGAAGCCTTGGCCCGGGAATATGAAAAGGCCAACCCGGGAGACAAGGTCAAGGTCGAGGTGGGAAGCTGGGAAAACATGCAGCAGAAACTGCAAGCGGAAATTGCCAGCAACAACCCGCCCGACCTGGCCCATGTCGCGACCCGCTGGGTGGGCGATTTCGTGAATGACGATCTGGTGGAACCGGTCGACAACTACGCCAATGCGGCTTTCAAGGAGCGCTTTATTCCGGCATTCCTGACCGCCGGCAATATCAAGGGCAAACCTTATGCGCTGCCCATTGCGGCCAGCGTGCGCGCCATGTTCTATAACAAGGACATGCTGGCCAAGGCCGGCTTTCCCAATGGCCCCAAGACCTGGGACGACGTGATTGCCGCCTCGAAGAAGATCAAGGCCACGGGCGCCTACGGCTACGGCATCCAGGGCAAGGACCTGGATACCGACACTTATTTCTATTACGCGCTGTGGAGCATGGGGGGCGACGTGCTGGACGCCGGCAACAAGGCCGCGTTCAACTCCCCGACGGGTGTGAAGGCCGCCACGCTCTACAAGAGCATGATCGACCAGGGCCTGACCGAGCCCGGCGTGGCCGGCAACACGCGCTATGACCTGCATAACCTGTTCAAGCAGGGGCGACTGGGCATGGTCATTTCGCTGCCGCCCCTGGCCAAGGAAATCGCCAAGGACGCGCCGCAACTGAAATACGGCATCACCGGCGTGCCCAACGGCGGCAAGGACATCACCTTCGGCGTGACCGACTCGATCATGATGTTCAAGACATCGAAGAACAAGGAAACGGCCCAGAAATTCCTGAACTTCATGTTCTCCAAGAACGCTCGGTTGAAGTTCGACCAAGGCGAAGGCTTCATGCCGGTGACGCGCGAGGTGGCCAACGACCCCGTGTTCAAGGACGACCCCGTGCTCTCCGAGTTCGTGACCCTGCTGCCCAACGCGCGCTTCGCTCCGCTGGTCGCCGGCTGGGAAGACTCCGCGCAGGCGGTCACCAATGCGCTGCAGGCCATTTACCAGGGCAAGGCAGAACCCAAGGCGGCGCTGGACAAGGCCGCGGCCGAAGCCAACACCAAGCTCGGCAAGAAGTAAGCAGGCCTCGGGGCGCGGCCCCTGCGCTGCGCTTCCTTTTCGCGTGTCGCATCACGCCTATTCCGACCGTATTGCCCTATGCAGAATCCCGTTCGAGGTCCTGTGCTGGCTTGGGGGCTGATTGCGCCGAGCCTGTTGTTGACCATCTTCATCCTGGCCTACCCGCTGTCCACTCTGGTGTTCCAGTCGGTGCACGACATCTCGCGCTTCGGCCTGCTGCGCGCCTTCAACGGGCTGGACAACTTCCGCACCGTGTTCACCGACCCGGTGTTTGGCCACGTGGTGTGGCGCACCGTGCAATGGACGGTGTGCGTCGTCGGCGGCGCGGTGCTGTGCGCCGTGCCCATCGCCCTCATCCTGCAGCAGGATTTCTACGGCCGCGGCGTGGCGCGCACCATCGTGATGCTGCCCTGGGCGGTGTCGTTGACGATGACCGCGATCGTCTGGACCTGGGCCTTCAACGGCCAGTACGGCATGGTCAATGCGAGCCTCGCGATGGTCGGGATCATCCAGGAGCCGATCAACTGGCTGGCCGACGGGCAGCTCGCCTTCTGGGTGGAAGTGGGCGTGGGCATCCTGGTGTCCATCCCCTTCACCGTGACGATCTTCCTGGGTGGCCTCTCGTCCGTGTCGCAGGACATCTACGAGGCGGCCGGCATCGAGGGTGCCTCTCGCTGGCAGCAGTTCCGCCGGCTCACGTTGCCGCTGCTCAAGCCCTTCATCCACATGGCCATCGTGCTGAACGTGATCTACGTCTTCAACTCCTTCCCCATCATCTGGATCATGACGCAGGGCGGGCCGGACAACGCCACGCACATCCTCGTCACCTGGCTCTACCAGCTGGGCTTTCGCCTGGGCCGCCCCGGCGAGGCAGCAGCCATTTCGCTCGTGATGCTGGCCTTGCTGCTGGCCTTCACCGTGTTCTATCTGCGCCTGCAGAAGCGGCAGTCCGCGAAGGCCGCCGCATGATCCGCCAGGACAAACTCCTGCGCAGCCTCTGGTGCTGGCTGCTGCTCCTGCCGCTGGTGGCCGTGGTGATCTTTCCGCTGGCGGTGATGTTTCTCACCGCGCTCAAGCCCGCCTCGGAGATCTACGTCTATCCGGCCCGCTGGCTGCCCCAGCAATGGCAGTGGAGCAACTTCTCCGCGATGTGGACCCAGACCGGCTTCGGGCACGCGCTGCTCAACAGCCTGCTGGTCTCGCTCAGTGCCACGGTGCTGACGATTGCCGTCAGCGTTCCATCCGCCTATGCGCTGGCGCGCCTGAAGTTTCGCGGCCAGGGCGGCTACCGGCAGTTCCTGCTCGTGACGCAGATGATCTCGCCCGTGCTGCTGGTGGTGGGCCTGTTCAAGATGGCGGCCAGCATCCCCTGGTTCGACGGGAGCAACATGACCGATTCGCGCCTGTCCGTGGTGGTGGCCTACGGCGCGTTCGGCATCGCCTTTGCCGTCTGGATGATGAGCTCGTACTTCGAGACCATTCCGCGCGATCTGGAGGAGTCGGCCTGGCTGGAGGGCTCGGGGCCGGTGCGCACGGTCTTGCGGGTGTTCCTGCCTCTGGCATTGCCGGCGATGGCGGTCACGGCGCTGGTCACCTTCGTCAATGCCTGGAACGAGTTCGCCGTGGTCTACACCCTGATCCGCTCCACGGAGAAGCAGACGCTGACCGTGCTCGTCACCAACATGGTCGCGGGCCAGTACGTGGTGCAGTGGGAGCTGGTCATGGCCGCCGCGATCTGCGCCGTGGTGCCTGTCGCCATCCTGTTTGCGTGGATGCAGCGCTACATGGTGCAGGGCCTGACCTCGGGCTCGGTCAAGTAGTTGTCGCGACGCGCGCCTACTCCGCCCCGGGCCGGGCCGACTTGAATTCGTCGGCTGCGACACCGAGCTTGCGCAGCTTGTCGAACAGCGTCTGGCGCGCGATGCCCAGCGCGCTGGCCGTGGCGGGCTGGTCGCCCTGGTGCCGGCGCAGCGTCTCGACGATGACCGCGCGCTCGAAGGCCTCGACCTGCTGCGGCAGCGTCTGCGGCAGGGCCTGCTCGCCCGTGGGGCGCAGCTGGGTGAGCCGTTCGCCGAGCAGCCCGAGCACGAAGCGGTCGGCCACGTTGCGCAGTTCGCGCACGTTGCCGGGCCAGGCGTGGGCCATCAGGTCGGACAGCTGGGCGTTGCTCGGCACCGGCGCGGGCTGGTCGTGGCGCGCCGCGGCCTGCAGCACGAAATGCTCGAACAGCAGTGGGATGTCTTCGCGCCGCTCACGCAGCGGCGGCAGCTCGATGAAGGCGACGCCGATGCGGTAGTAGAGGTCGGCGCGGAATTTCTGGCGGTCGCTGAGGTCCTTGAGGTCTTCCTTGCTGGCGGCGACCACGCGGCAGTCGAGCGGGATCGGCCGGTTGGAGCCGATGCGCTCGATACTGCGCTCCTGCAGCGCGCGCAGCAGCTTGATCTGCACGGCCATCGGCATGCTCTCGATCTCGTCGAGGAACAGCGTGCCGCCGTTGGCATGCTCGAACTTGCCCACGCGCACGCGGTTGGCGCTGGTGAAGGCGCCGGCCTCGTGGCCGAAGAGTTCGCTCTCGGCCAGCGCCTCGGGCAGGCCGCCGCAGTTCAGCGGCACGAAGTGCTGCTGCCGGCGCGCGCTGTGGTCGTGCAGGCAGCGCGCCACCAGTTCCTTGCCGGTGCCGGTCTCGCCGTAGATCAGCACATCGGCGGAGGTGTTGGCCAGCGTCATCACGTTGCGCCGCACCGCCTGCATCTGCGCCGAGCGGCCGATGAGCACCGACTGGATGCCGTTCCAGTTCTCCAGCGCGTGGCGCAAGCTGCTCACCTGCAGCGCGAGCTGGCGGCGTTCGACGGCGTGGCGCACGATGGCCACCAGCCGCTCTGTGGCGAAGGGCTTCTCGATGAAGTCGTAGGCGCCGTCGCGCATCGCCGCCACGGCCATCGCGATGTGGCCGTGGCCGGTGACGAGAATCACCGGCAGCTCGGGGTCGATGGCATGCACCTCGACCAGCCACTCGGTGCCGCTCATGCGCGGCAGGCGCACGTCGCACACCACCACCGCGGGCACGCCGAGCGCGATGTGCGGCCGCACGCGCTCCACGCTCGGGAAGGCCTCGACCTCGAAGCCGGCCAGGCTCAGCATCTGCGTGGTGCTCAGGCGCACGTCCTCGTCGTCCTCGACGAGCAGCACGCGGACAGCAGGGGGAGAAGAAGAAATCTCGTTCAAGGGCGGGCGCTCCTCATCGTCATTCCAGGCCGGCGGCGGGCAGTTCGACCGCGAAGTATGCGCCGCCGCCCGCGCGGTTGCCGGCCTGCAGGTCGCCGTCCATCGCGCGCACGAGCTGCGCGCACAGCATCAGGCCAAGCCCCAGGCCGGAGCCCGCGGGCTTGGTGGTGACGAAGGGTTCGAACAGGTGCGGCACCACGTCGTCGCGGATGCCGGGGCCGGTGTCGCTCACGGTGAGCAGCGCGCGGCCGTCGCCGTGCAGCCGGCCTTCGAGGCGCAGCAGGCGCTGCGGCGCCTCTTCCATGGCCTCGATGGCGTTGCGCATCAGGTTGACGAGCACGCTGCCCAGCGCGGCCTCGTCGGCCATCACGGCCAGTTGTGGCGGGTCGAGGTCGATCTCGACCTGCACGCCGTATTTCTGCTGCGCGCCGGCCACGATCACCTGCGCTTCGGCGATGGCGCCGGCCAGCACGACAGGCACGCGCTGCAGCTGCTGCTTGTGGGAAAAGGTCTTGAGCTGCGCGGTCAGCCGCGCGAGCCGGTCCACCATGTCGCGGATGCGCTTCAGGTTGCCGCGCACGTCGTCGTCGCGCCGATGGTCGAGCAGGATCGCCGCGCTCTCGGAGAGCGTGCGCATCGCCGTCAGCGGCTGGTTGAGCTCGTGCGCGAGGCCGGCCGACATCTGGCCCAGCGCCGCCATCTTGCCGGCCTGCACCAGCTCGTCCTGCGCGGCATGCAGCTGCGCGGTACGCGCGACCACCATCGATTCGAGGCTGTCGTGCGCCGCCTGCAGCGCGGCCTGGTTGGCGAGCTTCTGGCGCTCGGCAAGCCGGCGCTGCCAGAGCGTGACGCCCAGCAGCAGCAGCGCCACCATGCCCAGCGCCGCGGTGACGGCGGCATTGCGCGCGCCCACGCGCAGCGCACCCATGTCGTCCAGCGCGATGAGTTGCCAAGGTGCATGGCGCAGCGTGCGGGTGGTGCCGAGCTTGTCGGCTCCATCGATCCGCAGCAGGTCGACGCCCGGCGCCAGCGCCTCCACGCGCTGCCACTGCAGCGGCTCGAGCGGGGCCGTGCCATAGGGACGCGCGCGCAGCACCTCGGCGCGTTGCAAGGCATCCATCGGCAGCAGCGGCCTGAACTTCAGGTCGTCGCGCGTGGACAGGATGATCACGCCGCGCTGGTCGACCACCACCAGGTCGCCCGGCAATTTGCGCCAGGCGGATTCGTTGTCCTCGAGGTTGATCTTCACCGTGACCACGCCCGGCGCGGCCTGCTCGCGACGCAGCGCGTACGAGAGGTAGTAGCCCGGCCGGCGGCTCGTGATGCCGACGCCGTAGAAGCGCCCGCGCCCGTGGGCGAGCGCATCGATCATGTAGGGCCGGAAGGCGAAGTGCTGGCCGACCGTGGTGCCGGGCTGGTCCCAGTCGGAGGCCGCCAGCGAGGTGCCGCCGGCGTCCAGCACGTAGAGCATCTCGGCGCGCGTGGTGGCATTCACGCCCGCGAGGTAGCGGTTGGCCGCGTCGCTCAGCGCGGGGTCGCCGGGGCTGCGCAGCAGCGCGGGCACGACCGGCGTCATCTCCAGCAGCGCGGGCAGGTAGTCGAAACGCGTCAGCTCGGCATCGAGCCCCGTCGCGATCATGTCGAGCCGGTGCTCGGCGGCTTCGCGCATGCGCGCCAGCCCGGTCTGCTGCGAGAGCTGGTGGCCGACGAAGGCCGAGAGCGCCACCAGCGCCAGCGCGGCGCCCCAGCGCAGGGCCGCGCGGAAGGTGCGATGTCTGGGCGTCACAACAGGAGGTCTGTCCATGGAAGGGGGTGGGCGGTGGGTCACTCGCCCGGCAGGCGCAGGTTAATCCAGATCGCCGCCTGCCGGCCCCTGCCCTCGCCCTGCTTCTGCCAGGCTCAGCGCGCGCTGCCCACCGGCATGTGGATCTCGGTGGCGTCGAGCACGCGCTCGGGCTCGTCGGCGCCGGCGTCGCTGCCCTGCGCCAGTTGCTGCGCCATGCGCTCGGTGTCGAGGTCGCCGGTCCATTTCGCAACCACCATCGTGGCCACGCCGTTGCCGATCAGGTTGGTGAGCGCGCGCGCCTCGGACATGAAGCGGTCGATGCCCAGGATCAGCGCCAGTCCCGCCACCGGCACATGGCCCACCGCCGACAGCGTGGCCGCCAGCACGATGAAGCCGCTGCCCGTCACGCCGGCCGCGCCCTTCGAGGTGAGCAGCAGCACCGCCAGCAGCGTGATCTGTTGCGTGAGCGACATCGGCGTGTTGGTGGCCTGGGCGATGAACACCGCGGCCATCGTCAGGTAGATCGAGGTGCCGTCGAGGTTGAACGAGTAGCCGGTGGGAATCACCAGGCCGACCACCGACTTCTTGGCGCCCAGGTTCTCCATCTTGGCCATCATGCGCGGCAGCGCGGCTTCGCTGGACGACGTGCCCAGCACGATCAGCAGCTCTTCCTTGATGTACTTGATGAACTTCCAGATGCTGAAGCCGTGCGCGCGCGCGATGCCGCCGAGCACCGCGAAGATGAAGAACAGGCAGGTGGCGTAGAAGGTCGCCATCAGCGCGCCGAGCTGCACCAGCGAGCCCACGCCGTACTTGCCGATGGTGAAGGCCATCGCGCCGAAGGCACCGATGGGTGCGACCTTCATGATGTAGCCGACGATGCCGAACAGCACGTGCGAGAACTTCTCGATGAAGTCGAACACCAGCGTGCCGCGGCCGCCGAACTTGTGCAGCGCGAAGCCGAACATCACGGCGAACAGCAGCACCTGCAGGATCTCGCCCTTGGCGAAGGCGTCGACCACGGTGCTGGGGATCACGTTCAGCAGGAAGTCGGTGGTCGAGGTCATCTTGCCGGGGCCGGTGTAGGCCGCGATCGCCTTGGTGTCGAGCTGGCTCGCGTCCACGTTCATGCCGTGGCCCGGCTGCACGATGTTGATGATCACCAGGCCGACGATCAGCGCGATGGTGCTCACGATCTCGAAGTACAGCAGCGCCAGGCCGCCGGTCTTGCCGACCTTCTTCATGTCTTCCATGCCGGCGATGCCGACCACCACCGTGCAGAAGATGATCGGCGCGATGATCATCTTGATGAGCTTGATGAAGCCGTCGCCCAGCGGCTTCATCGCCTCGCCGGTCGAGGGATAGAAATGCCCCAGCAGCACGCCGATGACGATGGCGGTGATGACCTGGAAGTACAGGGACTTGTAGAACGGTTTGGGTGCGGCGGGTGCAGCGGAAGCGTGGTCCACGGGAATATCTCCTTGAGGGGGGCCTGGTGACCACTCCATTCGAGGGAAAACAGGCAAGGGAAAACGGGCGAGGGAAAGGGCAGGCGCCCCGGGGGGTCAGGGCGCGGGCGGGGCCGCGGGTTGGGTCTTTGCGGGCGGACCTCGCAGGAGGTCGCCGCGGTGCGCGGGGGTCGGGGTGCTCATCGGTGTGTCTCCTTGGATGCACACGGTCCCCGCCTTCGAGGGCGGGCCGTGCGGGAGGAGACAGAGCAACGCGCGTGCCAGTCGGACGAGCACCTATTCGGGCGCTAAGTCCTTGTCAAGACTGGAGAAATTCAAAGAAAAGAAAGCGGCCCGCCGAGCTTTCGGACGCGGCGCCGCGAAGCCGTCCGGCGATTCGGACGGCGTACTCAGGGTTGACCCTAGTGCGCTCTAGTGCGCCTGCACGGCCGTCCCGATGGCCTGGTCGAGCAGTTCCAGGCCCAGGTCGATCTCGCTGTCGCTGATCGTCAAGGGCGGCGCGATGCGGAAGACGCCGCCCATGGACGGCAGCTTCACGATGTTCATGCTCAGCCCGCGCTTCATGCATTCGCGCGTGATGGCCTCGCCGAGTTCGGAAGCCGGGTGCTTGGTCTCGCGGTCGGTGACCAGCTCCAACCCCAGCAGCAGGCCACGACCACGCACGTCGCCGATGCAGGCATGGCGCGACTGCATGTCGAGCAGCCCCCGCTTCAGGCGCTCGCCGGCGCTGCGCGCGCGTTCGACCAGCCCGTCGCGCTCCACCACCTGCAGCACCTTCAGGCCGACCGCGGCCGGAAGCGGGTCGGAGACATGCGTCGTGTAGAACAGGAAGCCGCGCGCGTGGGCCTCTTCCTCGATCGCGGCCGTCGTGACCATGGCCGCCAGCGGCAGGCCCGCACCCAGCGTCTTGGACAGCGTCAGGATGTCGGGCGCCACGCCGTCGCGCTCGCACGCGAACATCGTGCCGGTGCGGCCGACGCCGGTCTGCGCCTCGTCGACGATCAGCAGCATGCCGCGCTCGCTGCACTTCTGCTTCAGCGCCGCCATGTAGCCCGGCGGCAGTTCGAGGATGCCGCCGCTGCTGAGGATGGGCTCGGCAATGAAGGCGGCCAGTGCGCCCGTCGATTGCCTGTCGACCTGCTCGAAACCGTCGTCGAGTTCGCGGCGCCAGTCGAGCTCGCCACCCGGTGTCGTGAAGCGCGGCCGGTAGGCGTTGGGCGCGGGAATGGCCAGCGAACCGGCCGCCGCGGGGCCGTAGCCCTTGCGGCCGGCGCTGTAGGTGGCGGCGGCCGCGCTGCCGGTCATGCCGTGCCACGACTGCGTGAAGGCCACCACCTCGTGCCGGCCCGTCACCAGCTTGGCCATGCGGATCGCCGCTTCGTTCGACTCGGCACCGGTGCTCAGCAGCAGGCAGCGTTCCAGATCGCCCGGCGCGTGCCGCGCGATCTGCTCGGCCAGTGCCACCACCGGGCGCGACAGCATGCCGCTGAAGAGATGGTCCAGCGTGCGAACATGCTCGGTGACGACGGCGACGATGTCCGGATGCGAATGCCCCAGCACGGCGCTCATCTGGCCCGACGTGAAGTCGAGAATGGCCCGCCCATCGGCGTCGTAGACGAAACTGCCCTGCGCGCGCTCGATGATCAATGGCTCGAAGCTTCCGCCATAGCGCACCAGGTGCCGCTGGGCCTGCTGCCAGAACTGGGGGTCGTTGTTCCTGCTCATGTCGATGCGTCCCGATCAAAATGCTGCACGTTACGCACCGGCGCCTGCGTCGGGAAGCGAATTGTTTTGAACTCAGGTATCAGGAGAACTCATCGCATGAGCGCCGCGCCGGGCCGCCCCAAGCAAGCTCGCACCGCAGTGCGACGCACGAAGGCATACCCATGAGCCAATCCCTGGACATCGACCTGCTTCGCAGCTTCGTGGCCATCGCCGAGACCGGCGTGCTGGGCCAGGCGGCGATCCGCGTGGGGCGCACGCAGTCGGCGCTCAGCATGCAGATGCAGAAGCTCGAAGGCATCGTCGAGCAACCGCTGCTGCACCGAACCGGGCGCGGCGTCACGCTCACGGCCACCGGCGAGCGGCTGCTCGTGCGCGCGGGCGAACTGCTGCGCAAGCACGACGAAGCCCTGGCGGAACTGCGCGGCACGCAGTTGTCGGGCGTGCTGCGCTTCAGCTGCCCCGACGACTACGCGGTCGTCTTCCTGCCCTACCTGCTGCAGAGCTTTGCCAGCCTGCACCCGCAGGTGCAGCTGGAAGTGACGTGCGCCCCGACGCCCCGGCTGCACGAGCTGCTGGCACGTCATGCGGTCGACCTGGCGCTGGTGTCGGTGTCGAATGCCTCGGGCGCGGCGGCAGACGATGCGATCCGGCTCGAGCCGCTGGTCTGGGTGGCGCAACGCGGGGGCGCCGCCGCGTCGATGGACCCGTTGCCGCTGGCACTGGGCGCCCCGGATGCGCTGGACCACCTGTTGCCCCGGCAGGCGCTGGCAGCCGCGGGCCGTGCGTACCGGCTGGCCTACGCCAGCAGCAGCCTGTCGGGCCTGGTCGGCATGGCACGCTCGGGCCAGGCCGTCATCGTGCTGACGCGCACCGCCGTTCCCGACGACCTGCAGATCCTCACGCCGGAGCACGGGCTGCCCGAGTTGCCGAGTGTCGAGGTCACGCTCGCGTTCGACCGCGACAAGCCCAGCGCATTGACGGCGGCCTTCGCTGCGCATGTCAGGAAGTTTCTGCCCGCGGCCTGAACGGCGGCCACCGTGACATTTGGGAACGTTCTTCACCGTCGCGATGTGCGCGGTAGCACCAGGCCGGGCGTTGGATGGGCATCAGGGCGATGTCTCGCCCTCCTGGAGATGAAATGAAGTTGTCCCAACGCGCGTTCCAACTGGCTGCCGCAGGTGTCGTTGCCGCCGGTGCCTTGTTCGCCGCTGCATCGGCCCAAGCGGCCACGAGCTGGTCCATTGGCGTCAACCTGCCGGGCGTGGTCGTGAGCGAGCCCGCGCCGGTCTACTACGAACCCGCCCCCGTTTACTCGCGGCCGGCCCCGCGCTACTACCAGCCCGCGCAGCCGGTCTACGCCACGCCGGCGCCCATCTACTACGAGCCGGGCTCCCGTTGGGAAGAGCGCCGTGCCGAACGCTGGGAAGAGCGCCGCGCGGAGCGACGTGAATGGCGTCGCCGGCAGTGGGAGCGCGAACAGCACCGCCGCTATTACGAAGATCGCGACTGATGCTGTGTGCTCGGGTGGTGTGATCTGACAGCGCGCTCGAGGCAGTCCGTCCCGGAAAGGCGCCATGCGCAGTGCGCGTACGCGACTGCGCGTGTCCGCCCCGGACCTCAAAATACCGCCCCATGACCACGCCCACGACCCCGCCCGCCGCACCTCGCCCCATCCGCACCGCCGCCACGCTGGTCGTGCTGCGCGACGGCACGGAAGGCCTCGAGGTCCTGATGCTGCGGCGGGCCGAGAAGGCCAACGACCAGAACAGCGGCGCCAGCGTCTTCCCGGGCGGCATGGTCGATGCGCACGACCGCCTGCTGCACCCGCTGTGCGCGGGCCTGGACGACGCCGCCGCGAGCGAGCGCCTCGGCCTGCCCGAAGGCGGGCTCGACTTCCATGCGGCTGCGATCCGCGAGTGCTTCGAAGAGGCCGGGTTGCTGCTCGCGAACGATGCGCAGGGCCGGCCGGTCGAGCTGCTCACGCTCACGTCCGGTGAACTCGACGCCATGCGCGCGGCGGCCGAACGCAGCACCGACGCCCTGCTCGCGCTGTGCGCCGCGCGCGGCTGGTGCCTGGCTGTCGACCGCGTCGCCTACTTCAGCCACTGGCTGACCCCGCCCGGCATGCCGCGCCGCTTCGACACGCGCTTCTTCGCGGCCGCGATGCCCGCCGGCCAGGACGTGCGCCCCGACGGTCGCGAGACCGTCGAACACATGTGGCTGAAACCCGCCGACGCGGTCAGCCCCGCGCGCGGCCTCAAGCTGCTGAACGTGACGCGGCGCGTGCTCGAGCATCTGGCCACCTTCGCCTGCGTCGACGACTTCATGCGCCATGCGCGCGCGCTGCGCCGCATTCCGCTGACCATGCCGCGGCTGGCCGACGGCCCCTCAGGTCGCCGCCCGGTGAACATGGAAGAGCCGGCCTACGACGAGATCGGGCACCTGGACCCCGACGGCCAGGGCGGTGGCCGTTATGCGCTCGAAGCGGGCCTGGTCACGCCGCTGTCCGCGCGCGTGCTGCGCCTGGTGCACGACAGCGGCCTCAACAGCTTCCTGATCGGCGGCAGTGAAGGCTGGGCGCTGATCAACCGCGTGCCCGGCGACGCGGCGCACGAGGCCGCACTGCGGGGCGCGGCGCCCGGGCCGGTGCAATGGGTGCTGTCCACGGACTCTGCGGTGCAGTCCCTGAACCTCGGCGGTGCCACGCTGCATGTGCTGGGTGCGCGGGGTTTCCTGCTGGCCGAGGAACGCATGCTGTTCACGCACGACGCAGCGGACACCGCCGCGGTCGAGACGGATCACCTCGTCGAATGGATCGTGCCGCCGCGCGGCTTCATGCGCCGGCCGGCGTCGGTGCTTGCCGACTGAGCGGTCGCAGGTGTCTCAGGCCTGCTGCGCTTCCGTCAACGCCTGCGCCGCCACCACCGCCTCGGTGCGGTTGCGCACGTTGAGCGCACGGAAGATCGCGGCCAGGTGGATCTTCACCGTGCCTTCGCTGATGCCCAGGCTGCGCCCGATCAGCTTGTTCGGCTTGCCCTGCGACAGCAGCTGCAGCACCTCGACCTGCCGCTCGGTCAGCACGCTGCGCAGGTGTTCGAGGGTCTGGGTGCCCGCGCCATTGCCATTGCCGCGCGCGAAGGCCTCGCCGGCCGCGGAAGACGACGGCGTGACGCCGGCCACGACGCCCGGCGGCAGCGCCGTCAGCATCATCGGCGGCACGTAGACGCCGCCCGCCAGCACCAGGCGCACCGCCGACAGCATGACTTCGGGCGAATAGGCCTTGGGAATGAAGCCGAGCACGCCGCGTTCGAGCGCGCTGCGCATGATGGCCGGGTCTTCGTAGCCCGACAGCACGATCACCGGCACCGCCGGGTGTCGTCGCCGGATCTCGTCGATGTGGGCCTGCCCGTCCGCACCGGGCATGTTGAGGTCGATCAGGGCCAGGTCGAGATCGTCGGTCGCTCCGGCAAGCAGTTCGTCGACGCTCATCGCCAGGACGAACTCGATGCCCGCTCCCAGTTCCGACAACTTGGCTTTGACCGCCTCGATGACGAGCCGGTGGTCGTCGGCGATCAGAATTTTCATGGCATACCCCGGTGTCCCAACGTCAATGTGCATTGGATTCTTCTGCGCCTCAGAAGATAACGGCGATTGCCCCGTCCAGCAAGGCCACCGCGCCCTACCAACGGCATAGACCCCAAGCGGTATGGCGGCCTCCGGTGCCCGTTGAAAAAATGAACGCCCACTCGAACGACCGGGGACATGGGCATGTGCGATCGCTGCAGACGCCGGTGCAAGGCATGCTTCGCAATGCACGCTTGAGAAGCGGGCATTCCTCATGGCCCGCCTGCTCGACTGCTTCTCCCCCTTCATCGCCTTCGGCCTCGGACTCGATGCGTCGATCGCCGCCGGCCAGCCCACGCTCCCCCACGACGACGCCCAGCGCGAGGCCCGCCGCCTGCTCGACATCGCGCGTGCCGATGCGCAGGCGACAGGCGCCAGTGCCGCGCAGATCGAATCGGCCGCATTCGCCATGGTCGCATGGCTCGACGAGATCCTGGGGCGCCACCCCGACGCGGTGGACGGCGCCGCGCCGCTGCAGGTGCAGCTGTTCAACTCCACCAACGCCCACAGCGAGTTCTTCCACCACCTCTCGGCGCTGGGCGCGCAGGACCATGCAGTGCGCGAGGTCTACTGGCACGCCCTGGCGCACGGCTTCAAGGGCCAGTACTACTTCGAGACGGGCGACGAAGGCGAACTCGGCAAGCTGAAGGACCTGCATGGCCGGCAGCTGCAGCCATCGCCACCCGAACTCGATGGCCTCGCGCACGAGCGCATCACCCCCCCTCTCGACACCCTTCCCGCCGCGCTCGGTGCGGCCGGCAGGCGGCGGCGACACCGCACCTCGTGGCGCATCGGCGTCGCGCTCGGCATGGCGCTGCTGCTGTCGTCGCTCGCCCTGCTGTGGTTCTGGCAGGCCGGCCCGCCGGCCGCCGACACGACGCTCACGCAGCGCATCGACCGGCAACTCGCCAGCTACACCTGCGCGGACCTCGAGGCATCGATCGACCCCGACGGCCGCCCGCGCGTGACCGGCTTTGTCTCGCAGCGCGACGACCTGCTGAAAGTGGCGGGCGACGTCGCCGGCATCCCCGGCGTGCAGGCGCCCCACTTCGACATCGGGCTGCGCGTGTGGCCGCACTGCGAGGTGTTCGCCATCCTCAAGCCCTCGCAGGCGCGCAACCGCCAGAAGGGGTACGGGCTGGCGGTGAGCGCCCCGTCGGCGCGCGAGGGCCGGCTGCGCGAGGGCGACGCGGTGCGCGTGCAGGTGGTGGCGCCGCGCCACGAGAGCTACATCTGGGTCGACTACTACACCGCCGACGGCGCCGTGATGCACCTGAACACCGGCCAGGCCCCGACGCGGCTGCGCGCCGGCGAGTCGCTGGAACTCGCGCACGACATCCCGTCGAGCTGGCTCGTGAGCCCGCCGTTCGGCAACGTCATGATCACCGTGCTGTCGGCGCCGATGCCGTTCAGCGAAAACTCCGACCGGCCGCCGTTCGAGATGGCCTCGGCCTACCTGCTGCGCCTGCGCGAGGCGCTGGCGGCCAGCAAGAACAGCGAACGGCTCCTCGCCGATTTCATTTCGCTCGAAACCGTGGCGCGCTGAGTGCCAACGTTACTTGGCAGCCTCGACCCGGATCTGCCGCGCGCCGAAGGTCACGTTGAGCACCTGGGCCTGGCCCGGCGTGACGGCGCGCACCTCGCGCCAGCGCGCGCGGTCGAGGTCGCGGAACGCGGCCATCACGCCGATCGCCTTGGCATCGGCCGGCAGCGTGAGCTCGAGCTTGCGGCTCTCGCCGGGGCGCAGCAGCATCTCTTCGCGTTGCACCAGTTCGGCGCCGAGCGTGGCCTGGTCTTTTTCGAACAGCGAGAAGAAGTCGGCACCTTCGAACGGCCCCGGCGACTTGAGCGCGTAGACGCGCACCGTGAGCGGCGAGGCGCGGCCGCGCGCATCGGGGTTGGCATCGGCGCCGGCCGCGAGCGTGAGCGACACCGGCGTGACCACCGGTTTGCTCGCGCAGCCTGCCAGCAGAAGACCCGCTGCAGCAAGGCCAAAGGCTGCGATACGGCGCCGCGATGCGACAGCAAGGAGGCCCTCATAGGACGAATGGTGTGTACCGAGCGTGCGCATGCTATTCCCTTCGTTGCATTGACCGGTCCGGACGCATCTTTGATTATCACCAGCGAACTCGAACAGGCAACATGCTGACTCCACAACTCGTCGACGCACTGCTCACGCCCATCGGCGAGGCCTCGCCTTGCGGAGACGACCTGGAGTACGACGCCGACTTCATGGCGCTCATCGCCGCTGCGCAGGGCAAGGCCGAACAGCAGTTCGGCGACACCGTGATCCCCGCCGTCGAACCCGACTGGCGCGACGTGGCCGAGCGCGCCGACGCACAGCTGCGCCGCAGCAAGGACGTGCGCGCCGCCGTGCTGTTGCTGCGCGCCGCCACTCGCCTGCAGGGCACGGTCGGTTTTGCGGCAGGCCTGCAATTGCTCACCTCGTTGCTCGATACCTTCTGGGACGGCATACATCCAAAGCTGGATGCCGACGACGACAACGACCCCACCATGCGCCTGAACGCGCTCGCGCCGCTGGCCGACGAGAGCATGGTGCCGCGCGACCTGTACGACGCGCCGGTGGGCAACGCGCCTGGCGTGGGACCGATCCGCGTGCGCGACATCGCGATCGCACAGGGTGTGCTGAATGCGGTCGGTGGCGAGGTCTCCTACTCGCCCGCGCAGGTGCACGGCGGACTCGAAGCGCTGCATGCGGCACAACCCGAACAGCTGCAGGCCGCCATCGGCCTTCCTCCGCTGATCGACCGCCTGCAGAAGCTGCTGGGCGAGCGCACGGGTCGTACTGACGCGGTCGACCTGGGCACGCTGCGCACCGTCGCGCGCACGGTCGCCAAGGCCTGCACGGCGGCAGCCGGTGCGCCGGAGGCATCGGCCGATGAAGGCACGGCGGCAGACGGCGACGCACCGTCCGGCAACGCCCGTCCGGCCGCGCCGCGCGGCGAGATCCAGAACCGCCAGGACGCGGTGCAGATGCTCGACCGCGTCATCCGCTACCTCGAACAGGCCGAGCCCGGCAACCCCGCGCCGCTGCTGATCGAACGCGCCAAGAAGCTCATCGGCGTGAGCTTCCTCGACATCATGGCCAACCTCGCGCCCAACGCGATGGACACCATCGAGACCGTGACGGGCAAACGCCAGTCCGAATGACCGCCCCCGTTTCCACCCGTCCCCATTCACCCTCGCAAGGAGCATCGCCATGGCCAAGAGCAGTCAGAAATTCATCGCACGCAACCGGGCGCCCCGGGTCCAGATCGAATACGACGTCGAGCTCTACGGCGCCGAGAAGAAGGTCCAGCTGCCCTTCGTGATGGGCGTGCTGGCCGACCTGTCGGGCAAGCCCGCCGACCCGCTCGCGCCGGTGGTCGACCGCAAGTTCCTCGAGTTCGACGTCGACAATTTCGACGCCCGCATGAAGGCCATGAAGCCGCGCGCCGCCTTCGCGGTGGAGAACTCGCTCACCGGCGAGGGCGACCTCAAGGTCGAGCTCACCTTCGACAACATGGACGACTTCTCGCCCGCCGCCGTGGCCCGCAAGGTCGGCGCGCTCAACAAGCTGCTCGAAGCGCGCACGCAGCTGTCCAACCTGGTGACCTACATGGACGGCAAGGGCGGCGCCGAAGACCTGCTGGCCAAGGTGCTCGAAGACCCGGCCCTGCTGCAGACGCTGGCCGCCAGCAAGAAGCCCGAAGACGGCGACGCCGCCGCCTGAGCCTCACCCCCGCCCCGATTCCTGACAGACACCCACCGGTACACGAGGAGAAACCATCATGGCCGACGCACTCGAGCAGAGCGCACTGAAAGACGTTGCGTACGCGGGAAGCGACTTCTCGTCGCTGCTGCAGAAAGAATTCAAGCCGCGCAGCGACGAAGCCAAGAGCGCCGTCGAGGCGGCCGTGCTCACGCTGGCGCAGCAGGCGCTGAGCAACAGCACCGTTATCGGCAAGGACGTGACCAAATCGATCCAGGCCATGATCGCCGCGATCGACGCCAAGCTCACCGAGCAGGTGAACAAGATCATCCACCACCCCGACTACCAGAAGCTCGAGAGTGCGTGGCGCGGCCTGCACTACATGGTGAACAACACCGAAACCGACGAGAACCTGAAGATCCGCGTGATGGACATCTCCAAGCAGGAGCTGGCCAAGAACCTCAAGAAGTTCAAGGGCGCGGCCTGGGACCAGAGCCCGATGTTCAAGAAGATCTACGAGGAAGAGTACGGCCAGTTCGGCGGCGAGCCCTTCGGCGCGCTGGTGGGCGACTACCACTTCGACCAGAGCCCGCCCGACGTGGAGCTGCTCGGCGAGATGGCCAAGATCGCCGCCTCGGCGCATGCGCCCTTCATCACCGGCGCCAGCCCCAACCTGATGCAGATGGAGTCGTGGCAGGAGCTCGCCAACCCGCGCGACCTGACCAAGATCTTCTCCACCCCCGAGTACGCCGGCTGGCGCAGCCTGCGCGAGTCGGACGATTCCAAGTACCTGGGCCTGTGCATGCCGCGCTTCCTGGCGCGCACGCCTTACGGCGCCAACACCAACCCGGTGGAAGAGTTCGACTTCGAGGAAGACACCGCCGGCGCCGACCACAGCAAGTACGCCTGGGCCAATGCCGCCTATGCGATGGCGACCAACATCAACCGCTCGTACAAGCTGTACGGCTGGGGGTCGCGCATCCGCGGCATCGAGTCGGGCGGCGCGGTGGAAAACCTGCCGCTGCACACCTTCCCCAGCGACGACGGCGGCGTGGACCAGAAGTGCCCCACCGAGATCGCCATCAGCGACCGGCGCGAAGCCGAACTCTCGAAGGCCGGCCTGCTGTCGATGATCCACCGCAAGAACTCCGACTTCGCGGCCTTCATCGGCGCCCAGTCGCTGAACAAGCCGGCCGAGTACGACGACCCCGACGCCACGGCCAACGCCAACCTGGCGGCCCGCCTGCCCTACCTCTTTGCCTGCAACCGCTTTGCGCACTACCTGAAGTGCATCGTGCGCGACAAGGTCGGCAGCTTCAAGGAGCGCGAGGACATGCAGCGCTGGCTCAACAAATGGATCATGAACTACGTGGACGGCGACCCCGCCAACTCGTCGGAAACCACCAAGGCCCAGAAGCCGCTGGCCGCCGCCGAGGTGATCGTCGAGGAAGTCGAAGGCAATCCGGGCTACTACACGTCCAAGTTCTTCCTGCGCCCGCACTACCAGCTCGAAGGCCTCACGGTCTCTCTGCGACTGGTGTCGAAGCTGCCCACGGCCAAGGGCGCGGGTTGAAAAAAATCTGCGGATTCTTATTGAAATCCCGCTTCCGTTTCGTTCTATGAGTAACTGCCGGACATCGGAACTTCCCTCCCACCACCGGCAGCCAATTTTTTCCTTTCGATCATCAACCGCCTGAATGCAATCGGGCTCCAAGGAGTAGGAACATGTCTTCTGACTTTCACATCAAGCTCGACGGCGTCAAGGGCGAGTCTTCTCACAAGGACCACAAGGACGAGATCGAGATTTCGTCGTGGTCCTGGAACGTGAGCAACGCATCGGGCGCGGGTTCGGGTGGCGGTTCGGGCAAGGGCAAGGCCACGCCGGGTGAATTCAACTTCACGCACGTCTACGACAAGGCATCGCCCGTGCTCGCCAAGAACTGCGTCAGCGGCAAGCACTTCAAGGACATGGTCATGACCTGCCGCAAGTCGGGCGAAGGCCAGCAGGAGTACCTGAAGGTCACGCTCAAGGAAGTCTTCATCTCCAGCGTGGGCCCTGGCGGCGCACAAGGTGGCGACGTGCACGAGCAGGTGTCCTGCAGCTTCAAGGACATCGAGTTCGCCTACAAGGGCCAGGACGAAAAGGGCGCCGGCGGCGGCGAGGTGAAGTTCGGCTGGAACGTGGCCACCACCGAAACCCGCTGACGGCGACGGACCCGTCGGTCATGTCCGGCTCCGGGCGCGCGAGCGTCCCGGGTCCGGTCCCTGCACGTCCTCACCGGAGCAATGCCATGGCATTCAGCACCACACTCATCGGCACCAGCGGCAAGCTGCACACGACCTACAACACCGATTGGTCAGTCGGACGGATCGGCTCCAACACGCGTGAAGACGTGATGCTGGTGCAGGCCCTGTTCAAGATCTTCTACTACGAGTTGCTCGGCTTCAACCACGACTTCGACCCGCCCCCCAACTGGAACGAAGTGATCGTCGTGGACGGCTATTACGGGCCGGTCACGCAGAAGCACATCACGCACTTCCAGGAACAGGCGATCGCACGCGGCCGCAAGGTCCTGCCGGACGGCATCTTCGATCCGTTCCGCGAACCCGGTGCGTCCAGCACGATCAGCAAGACGCGCTACGCGCTCGACCTGCTGAACAACGGCTGTGCCAACAGCTGCGAAGAGCAGAACATCGACAACTACACCAACCTGCCGAACCGCGAAGACATGCCCGCGTTGCTGCGCAGCGCGCTGAAGCGGGTCAAGAAGAAGGCCAGCAAGTACAGCTGAACGCCTCAACGGCCCCGTGCAAAACGCCCGTCCGATGGATGGGCGTTTTTCTTTGCGGGCGGGACGGCGGCGCCGTCGCGAAGCGGGCCGCTCTCAAGGCGCCGTCGAAGCGACGTTCTCGGGCAGCAGGCGCGTCATGTCGTCGTCGGCGTCTTCGATCACCCACAGCGTGAGCGCCGTGTAGTTGTCATGCCCCGGCTTGGCATTGGCCTTGATCTGCGCGTCGAGCAGCTCGGTCCACTGGCTGGGCGTGCGCGACGCGTGAAGCGTGTCGACCAGGCACTCGTCGCCCAGCGGCTCCCACACGCCGTCGCTGCACAAGAGCAGCACGTCGCCGGGCATGAGGCGCATGCGGTCGGACACCGCGATGTCGGGTGCTTCCTCGATCGAGCCGAGTGCCGACAGCAGCATGTTGCGCTGCGGATGCAGGCGCGCGCCCTCTTCGTCGAGCATGCCGCCGGCGACCATCTGCTGCACCAGGCTGTGGTCGGTGGTGCGCGCCACGATGGCGCCGCCACGGAACAGATAAGCGCGGCTGTCGCCGCTGTGCACCCAGGCCAGGCCCTCGTGCTCGAGGTCGATCACCGCGAAGACCACGGTGGAACGCATGCCGGCGAGCTTGCCGCCTTCGGCCTGGCGCGCCACCACGTCGAGGTTCGCGCGCTCGACGAGTCCGCGCAACACGGCCTCGTCCATCGACGGCGCGGCCGAGAAGCCGCCGAGCATGCTGGCGCGCACCGTGGCGGCCGCCACGTCGCCGCCGCCGTGGCCGCCCGCGCCGTCGGCCACCAGGCAGGCGACATAGCGCTCGTCGTGCCAATGCCCATGCACGTCCTCGTTGTAGGTGCGGCCGCCCTGCCGGGAGAGCGTGACGATTTCGATTTCCAAGCGGGGTGCCTCGCGAGTGCTGGGGTGGGTCTGGTATGTCTCAGGTGTCGGACTTCAAGCGCGCCATCTGCTCTTCGTAGGCCGCGAGGAAGGCCTTGCCGAAGAGGCTGTGGAAGTCGTCCTCGGCCTCGCTCGCGATGCCGCCATACAGCGCCACGAACTGGTCCCAGAGCTTGGCCTTGCGGTTGGCGGCGAAGAGCGCGTCGAGCGCGGTCTTCGCGCTGATCTTCTTCTCCAGCTCCGCGGGCTCGAAGCGCCCGATGACATGGGCCAGCGCCGCACGCATGCCCACCATCACGCCGAACTGGTGGGCGCGCAGGTCGTCGAAGGCGTCGCGCATCGCGGCCTCGGGCGGCATGAAGCCGCGCACGCCGGGGCCCAGCAGGTGCGCCAGCGCGACCTCGACCGTGGGCGAGAACTTCAGCGGGTTGTTGGCCTGCGCCGCAATCATCGTGACCTCGGCGCGCACCTCGCGCTTGAACTCCTGGCGCGTGAGCAGCAGCTGCAGCGTGCCTTCCGTCGCGCTTCGCAGCATCGATCCGATGCGCTCCATCAGGCCCGGCGTGAGCATCTCGGGCGGCTGGTGCGTGCTGGCCAGGCCGCGCAGGAAAGCGGCGAGCAGTTCGTCGTCGGAGGCCGCGCGCGCAGCTGCGGCAGGCGCCGGCGGCGCGACACGCACGGGGGGCGGCGGTGGAG
>NZ_QXMN01000150.1:0-2229 GCF_003581445.1 Acidovorax cavernicola | reverse complement strand
TGCCCGGGTCGGCTGCGACCTTGGGAGGCGATCGGATTAGGCGCCTTGTCGCAGCAAGAATTTCCAGGGCTGAAGCGCCAGGTGTGAGCAGAATTTACATCTATTGCACATGGCTCCTGTCTTCGTTCTTGTATGTTACTTCGCTTACGAGTAAGGCCGGCCGAGAGCTGCGCCGTCGGTCGCCAGATCGCGCATTCTGTGAGGATCCGGGCTGTTCCGGAACTTTGAAAGGCCTGTTATGACACTTAATCAATGGGGCTCGATGGCGGCCGGCATCGTCGCCATTCTTAGCCTGTCCGCTTGCATGGTGCCTCCTCCGCAGGGCGGGGGGTCAATGTCCATGGGCAGTCGCGACGGCTCCAGCAGCTACCACCGTTGGGCGCCCCATGGCGCTGATCCCGATCGCCATTTCCACCGTTTGGCATCCACGGGGACGGAGGATCGCTAGCCGCCGCTGCTCCATGCGCCGCGTCAGCGTCATGGCAGTTTCCAGGTTGGTGTCTTGTTTCCGAAAAATTACTCTTCGAGAACAAACGTTTGCTTTGTACGTCAAATTTACCTCGCTTACAGCCTGGAGGTCGGCCGCATCCACTCGCGCAGGCGCATGCTTTTGAGCACGGGTTTTCCCGCAACTCAGAAAGGCTTGTATGAAACGCAATCCATATGCCCTGGCAGCGGCATGCGTCGCTGTCGTTCTCACCTTGTCGGGCTGCATGGGCCATCGCCCATGGGGTGACAGCCGAAGCGACAAGGCCTCCATGTCGCAGCAACAAAGCTCGCAAGGCTACAGCCGCAGCGCCCAAGACTATCGCCCGCTGCCGATTCATGCCTCGCCTTGAGCGCGGCACTAACTGACCGGTAGCGGCCGCTTTCAGAGCGGGCCGTCGAGCGGCTCGCCCAGGAAGCCGCCGCTCTGGTGGGACCAAAGGCGCGCATAGACACCGCCGAGTTGCAGCAGTTGCTGGTGCGTGCCTTCTTCCACGATCCGGCCCTGGTCCATGACGATCAGCCGGTCCATGGCCGCGATCGTCGACAGCCGGTGGGCGATGGCGATCACGGTCTTGCCTTCCATGACCTTGTAGAGACTCTCCTGGATCGCGGCTTCGACTTCGGAATCGAGCGCGCTGGTCGCTTCGTCGAGCAGCAGGATGGGCGCGTTCTTGAGCATCACGCGCGCGATCGCCACGCGCTGGCGCTGGCCGCCCGAGAGCTTGACGCCGCGCTCGCCGACCTGGGCGGCGAGGCCCTGGTGGCCATGGCGGTCATTGAGCTGGGCGATGAAGTCGGCAGCCTCGGCGCGCGCGATCGCGGCCTGCAGGTCGGCTTCGCTGGCGTCGGGGCGGCCGTAGAGGATGTTGTCGCGCATCGAGCGGTGCAGCAGCGAAGTGTCCTGCGTGACCATGCCGATGGCCTGGCGCAGGCTGTCCTGTGTGACCTGGGAGATGTCCTGGCCGTCGATCAGGATGCGGCCCGAGCGCAGGTCGTGGAAGCGCAGCAGCAGGTTGACCAGCGTCGACTTGCCCGCGCCCGAGCGGCCGATCAGGCCTATGCGTTCGCCGGGGCGGATGTGCAGGTTCAGCTGTTCCATCACGGCCTTGCCGTCGCGGTAGCCGAACGACACGTTCTCGAACAGGACTTCACCGCGCGTGACCTGCAGGGGGCGCGCACCGGCAACGTCGCGCACGGTCGGCGGATGGGTCAGCGTGTTGATGCCGTCCTGGATCGTGCCCACGCTTTCGAACAGGCTGGTCATTTCCCACATCACCCAGCGCGCATGGCCCGAGATGCGCAGCGCCATCGCCGTCACCGCCGCCACCGCGCCCGCGCCGACCTGGCCCTGCACCCAGAGCCACAGCGCCAGGCCGCTGCTGCCGAGAATCAGCAGCACGATCAGCACATGGTTGGCGATTTCGAACTGGCTCACGAGCCGCATCTGCGCATTGCCCGTGAGGCGGAAGGCTTCCATCGCCGAGCGCGCGAATTCGGCTTCGCGGCGCGTGTGCGCGAACAGCTTGACGGTCGCGATGTTGGTATAGGCGTCGGTGATGCGCCCGGTCATCTGCGAGCGCGCGTCGGCCTGGGCCTTGCCCACGGCGCCCAGCCGCGGCACGAAGTAGCAGCAGGCACCGATATAGGCCGCGGTCCAGAGCAGCAGCGGCACCAGCAGCCAGGGGTCGAAGCCCGCGGCCAGCACCATCATGGTCACGAGGTAGACCGTCATGCCGACGA
>NZ_QXMN01000057.1:0-30747 GCF_003581445.1 Acidovorax cavernicola | reverse complement strand
GTACGAAGGCGGTGGTGGCGGTGGCGGCGGCTGGTTCGGCGGCGGCGGCGGGATGGCCCAGTGCAGCAACACGCCCAACCCCGTCACGGCGGGCTGTTCCTACAACGGGCCGGGCGGCGGCGGCTCGGGCTTCATCGGCACGGGCGTGACCGGCGGCGTGCTCACTGCCGGTGCCAACGGCAGCTACTCGGCCACGTCCAATCCGGGCAACACCAGCGCGCCCTACCAATCCGGCATCGGCGTGGGCGGGTCGCGCAGCTCGTTGACCGGAGCGACCGGCGGCAACGGCCTCGTGGTCATCCAGTTCAACGTCGTGACCCTGCAGCTCGCCAAGGCCTGGTCGGCCGGCAGCAACACCGGCGACGTGGCCCGCATCGTGGCCACCACGGGCGGCACCGACATCTTCGGCGCCGGCAGCAACACCGCGACGTTCACCGCCACCGCACCGGCGGCCGGCAACAGCGGAACCGCCGTGGGCGTGGGCATCGGCAACGTCATCACGCTGCCCGCGGAAACGATGACCACGGGCACGCTGGCGAACTACAACACCGTGCTGGCCTGTACCGCCAATGGCGGCGCGATGGCGAGCACGTTGAGCGGCACCAACGGGCAGGTGTCGAACACGCTGACGATCGCCCTCGGCGACATCGGCAAGGCGATCGTCTGTACCTACACCAACACCCGCAAGACCGCGACGCTGCAGCTGGCCAAGTCGTGGAACGCCATCAGCGTGACCGGCAACGTGGCGAACATCGGCGCGACCACGGGCGGGGCGGCCAACACCTCGGCGTTCACGTCGACGGCGCCCACGGCCAACACCAGCGCCACCGTGACGGTGGCCGCGGGCAACACGATCACGTTCCCGGCGGAAACCATGAACGGCGGCGTGCTGCCGAACTACACGACCGTGCTGTCGTGTACCGCCGGTGGCGGCGCGACGGCCAACAGCCTGAGCGGCACCAACGGACAGAGCACGAACACGCTGGTGATCGGCGCGGGCGACGCGGGCAAGGCCATCGTCTGTACCTACACCAACACGCCCAAGACCTCCACGCTGCAACTGGCCAAGGCGTGGGGCGCCAACAGCATCACGGGCAACGTGGCGAGCATCGGCGTCTCGTCGGGCGGCACGAACAACACCGCGGCCTTCACCGCGACGGCGCCATCGGCTGCGAACAGCGGCACGGCCGTGACCGTGGCCACGGGCAACACGATCACGCTGCCGGCCGAGACGATGACCACGGGCACGCTGGCGAACTACAACACCGTGCTGGCCTGTACGGCAGGCGGCGGGGCCACGGCCAATGCGCTGAGCGGCACCAACGGCCAGGTGAGCAACACGCTGCTGGTCGGCGCGGGCGACGCCGGCAAGGCCATCGTGTGTACCTACACCAACACGCCGAAGACCGCGACGCTGCAGATCGCGAAAGCATGGGGCGCGAACAGCATCGCCGGCAACGTGGCGAGCCTGGGCGTCTCGTCGGGCGGAGCGAACAACACTGCCGCCTTCACGGCGACGGCGCCCACGGCCGGCAACAGCGGCGCGGCCGTGACGGTGGTCGCGGGCAACACCATCACCTTCCCCGCGGAAACGATGACCACGGGGACGCTGGCGAACTACAACACGGTGCTGGCCTGTACGGCCGGTGGCGGCGCTACGGCCAACACGCTGAGCGGCACCAACGGGCAGAACACGAACACCCTGCTGATCGGCGCGGCCGATACCGGCAAGGCGATCGTCTGTACCTACACCAACACGCCGAAGACGGCCACGCTGCAGCTTGCGAAGTCGTGGGGCACGGGCAGCATCACCGGCAACGTGGCGAGCATCGGCGCGAGCACGGGCGGCGCCAGCAACACCACGGCATTCACCGCGACGGCGCCGACGGCCGGCAACAGCGGCACGGCCGTGAACGTGGTGGCGGGCAACACCATCACGCTGCCTGCCGAGACGATGACCACGGGCTCGCTCGCGAGCTACAACACGGCGCTGTCGTGTACCGCCAATGGCGGGCCCACGGCCAATGCGCCGAGCGGCACCAACGGGCAGGTCGCCAACACGCTGCTGATCGGCGCGGCCGACGCGGGCAAGGCCATCGTCTGTACCTACGTCAACACCGGCAAGCCGTCGACCCTGACCATCGCCAAGCGCTCGCTCGGCGGCGTGGCCGGCTTCGACTTCACGGGCACCAACGGCGTCGCCGCCCACACGATCACGACCACCGTGTCCGGCACGGCCGTGAACGGGCCGGTGCAGACGCTGACCACGCCGGGCGCCGCGACCACGATCACCGAGGCCTACGTGCCGGCGGCGGGCGTGCCCGACTACGTCATCACCGACGTGAGCTGTACCGGCATGGGCAGCGGCGGCACGGTGACGCGCGGCACGGCACAAAACACGAACCAGTTCACCCTGAACGCGGCCGCGACGGCAGCGGGCTCGAACGTCGTCTGTACCGTCACCAACGCCAAGGCGCCGACGGTGCAGCTGCGCAAGAAGTGGGTCAATGCGCTCGTCAACGACGCCTTCACGCTGACCGCGTCCGGCACGGTGCACCCGAACCACAACATCGGCTATGCCTTCAACCTGCAGGCCACGGCCAACACGTCCAACGAGACCGACACCGGCGGCGCGCAGCGCGTGGCGGTGGGCGATACCGTGACCCTGGGCGAGACGCCCTTCGGCACGAACGCCGGCTCGTACACGGCCAGCGCCTGGAGCTGTACCGGCGGCGGCTCGCTCAGCGGCAACCTGCTGGCCCTGGGCAACGCCGATGCGGGCCTGCCCATCGTCTGCGAGATCACCAACACCGCGAAGACGGCGAACGTGACGCTGGCCAAGACCTGGTCGGGCGCCATCGTCAACGACGCGGTGAACGTCACCGGCACGGGCCTTCCCACGCTGGCCTCGGTGGCCAACACCGCGGCCGAAACCGACACCGGCACGGCGCAGGCCGTTCCCGTGGGCAGCGTCATCACGCTGGCCGAGTCCTTCACCACCGGCAGCGCCGCCAACTACACGAGCGCGCTGAGCTGTAGCGGCACCAGCGGCCTGTCGGGCAACACGCTGACGGTGGGCGCGGCCGACACGGCCATCGTCTGTACCTACGCGAACACCCGCAAGACGGCGGCGGTGACGCTGGGCAAGAGCTGGAGCGGCGCCATCGCCGGCGACAAGGTCAACTTGACGGTCAGCGGCAGCGCCGCCGAGGTGACGGGCGCGACCGCCGGCACCTCCACCGCGCCAGCCACCACCACCAACGCCACGGCCACCGCAGCCAGCGGTGCCACGGTGACGCTGGCCGAAGCCTTCACCACCGGCCTGGCGACCAACTACACGACCACGCTGGCCTGTACCAAGGTGTCGGACGGCAGCACCGTGACGGTGAGCGGCGCCGGCCTGAGCCGCACCTTCACCATGCCTTCGGACAGCGCGGTGAACTGTGCCTACACCAACACGCGCCGGACCGCGACGCTGCAACTGGCCAAGGCCTGGAGTGCGGGCAGCACCACCGGCCATGTGGCGAGCATCGGCGCGACCACGGGCGGAGCGAGCAACACCACGGCGTTCACGGCGACGGCGCCGACGGCCGGCAACAGCGGCACGGCCGTGTCGGTGGGCGCGGGCGACACGCTCACGTTCCCGGCGGAGACGATGACCACGGGCACGCTGGCCAACTACAACACCGTGCTCTCTTGTACGGCGGATGGCGGCGCCACCGCGAACACGCTGAGCGGCACCAACGGCCAGGCGAGCAACACGCTCGTGGTCGGCGCGGGCGACGCGGGCAAGGCCATCGTCTGTACCTACACCAACACGCCCAAGACCGCCACGCTGCAACTGGCCAAGTCGTGGGGCGCCAACAGCATCGCCGGCAACGTGGCGAGCATCGGCGCGAGCACGGGCGGGGCGGCCAACACGACCGCCTTCACCGCGACGGCACCGACGGCAGGCAACAGCGGTACGGCCGTGACCGTGCAGGCAGGCAACACGATCACGTTGCCGGCGGAGACGATGACCACGGGCACGCTGGCGAACTACAACACGGTGCTGGCCTGTACGGCCGGCGGTGGACCCACGACCAATGCACTGAGCGGCACCAACGGCCAGGTGAGCAACACGCTGCTGGTCGGCGCGGGCGACGCCGGCAAGGCCATCGTGTGTACCTACACCAACACGCCCAAGACGGTCACCGTGCAGCTGCGCAAGGCGTGGAGCGCGGACAGCACGAGCGGCGATGTCGCCAGCATCGGCGCCACCTCCGGCGGCAGCAGCAACACGACGGCGTTCACCGCGACCGCACCTGCCGCCGGCAACAGTGGCGCGGCGGTGTCGATGGTCGTCGGCGGCACCATCACGCTGCCTGCCGAGACGATGACCACGGGTTCGGTCGCGAACTACAGCACGGCGCTCGCATGTACCGCCGACGGCGGCGCAACGACCAACGCGTTGAGCGGCACCAACGGCCAGGCCAGCAACACGCTGGCGATCGACGCGGCCGATGCCGGCAAGGCCATCGTGTGTACCTACACGAACGCGAAGAAGACGGTCACGTTGCAGGTGCGCAAGGCCTGGGGCGCGAACAGCGAAGCGGGCAACGTGGCGAGCATCGGCGCGACCACGGGTGGCACCAACAACACGGCCCTGTTCACTGCGACCGCGCCCACGGCCGGCAACAGCGGCACGGCCGTGGTGGCTGCGGTCGGCAACACCATCACCTTCCCGGCGGAAACCATGACCACGGGCACGCTGGCGAACTACACGACCGTGCTGTCGTGTACCGCCGATGGCGGCCCCACGGCCAACGCACTGAGCGGCACCAACGGCCAGGCGAGCAATACGCTGGTGATCGGCGCGGGCGATGCCGGCAAGGCCATCGTCTGTACCTACAGCAACAACCGCCTGCCGACGGTGCAGATCCGCAAGCAGGCGCTGGGCGGCACGGGCACCTTTGCGTTCAGCGGCACCAACGGCTACGGCTCGGACAGCATCAACGTCTCGGTGTCGGGCTCGACGGTGGTGGGTGCGATCAAGACGCTCACCACAGCGAACACCCAGACCGTGCTGACCGAAGTCGCGGCCTCCATGCCCGGCGGCTTCGCGTTCTCGGGCGCGACCTGCACGGGCTTGGCGGGCGGAGCGACGGCGGCCGTAGACCTCGTGGCGGGCACCGTCACGCTGCCAGCGGCAGGCCTCACGAACGGCACCGCGGTGGTCTGTACCTTCACCAACACGCTCGCGGCCATCGTCGGTGGGCGCGTGTTCCTGGACAACGGCATCGGCGGCGGCACGGCCAACGACGGCATCGTCAATGGCGGCGAAGGCCCGCTGTCGGGCGTGAGCGTGCGGCTGACCAACTGCGGCGCCACCGTGTACGCGAGCGCACTCACCGACGCATCGGGCGGCTACAGCCTGAGCGTGCCGGCCGGCACGGCCACGGGCTCGGCCATGTGCGTCGAAGAGACCAATCCGGGCACGCGCGTGTCGACCGGCGCTTCGGTGGGCAACGTCGCGCTGCCCTCAGGCACGGCGACCGCCGCCGCAGGCGGCACCTACACCTACACGCGCACCGGCACGCCCGACCGCATCGCCTTCAGCTGGAACGGAACGGGCCACAGCAACCTGAACTTCGGCGACGTCGACAACAGCGCCTTCGCGACCGACGGCGCCAAGACCGGCCTGCCGGGCAGCACCGTCACGTACGCCCACACCTTCACGGCGGGCACGGCAGGGCAGGTGCGCTTCAGCGTCGCGAGCGAGACGGCCACGCCGCCCATCACCGGCTGGACGACGAAGATCTTCGCGGACCCGGGTTGCACCGGCAGCCTGCAGCCCGGCGCGGCGCAGCTGTACCCGCCGAGCGCGGCCGCCACGCCCGTGGCCTTCGCGGGCAAGGTGTGCGTGATCGTGCAGGAGTTCATTCCCGCCACGGCCCCGCTGGGCGCGAGCAACAAGGTGAAGGTGCAGGCGGACTTCACCTACACCAACGCGAACCCTTCGCTCAGCGGCAGCTTCACGCTCGACGACATAACCACGGTGTCGGGCGTGGCGCTGGAGCTGAAGAAAGAAGTGCGCAACGTCACGCAAAGCGGCAGCTTCGGCATCAACAACCAGGCCAAGTCGGGCGAGACGCTGGAGTACCGCATCACCTACACGAACAACGGCGACGCGCCCATTCGCAGCATGGTGGTGAACGACATGACGCCGGGCTACACGACCTTCGTGAGCGCCACCACGGGCACCACGCCCGCGTCGCTGACGGGCTGCGTCAAGAGCACGCCGGCGAATGCACCGCCCGCCGCGCCGGTGGCGTGCGCCACCGCGCAACCCGCGGGCGGCACTGGCGCGATCGACTGGCGCTTCACCGGCACGGTGGAGCCGGGCGGCACGGGCTTCGTGTTGTTCCAGGTGAAGGTGGACTGAAGACCCGACGGGGTTTTCAGGCCCTGCGCCTGAACAGCGCGGACGCGCCGCTGGCCCGCGCCACGTCGTCCGCCGCGGCCAGCAGCTGCGGGCCCAGCGCGAGCATGCGCTCTTCGGTGAGCCGCACCAGCGGCCCTGCGATGGTGATGACGCCGATCACGCCGCCATGCGCACCGCGCACTGGCGCGGCCATGGCGGTCATCGCAGGGGAGAACACCTCGTTGATCATCGAGAAGCCGCGCTTGCGCGCCGCGCGCAGGAACACGAGCAGCGCCTTCACGGTGGTCGGCGCCTTGGGGCCGAAATCTTCCGGCTGGCCGAAGCCCTGCTTTGCCACCAGTTGCAGCGCCTGTTCGTCCGTCATGGTCGACAGCCAGGCGTGGCCGGCGGAGCTGCACGAGAGGTTCACCGACAGGCCCATGTCCGGGTCGTAGCGCAGTCCGCGCGTGGCGCCTTGCGCCTTCGCGACGAAGGTGAGTTCGTCGCCGTCGACCACCGCCAGCCGCACCAGCTCGCCCGACGCGACCGCGAGCCGGTCGAGCAGCGGCTGTGCCACGTCGACGATGCCGCTGTTGCTCAGGAAGCTCAGGCCCAGCGACACCAGCTTGATGGTCAGCATGTAGTCGCCATGGCTCTGGTCCTGCCGCACATAGCCGTAGCGCACCAGTTCGCTCAGCAGGCGATGGGTGGCGCTCAAGGGCATTTCCAGCTCGGCCGAGAGCGCGGAAAGCGCGCGGCCCTCGGGGTGGCCGGAGAGGTGTTCGAGCACCTTGAAGCTGCGTTCGAGTATGGCGGTCATGCGACGACTCTAGCATTTTGCCAAGTGTTTTCACTAGTAGAAAGATTTTCCACTTAGTCGATAAGATCGCGCCGCCTGGGGTCGAAGGCGCTGGTGAAGCGCCTGCGACATGCATCGCTCACATCGCAAGCTGGAGAACAACTTTGAGAACGCTTTACCGCTCGCTGGCCACCGCCGGCCTCGCACTCGCCCTGGTCGTTCCTGCGCTCGCGCAGGCGCAGCAGGAGCGCGTGATCCGCTTCGGCCACCTGAACAACGCCGACCACCCCGTGAGCTTCGGCGTCAAGCGCTTTGCCGAACTGCTCTCGGCCAAGAGCGGCGGCAAGATGAAGGTCCAGGAGTTCCCCGCCTCCCAACTCGGCAACGAGATGCAGCAACAGTCCGCGCTCCAGGGCGGTGTGCAGCAGATGTCCGCTCCCGCCACCACCTCCCTGGCCGGCATCGTCAAGGAGTTCGGCCTCGTCGACTTCCCCTTCTCGGTCAATTCCTTCGCGCAAGCGGATGCGCTGCTCGATGGCCCCCTGGGCCAAGCGCTGATCGCCAAGCTGCCCGAGAAGGGCCTGGTCGCCCTGGGCTACTGGGACCTGGGCTTTCGCAACGTCACGAATAGCAAGCGCCCCATCACCAGGCCTGAAGACCTCGAAGGCCTGAAGGTTCGCGTGATCCCCAACCCCGTGTTCCTGGAGACCTTCAAGGCCTTCAAGGCCAATCCGGTGCCCATGCCCTTCGCAGAGCTGTACGGCGCCCTCGAAGCCAAGGCAGTCGATGGCCAGGAGAACCCCTATGCGGTGATCCTGTCGAACAAGTTCTACGAAGTGCAGAAGTTCGTCAGCGCCACGAATCACGTGTACGCCGCCAACATCGTGCTGGTGAGCAAGAAGTTCTGGGACTCGCTCACGCCCGCCGAGCAGAAGATGATGAACGACGCGGCCAACGAAGCGCGCGGCTACCAGCGACAGGTCAGCCGCGCCGCAGCCCAGAAGGCCGTGGGCGACCTGCAGGCCAAAGGCGCGCAGTTCAACGAACTCTCCGCTGCCGAGCAGAAGCGCATGCGCGAGATCGCCAAGCCCGTCGTCGACAAGTTCGCCGCACAGTACGACCCCGCCATCGTCAAGCTCTACAACGACGAGCTCGCGCGCATCCGCAAGTAGCGAGCGACCCACGGCCGCGCGCGTTCATCGCGCACGGCATCCACGGCTGACGACGAATCCCTTCTTCGTTCCCGCCGGCACTTCCCGTCACCCCCACGTCTGCGCCTGCCGGCCCCTGCGGCGCAGCGCTACGCCCTGGGCGCGCGCGCCCGTTCGATTCCGCCATCGATACCACTAAGAGGAGACTCCGTTGAAACATTCCAGACCCATTCCCTTCGGACTTGCATCGACCGCCGCGCTCGCGCTGGCATTGAGTGCCTGCGGTGGAGGCGACGGCGGCGGTGGCGCGGCCTTGCCGATCCTGCCGGTGGCGCCTGCGCCCGCCGCGTCGGCGCCGCCGCCCGCGCCGACGGACGAGGCGCCGACCACGCCCACCGAGCCGGTGGCGGAGGTCGACGACAGCTTCGACGAGTACTACAACGTCTGCCGAGGCACCAATCCCAAGTGCTACAACGACTGGGGCGCCTTCGCCACGACACCCGACCGCGTGCTGATCTACTCGCGCACGGCGGGTCCGCGCCATGCCGTGCTGGGTACGCCGATGGGCACCGGCCTGAACCCGGCGATGAACCCCGACAACGTGATGCAGGCCGGCCTGGTGCGCATGCTGTCGGCCGAGGGCATCACGGTCGACTGGACCGAGGACGTGGCCATCCTCGGCAGCCGCATCAACAACTACAAGGCCATCATCTTCGCGAGCTCGAACCGCGACACCTTGTGGAACGGCGCCGTGAGCACCAGCCAGGACGCTGCGCGCACCGCGCTGCGCAACTACATGCGCCGCGGCGGCGGTTTCGTGGGCCTGCACAACGCCTTCGGTGCCGAATACAACTGGCCGTACTACGAAGGCCTGCTGGGCAACGCGAACTTCTACAACCACGGGCCGAACCGCGCGGGCGACGTCGAGATCGTCTCGGACGACCCCTCGACGAAGGACGTGCCCAAGCGCTTCTCGTTCCAGGACGAGTGGTACAACCTGATGCCCTTCCCGACGAAGGTGAAGTTCCTGGCCAAGGTCGACACCTCGACGCTGAAGCCGCTCACCTCCGCGCCGCATCCCGGCCACGCCGACTTCCATCCGGTCGCGTGGTGCCAGTACTACGACGGCGGCCGCGCCTGGCTCACGACCCTCGGGCACAACGCCCACTCGTTCACCGCCGACCTGTCGGGCGTGGGCGCCATCGAATTCCAGAAGCTCGTCGTGCAAGGCGTGAAGTCGGCGATGGGCCTGACACCTTTCTGCACCACCGAGTAACGACCGCCTCCCGGGGCCGGTGCGGCGCCGTGCGCGCGGCACCGGTCGTTTCGAACACCTCTGTTCCAACGTTCACCGAGTAGAGACTTTCCATGAAGAAAAAATCATTGGTCACGCTGCTGATCTCGTGCGGCGTGCTCGCATCGCCATTGCTGATCACTGCCTGCGGCGGCTCCAGCGGCGGTGGGGGCACACCCGTGCTGCCCGTGGTGCCGGCCCCCGCGCCGCCGCCGTCTTCCAGCGCGCCGCCGCCCGCATCGCCACCCGCTGCCGCCGCGCCCGCGGCCGACCTGTCGGACTGCTGCACCGCCGGCGACAAGGACTTTCCGAAGGTCGGCGGCAACCTGGGCAACCAGAACTACTCCAGCCTGCGCAAGATCAACAAGGGCCTCGTCACGCAGCTGGGCGGCGCCTGGGTCAACCAGATCGAAGGTGGCATGACCACCGGCAACAACCAGAGCACGACCGTCGTCGTCGACGGCGTGCTCTACATCGAGTCCGCACCGGGCAACGTGGTCGCGGTGGACGGCAAGACCGGCGTGACGAAATGGAAGTGGACCACGCCCTACGGCAACATCACCCGCCGCGGCGTGGCCGTCGCGAAGGACCTGGGCCTGGTGTTCACCGTCGCCACCGGCAACCGCCTGGTTGCGCTGCGCACCGACACCGGCGCCGTCGCCTGGATCAAGCAGTACCCGACCAGCAGCACCGACCCCGACTACAAGGGCGCGCTGCAGAAGGTCGCGCTGGTCTACCACGACAAGCGCCTGTACCTGGGCACCAACGACGGCAACCGCGGCGCCGCGTTCTCGGCCGACGCGCTCACCGGCAAGGTGCTGACCACGTTCTGGGGCGTGCCCCGCGCGGGCGAGCTGGGCTACGACACCTGGGGCGGTGCCCCTGAAACCGACCGCACCGGCGCCACGCCGTGGATCCATCCCGCGGTCGACCCCGAGTTGGGCCTGGTCTACTGGACCTTCGGCAACGTGCGCGGCGGCTCGTCGCAGAACGGCAGCACCCGTCCGGGCCAGAACCTGTTCGCCAATTCCATCGTCGCGCTCGACCTGAAGACCGGCGAATACAAGTGGCACTTCCAGTCGGTGCACCACGACATCTGGGACATGGACAACGTGATGTCGCCCGTGCTCGCGGACGTGAAGATCGACGGCAAGGACCGCAAGGTCGTCATCTACGGCAGCAAGACGGGCATGTACTACATCCTCGATCGCAAGGACGGCAGCGCGCCGCTGGGCATCGACGAAGTGCCGGTGAAGCAGGATGCCCGCCAGGCCAGCTGGCCCACGCAGCCCCTGCCGCGCCAGGGCGCCTGGACCGAGACCTGCATCGTCGACCAGCCGCTGGGCACGGCCATTCCGGGCGACCCCAACCGCGCGGTGCCCAACTACACGAAGGGCTGCCTGTACGACGCGCACTGGGATGTGCCGATTCTGTCCATTCCGGGCCATGGCGGTGGTGCCAACTGGAACCACCAGTCCTTCAGCCAGCGCACGGGCCTGGTCTACACGGGCATGGGCTACGTGTCGGCGGCGCACTCGCTCATCGAGTCGAGCAACGGCCTGCGCCCGCCGGGCACCTACATGACAGGCGCGGTCGTGGCGGTCGACCCGAGCACCAACCTCGTCAAGTGGAAGAAACCGCTGCCGTACTCGGTGGCGCACGGCAACGGCATCCTGAGCACGGCCTCCGACCTGCTGTTCATCGGGCAGCCCGACGGCAACCTGCTGGCGCTCGACGCACAGGACGGCAGCGAGCTGTGGCGCTTCCAGACCGGCGCGGCGATCAGCGCGAGCCCGGTCTCCTACGAGATCGACGGAGAGCAGTACATCGCCGTGTTCTCGGGCGGCACGAGCATTCCGTACGGCGACTCGGCACCGCGCGGCGACCGGCTGTGGGCCTTCAAGGTCGGCGGCGCGGTGACGGCGGCCGCCACGCCCACGCCGCCCGTGGTGCGGCGGCCCGTGTCGGGCGCGGCGGTGGAGGGCGCGGCCTTGCCGACGCCGAACACCGTGTTCCTGGCGCGCGTGCAGACGCCGGCGAACGAACCCGGCACCACCGAGTCGACGGCCGTCAATGCCATGACGCCAACCTTCATGCGCGTGCCGGCGAACACCGTCGTGACCTTCACCAATCCCGGCACCAACGCCAACACCCACTGCGCCACGCAGTTCTTCGAAGGACGGTTCAATTTCAGGCTGGCGCCGGGCCAGTCGGCGACCCACACCTTTGACACGCCGGGCGAATACTTTTACAACGACTGCCATAGCCCGCGTCCGACGGGAAAAGTCGTCGTGTATTGAAATGTCCCTCAACCCCAACCACTGAAGGAGCAATGCGATGAAATGGTGCAAGCCTGAGTTCGAAGAAATGCGTTTCGGCTTCGAAATCACGATGTACATCTCCGCTCGCTGAGCGCGAGCACCCACGGCACCGGCCTTGCGCCGGTGCCGTGTTTTTTTGTTGGGCCCCCATGAAGATTCTGGTGCTGGGTTCGGGAGCGGGTGGTGGCTTCCCTCAATGGAATTGCAATTGCCGGTTGTGCGCCGGCCAGCGAAGCGGGCAGGTGCGGGCCACGCCCCGCACGCAGAGTTCGATCGCCGTGTCGGCCGATGGCGAACGCTGGATCCTGCTGAACGCATCCCCTGATCTCGGCGCGCAACTGCGCGCCTCGCCGGCTCTGTGGCCGCGTCACGGACTGCGCCATTCGCCGATCGAGGCCGTGGTGCTGATGGATTCCCAGATCGACCACGTCGCGGGCCTGCTGAGCCTGCGCGAAGGGCAGCGGCTGCAGCTGTACTGCACGCCCGAGGCGCATGACGACCTCACCGACAGCCTGCCGCTGCTGCGCACGCTCGACAGCTACTGCGGCGTGACCTGGCACCCCTTGTCGCTCGAAGCGGGCGGCGGTGCCTGGCACGACATCGCCGGCCTGCGGCTGCAGGCGCTGCCGGTGCCCGGCAAGGCGCCGCCGTATTCGCCGCGCCGCCAGACCGAGGCGCGCAGCGAGAACGCCGCGGTGCTCATCGAAGACCCCGCCACCGGCAAGCGCGTGCTCTATGCGCCGGGCCTGGCGCAGGTCGGCGAGGCGGAGCACCGCAGCCTCGACGCCTGCGACTGCGTGATGGTCGACGGCACCTTCTGGACCGAGGACGAGATGGTCGCGGCCGGGCTCGGCAAGAAGTTCGCGGCCGACATGGGCCATCTGCCGCAATGCGACGGGCCGCACGGCCCCGGCATGCTGCGGGCGCTCGATGCTTGCGCGGCGCGGCGCAAGGTGCTCATCCACATCAACAACAGCAACCCCATCCTCGACGAAGACGGGCCGGAGCGCGCGCAGCTCGCGCGCCACGGCATCGAGGTCGCGTTCGACGGCATGGCCCTGGAGATCTGAACACGTGACAGCAGCCCCCCAAGATCAGCAAGACCCGTGGTCCCCGCAGGCGTTCGAAGCGAGGCTGCGCGCCATGGAGTCGCGCTACCACAGCCACCATCCCTTCAACCGCCGGCTCAACGCGGGCGAGCTGCAGCCCTTCCAGGTGCGTGGCTGGGTGGCGAACCGCTTCTACTACCAGTGCCGCATTCCGGTGAAGGACGCCGCCATCCTTTCCAACTGCGACGACCGCGCGACGCGCCGGCGCTGGGTGGTGCGCATGCTCGACCACGACGGCCACGGCGACCATGAAGGCGCCAACGCAGGCGGCATCGAGATCTGGACGCGGCTGGGCATTGCGACCGGCCTGAAACGCGACGTGCTCGAGTCGCATGCGCTCGTCGTGCCCGGCGTGCGCTTCGCGGTCGATGCCTACGTCAACTTCGCGCACACGGCGCCGTGGCAGGAAGCGGTGATCTCCTCGCTCACCGAGATGTTCGCGCCGCGCATCCACAAGGACCGGCTCGCGGGCTGGCCCACACATTACCCGTGGATCGACACCTCGGGGCTGGACTACTTCCGCAGCCGCATCCCGCTGGCCGACCGCGACGTCGAGCACGGCCTCGAAGTGGCGATGCAGTGGTGCACCACGCGCGAGCGCCAGCAGCGCGCGCTGCACATCCTGGGCTTCAAGCTCGACATCCTCTGGGCCATGCTCGATGCCATCGAGAAGGCCTACCCCGACGACCTTCCGAAAGAACAGCAGCCATGACCGCATGGACCGACGATGCCCAGCCGGCGCTCACCGCGATGTACCGCATGCAGTGGGAGGAGGCGCAGCAGTGCCACGTGCTGCTGTTCCCCGAGGGCATGATCAAGCTCAACGGCCCGGCGGCCGAGATCCTCCAGCGCTGCGACGGCAAGACCTCGGTGGCCGCGCTCGTGGCCGACCTGGAGCGCACCTTCGGCGAGAGCGACCTGCATGCCGACGTGCTCGAATTCCTGGAGCAGGCCCATGGACGCCACTGGATCCGCTGAGCTGCAGGCCCGCGTCGCGGCCAAGCCGCCGCTGTGGCTGCTGGCCGAGCTGACCTACCGCTGCCCGCTGCACTGCGCCTTCTGCTCGAACCCGGTCGACTACACGCGCTACCGCGAAGAGCTGGACACGGCCGAATGGATCCGCGTGTTCCGCGAGGCGCGCGCGATGGGCGCGGTGCAACTGGGCTTCTCGGGCGGCGAGCCGCTGCTGCGCGAGGACCTGCCCGAGCTGGTCGCGGCCGCGCACGCGCTGGGCTTCTATACCAACCTCATCACCTCGGGCGTGGGCCTCACGCCGCAGCGCGCCGAAACACTCAAGCGGGCAGGGCTGGACCACATCCAGCTGTCGTTCCAGGATTCGAGCCGCGAGCTGAACGACTTCCTCAGCTCCACCAAGACCTTCGACCTCAAGCAGCGCGTGGCCCGCATCATCAAGGACCTCGGCTATCCGATGGTGCTGAACTGCGTGATGCACCGCTACAACCTGCCGCACGTGGGCCGCATCATCGAGATGGCCGAGGCGATGGAGGCCGACTTTCTCGAACTCGCCAACGTGCAGTACTACGGCTGGGCCTGGCGCAACCGCGAGATGCTGATGCCCTCGCGCGAGATGCTGGCTACGGCCGAGGCGGTGGTGCAAACGCACCGCCCGCGCCTGGACGGCCGCATGAAGATTCTCTGGGTGGTGCCCGATTACGCCGAGGGCAAGCCCAAACCCTGCATGGCCGGGTGGGGCAGCGTGTTCCTCGTGGTGGCGCCCGACGGCGTAGCGCTGCCGTGCCACAGCGCGCGCATGCTGCCCGGGCTCGACTTTCCCAATGTGCGCGAGCACGGCATCCGCGAGATCTGGCAGGAGAGCCCGGCCTTCGGCGCCTACCGTGGCACCGGCTGGATGAGCAGCGCCTGCCAGAGCTGCGACGACAAGGAGAAGGACCACGGCGGCTGTCGCTGCCAGGCCTTTCTGCTGACCGGCGATGCCGCCGCCACCGACCCGGTGTGCCCGAAGAGTCCGCGGCATGACGAGGTCGAGGCGATGGTCAACGCGGCGAACGATCCGCGCGACGTCGGCACACCGATCCGCTTCGTGCCGGGCGCGCGGCGCGCGGGTGAGCTCGTCTTTCGCACCGACGCGAACGCGTTGGGCTGAGTGAGCAGGCAGGCGCCTCAGTGACGATCACCCATCGCCTGCCCCTGGACGGCGGGCATGCGATGCATGTCGAGGAGCACGGCAACCCGGCGGGCCTGCCCGTGGTGGTGCTGCACGGCGGGCCGGGCTCGGGCAGTTCACCGGTGCTGCGCCAGAACTTCGATCCGGCGCACTACCGCATCATCTGCCCCGATCAGCGCGGCTCGGGCCAGAGCACACCCATGGGATCGATCGAGAACAACACGCTCGCCGACCTGCTGGCCGACCTGCGGCACCTGCGCACGCATTTGCAGATCGATCGATGGCTGGTGGTGGGCGGCTCATGGGGCGCCACGCTGGCGTTGATGCATGCGCTCGATGCGCCGGGCGCCGTCGCGGGTCTGCTGCTGCGCAACGTGTTTCTTGCGCGCCAGAGCGACATCCTCGATCTTTTCATTGGAGCTGAGCGGCACGACGGTCCGGCATGGCACGCACTGTGGGAAGAGGCCCGACGCCGCCAATGCCCGGTGACGGTGCCGATCGCCGAGGTCTTCGCGCATGGCACCTGGGCGCAGCAGGTCGAGCTGACGCGCCGCTGGTTCGAGTGGGAGCAGCGCCTCGCCACCGGCCGCGCCGCGCCGCCGCTCGACGAGGCGATGCTGCCCCGGCTCGTGGCGCGCTACCGCGTGCAGAGCCACTACCTGCGGCACGTCTGCTGGCTCGATGCGCCCTCGCTGCTGCAACGCTGCGCCGCGTTGCCTCGCGTTCCCACGCTGATCGTGCACGGCACGCAGGACGCGCTGTGTCCGCCCGAGGGCGCCCGGGCGTTGGCGCAGGTGCTGGGCGCACCGCTGCAGTGGGCGCAAGGCGCCGGCCACGACCCGACGCATCCGGCCATCGCCGCCGCGATGCAGCAGGCCTTGCGCGACTACGCCGCCACGCAGGCCTTCGGCTTCAGCGCAGCCGCTCCTTGAGCGGATCGCCGACCAGCGTCACCCGGCCGTCCTTGCGGCGCATCCACAGCCGCTCGTTGCCATGGCCGTCGTCGGCCACGAAGAGCACCGCGTCGCCCAGCGCGCGAAAGCCTTGCGGCATGGCGTGGCGCTCGCCCGCCGCGAGGTCCGCCACGGCGCGCGTACCGGCCGGCGTGCCGTCGCTGGTCCACGGCTCGACGCCGCTCGTGCCGCCGCCGTTCGCCGAGAACCACAGGTGCGATCCGATGACGGCGAAGCGCGCCGGTGAGCCGTTCTCGGCGCCGGGCGCGATGTCCTTGACGCGCACCGTGCCGGCCGCCGTGCCGTCGCTGCGCCACAGTTCCGCGCCCGAGACGCCGTCGGTCGCGGCGAAATAGAGCTGGCCGCCCATCACAGCGATCGGACTCGACACGGCGCCGCTCGGCCCCGGACGGATGTCCTTCACCAGCGTCGTGCCCTTGGCGGTGCCGTCGGTCTTCCACAGCTCGATGCCGTGCACGCCGTCGTCGGCCGAGAAGTACAGCGTGCGGCCCAGCGCGGCCAGGTGCGCCGGGCGCGAGGGCGCGGCGCCGGGGCGCAGGTCTTTCACGAGGTGCGTGCCTTGTGCGGTGCCGTCGCTCTTCCACAGCTCGACGCCATGTTCGCCGTCGTGTGCGGTGAAGTACAGGTCGTTGCCCACGGCGGTGAGGTTCTGGATGCCTGCGTCCTCGATGCCCGGGCGGATGTCCTTCACCAGGCGCGTGTGCTCGGGCGTGCCGTCGGTCACCCAGAGTTCGTGGCCGTGTGCGCGCGTGGTGGCGGTGAAGAACAGGCGCGGGCCGGCCACCGTGAGCTGGCGGGTGAGGGCGCGCGGCCCGGCGTCGATGGCCGACACGCGCGTGGTGCTCTTCGCATCGCCCGTGGTCTTCCACACCTGGAAGCCGGTGCGGCCGTCGTCGGCCACGAAGTAGAGCGCGTCGCGGAACACGGTCAGCTCGTTGGGCATCGCGCCTTCCTCGCCGGGGTGCAGGTCGATCACCTGTGTCGTGCCGGCGGCGGTGCCGTCGGTGCGCCAGAGTTCGAGGCCGCTCGTGCCGTCGGTGGCCGTGGTGTAGACATGGCCCTTGAACGCGACCTGCCCGGCCGGGAAGGACCCGCGAAAGCCCGGCCGGATGTCCTTCAGCAGCGTGGTGCCGGCGTTGCTGCCGTCGGTGACCCACAGTTCCTGGCCGGTCGCGACGTGGAAGGCGCTGAACACCATCCTGCCGCCCAGCGGCGTGAGGCCGGAGGGCGCGATGAAGGCCAGCCGCTGGCGCTGCTCGGGGAGCACCTCGCGTTCGGGGTCTTGCGCGAGGGCGGACGATGGCGCGAGCAGGGCGAACGCGGCGAGGCAGAGGGCGCGCATCGGCTCAGCCCCCGAACCACCGCGCCGGCACGATCACCAGCTGCGGAAACGCCACCATCACGAACAGGATCGCGAACTCGGCCAGCATGAACGGCACCACGCCGCGCGTGACGTCGTCCATCGAGATCTTGCCCACGCCGGCCACCACGTTGAGCACCGTGCCCACCGGCGGCGTGACGAGACCGATCGAGTTGTTGATGATGAACAGCACGCCGAAGTACACGGGGTCGATGCCGGCCGCCTTCACCACGGGCATGAGCACCGGCGTGAGGATGAGGATGGTCGGCGTCATGTCCATGGCCGTGCCCACCACCATCACCAGCACCATGATCGCGATCATGAGCAGCATCTGGTTGCCCATGAAGGGCTCCAGCATGCCGACGATCTTCGAGGGCAGGTCGGCCACCGTGATGAGCCAGGCGCTCACCATCGCCGCGGCGATGAGGAACATCACGATGGCGCTGGTCTTGGCCGCGCTCACGAAGATCGCGTACAGGTCCTTCCAGGTGATCTCGCGGTAGATCACCGTCGACACGAAGAGCGCGTACACGGCCGCCACCACTGCGGCCTCGGTGGGCGTGAACACGCCCATGCGCAGGCCCACGAGGATGATCACCGGCAGCATCAGCGCCCACAGCGCGTTGCGGAAGGCGGCGGCGATCTCGGCCGACGACTTGCGCGGCGGCGGCACGATCTTCTCGCGCCGCACCAGCCAGGCCCAGGTGATCCACAGCGCGCCGCCGATCAGCAGGCCCGGCACGATCGCCGCGAGGAACAGCTTGGAGATCGACACGTTGGCCGCCACGCCGAAGATCACTAGGCCGATGCTCGGCGGGATCACGGGGCCGATCACGCCGGTGGCCGCGATGAGGCCGGCCGCGCGCGGCTTGTCGTGGCCCGCGCGCACCATCATCGGCAGCAGCAGTGCGGTGAGCGCGGCGGCGTCGGCCACGGCAGAGCCCGAGAGCGCCGACAGCAGGCAGCCGGCCATGATGGTCACGTAGCCCAGCCCGCCCTTCACATGGCCGACGAGTGCGAGCGCGAAGTCGACGATGCGCTTGGACAGGCCGCCCACGTTCATGATCTCGCCCGCGAGCATGAAGAAGGGCACGGCCAGCAGCGGGAAGCTGTCGGCGCCGCCGATCACGTTCTGCGTGAGGATCTGCGCATCGAACAGATCGAGGTGCCACATCAGCGCCACGCCGCTGGCCAGCAGCGAGAAGGCGATGGGAATGCCCATCGCCATGGCGAGCAGGAGCGAGCCGACGAAGACAGCGATGGTCATGGTCGTGCCCCCGGTTGCTTGTTGTCCTGCGAACCCAGGATCTGCTGCAGCTGCACGGCTTCTTCCGACTCCTGCACCATCACCAGTTCATGGTCGGCGATGCGGCCCGTGAGCAGGCGCAGCAGGTCGAGCGCGAGGATGAGCCCGGCCAGCACCGAGAACACGATGCCCGCGGCGTAGACGATGGCCATCGACGCGCCGGTGACCGGCGCCGTCACGTCCCAGTTGATGCGCGCCTGCGCGATGCTGCCCTGCAGCAGCAGCCAGACGATGTAGAGCATCACCGCATGGCCGACGGCCAGGCAGATTTTCTTGCCGATGGGGGGCAGCTTCTGCACCACCATGTCCACGCCCAGGTGGCCGTGCTCCTTCAGCGCCACCACGGCGCCCAGGAAGGTCATCCAGATGAAGAGCCAGCGCGAGACTTCCTCGGACACCGTGATGCCCGAGTTGAAGCCGTAGCGCAGCACCACGTTGCCGAACACGAGCACGACCATGACCGCGAGCGCGGCCGCGATCAGCGCCTCGATGCCGGTGCAGCACCGGTCGAGCCAGCGGGTCATGCGGCGGCCTGTGCTTGCGCTTGAGTCAGAGCCTGGCGCTGCATGTCGACCAGCGCGCGCAACGCGGCCAGGTACGACAGCGGGCCCAGGCCCTGGACCGTGCCCTTCACCGCCGGCGAGATGATCGAATGCGCGCGCCAGGTCTCGCGCGCGGCGATGTTGGACATATGGACCTCGATGCTCGGGAAGGGCATGGCCTTGATCGCGTCGTGCAGCGGCACGCCGTGCTGCGTGAGGCCGGCGGGATTCACCAGCGCGCCCTGCGCATCGTCGATGTGGGCGTGCAGGAAGTCGATCAGGTCGCCTTCGTGGTTCGACTGGATGGTTTCCAGCGTCACGCCGAGTTCGCCGGCGAGGGCCTGCAGCTGCGCGTTGATTTCGGCGAGCGTGGTCTTGCCGTAGATGTGCGGTTCGCGGCGACCGAACAGGTTGAGGTTGGGGCCGTGGAGGACGAGGATCTTCATGGGGAGCTTCGGTGAGGGGCTGACTGGCTTGCTGCTTACTTGCGGATGCGGGCGAGTTCGTCGTTGTAGAGCTTGACGATGGCGGGGTCGTACTGTGCGGCGAACTTGTCGACGACGGGCTTGGCGATCTCGCGCATGCGCTTCTGTTCGGCGGCGGAGAGTTCGTTGAACTGCGCGCCCTTGGCCTGCAGGTCGCCCACGGCCTTCTGGGCTGCGGCGCGGCTGACCTGGCGCTGGTAGCCGCGCGCCTCGTTGGCCGCATCGTTCATCATCTTCTGCTCGGCGGGCGTGAGCGAGTCCCAGAACTTCTTGCTCACCAGCACGATGTTGGCGGCGTACACGTGATTGGTGGCGCTGACGAACTTCTGCACTTCGTAGAACTTGTTCGACAGGATCACCGCATAGGGGTTCTCCTGCCCATCGACTGCCTTGGCTTCGAGGGCGCCGTACAGCTCGGCGAAAGGCATCGGTACCGGGTTGGCCTTGAAGGCCTTGAAGGTCTCCAGGAACACGGGGTTGGGGATCACACGGACCTTCAGGCCTTCGAGGTCTTCGGGCTTGGTGATGGGGCGCTTGCTATTCGTGACGTTGCGAAAGCCCAGGTCCCAGTAGCCCAGGGCGACCAGACCCTTCTCGGGCAGGCGGGCGATCAGCGCTTGTCCCAAGGGGCCGTCGAGCAGCGCATCGGCCTGCGCGAAGGAATTGACCGAGAAGGGGAAGTCGACGAGGCCGAACTCCTTGACGATGCCGGCCAGGGAGGTGGTGGCGGGAGCGGACATCTGCTGCACGCCGCCCTGGAGCGCGGACTGTTGCTGCATCTCGTTGCCGAGTTGGGAGGCGGGGAACTCCTGGACCTTCATCTTGCCGCCGCTCTTGGCCGACAGGAGTTCGGCAAAGCGCTTGACGCCGAAGCTCACGGGGTGGTCGGCGTTGTTCAGGTGGCCGAAGCGGATCACGCGCTCCTGCTGCGCCCACGACGGGGCGGTGAGGCCGGCGCACAGGCCGGCCACGGCAAGCATACGAAGAAGTTTCACGAAAGGTCCTCAGGCGGGAAGGAAGGAAGAAAGGAGGGGGAAGGAAAAACCCGGAATGGAGGCGATCGTATTTTTGTTGGAAAGAATTTCCATAATGGAAATCCCTTCCCCGACTTCTGCTACGCTGACGCACCATGAGCGCCGGGCAGGATCGCCCGCGCAACGAGACGACATCCGGAGGACGAAATGAGCGGAATACTGGAACGCAGCTTCAAGGTGCTGGAACATCTGGCGGAGCATCCCGAGGGGTGCGCGCTGTCGACGCTGGCCAGCGAATTGCAGATTCCCCTGAGTGCATCGCACCGACTGCTCGCGGAGCTCATCCGCTGCGGCTACGTGCGGCAGGAAGCGCGCGACGGCCACTATGTGCTGACCATCAAGCTGGTCTCGATCAGCCTGTCGTTTCTCAGCCGCTCGGGCATCGTCGACATCGCGCAGCCGCTGCTCGACCAGCTGGCCGTGGCCTCGGGCGAGCTCGTGCGCCTGGCGGTGGTCGATGGCGAAGACCTGACCTTCGTCGCCAAGGCGCAGGGCGCCACGCACGGCCTGCGTTATGACCCCGACATGGGCCTGTCGGTGGCGCTCTCGTGCAGCGCGGCCGGGCACGCGTGGCTCTCGACCATGGGCGAGGACGACGCGATGGCGCTCGTCGCCAAGAAGGGGCTGGGCAAGCCCGAGGACTACGGCCCCAAGGCGCCCACGTCGCTCAAGGCCGTGATGGCCTTCGTGAAGGCGGCACGCCAGCGCGGCTTCAGCATGATCAACGAGGTGTTCGCGCCCGCGATGACCGCCATGGCCGCGCCCGTGTTCGGCGCCGACGGCACGGCGATCGGCGTCGTCACCATCGCGGGCCCGCTGGTGCGGCTCACGCCGCAACGCATGGAAGCGCTGGGACCGGTGCTGTGCCAGGCCGCCGAAGAGGTGGCGCGCGCCAGCGGGGCCTCGGCGCTGTTCAAGAAGAGGGCGTAAGCCCAGCCGTTTTCACCACCGAAAAAGAGCAGGAGACATCACCATGAAGACGAAGCACTCGAAGCGCAGCTTGTTGCTGACCGCGATGGCGGCGGCGCTCGCGTTCGCCGCCCCCGGCGCGTTCGCCCAGGTCAAGGAGCGCACCATCAAGTTCGCGTTCCAGAACCAGGCCGGCCATCCGCAGGCGCAGGGCGCGCAGAAGTTCGCGGACCTCGTGGCCGCGAAGTCGGGCGGCAAGATCACCGTGAAGCTGTTCCCCGGCGGCACGCTGGGCGGCGACCTGCAGACCGTGTCGGCACTGCAGGGCGGTACGGTGGAGATGACCGTGCTCAATGCGGGCATCCTGTCGGCGCAGGTGAAGGAGTTCGCGGCCTACGACTTTCCGTTTCTCTTCAACAGCGGCAAGGAAGCCGACGTGGTCACCGACGGGCCCTTCGGCCAGAAGCTGATGGCGAAGCTGGAAGACAAGGCCCTGCACGGCCTGGGCTACTGGGACCTGGGCTTTCGCAACCTGACGAACAGCAAGCGCCCGATCGTCAAGGCCGACGACATCGCGGGCCTGAAGATCCGCGTGATCCAGTCGCCGATCTACATCGACATGTTCGGCGCGCTCGGCGCCAACGCCACGCCGCTGCCGTTCCCCGAGCTGTACCCCGCGCTCGACCAGAAGGCGGTCGACGGCCAGGAGAACCCGAACACGACCATCCTGTCGTCCAAGTTCGCGGAAGTGCAGAAGTACATCACCCAGACCCGCCACATCTACAACCCGCAGGCACTGCTGATCAGCCGCAAGACCTGGGACGGCATGAGCGCGGACGAGAAGAAGATCGTCAACGAGGCCGCCGCCGAAGCCACCGCGTTCCAGCGCCAGGCCTCGCGCGGTGCCGCCGACAGCGCGCTCGATGCGCTGAAGAAGGCCGGCATGACGGTCTCCGAGCTACCGCCCGAAGAGATGGCGAAGCTGCGCGCCAAGGTGAAGCCCGTGATCGACAAGTACACCGCGTCGGTCGGCGAGGCGACCGTCAAGGAACTGATGGCGGAGATCGAGAAGGCGCGCAAGTAGCAGGCGAGGAGGGCGCCTTCTCTGCGGGTCAGAGATCGCGATAGTCCCGGATGTGCGCGCGCACCAGCTGCTGCGCCGCTGCAATGGACGCTGCATCGGCAGCGGCCGTGTCGGGTAGCCAGCGGAACGCATCCGGGCCGTGGAACAGCAGGAGCCCATCCTTGAAGCGGCATGCCTTGGTGTAGGCCTCCCAGCCGTGGCGCTCCTCGCTGTGAGGGCCGCGTGCATGTGTCCCGCTTTCCGACAGCGAAAGGTCGATCTCCTGGTCGTAGAAGGGGCTCTGCCTGAAGCGATGGAGGGCCAGCCGGGCGATGGCCGGCGCACTCAGCACCAGCACGATGCCGAGCGCGAAAACCGCCGCCAGGGCCAGGAATCCTTCGTAGACGCAGACGACCAAAGGCACGCCGAACAGGAGTGCCAAGGGCCACTTGAGTCGGACCCACCAGATCTGCTGCAGGTTGCGCAGGAAGCCGGTGAGCAAATGGTCTTCCGAGAACTGGAAGCGGTAGGTGATCTGCATCCGTGAATTCTGATTCAGGCCGATGGCCCTGCCAGGCGCGGCAGGCGCATCACCCGGGCGCAAAGGCCCGGACCTCCCGCCCCAGCGATCCGTAGAGCCACTCGCGGTCATGCAGCAGGCCGCCGCCATCGCCCTTTGCGATCTTCAGCGTTGACAGCCGATCCCCGGTGGCCGGGTCCAGGAGGAGGATGCCTTCTTCCGGTGACAGCACGGCCAACGCGGTGCCCGCCATGACCGGTCGCCCGCGAATGCCGTCTTCGCAGGCGGCGTACCACTCGCTCTTGAGGACGTGCTTGGTCTTGAAAAAAGACCGTTCGCTTCGCAGCGAGGCGCAGCCCACACGCCCGGCATCCGTGCCGAAGCAGACGCGATCGCCTGAGAGCAGCATCGGCCCGTCGATGGTCTCCTGGTCTTCCAGGTTCAGCCGTGCCAGCAGATCACCCGTCTGCAGGGAATAGGCGCGCAGCGACCCGCGGGCGCCGATCAGCACCGTCTGCTCCTGCACCAGCGGATGGAACATCCACTGCGCGCTGTCGACGGCCCAGAGCGAGCGTCCGCTCGATGCCTCCAGGCAGTGAAGGCGAACCCCCGCACCTTCGGCGAGCACCGTGGCGTGGACCACGCGGTCGCGGTTCGCCGCAACGCCATAGCTGTGCCCGTGGTTCTCGAACGCCCAGATGACGGTGCCCGTGCGCAGGCCGATGCACCACGTTTTCGACGCACTGCCGCCCGTTTCCGCCACCACGAGCCGATCGCCTGCGACGAGACAGGGCTTGCCCATGTTGCGATCTGTGCAGCGGCAGTCCCAGAGTTTCTTTCCGCTGCTGTCGAAGGCGTGGACCGCGCCGGAAAAGCTGCTCACGTACACGGCGCCATCCGGTGCCACCACGGGCTCGTTGACGACGTGGGGGATGGTGGCGCGCCAGCGCTCCTCGCCTGTGAGGCGATCGAGTGCGACGAGCGTGCTCCCGTAGAAATCCGCCTTGTCGTAGTGAAAGGCGACGAGCACCGCATCGGCCGCTGCGACGGGGGCTCTGGCGCCGACCTGGCGTTCTTTCGGCAAGCGATAGGACCAACTCGATTTCATATGCGCGTTCGTTCTCGCGGATTGCCTTCAGGAAAGTACCGGCAAGACCGGCGGGGCATGGCCCGGGGACGGTCCATGTTAGAGGGCGCGAGCGGCCGGATTCTGACGATTTCTCCAGCTGCCGACGTTTCAAGTTGGGGCGTTCGAACGCCGATTGGCTCAAACGACGCACCTTGTTAGGGCTTTACGCCTCAATCTGGTTCTCCAATCCGGCAAAATGCAGGATTCGCATAAGGTTATGCACCGTTTTGGAAAACAGAGGATTGGAATGAAGCACGCATCCGTCGGGGGATTCCTCGCACACGTCGCACAACGCAACCCCGGGCAGCCCGAATACCTGCAGGCCGTGACCGAGGTGATGGAAAGCCTCTGGCCTTACATCGAGAAGCACCCCAAGTACACGAGCCACAGCCTGCTGGAGCGGCTGGTCGAACCCGAGCGCGTGATCATGTTCCGCGTGTCCTGGGTGGACGATCACGGCGAGGTGCAGGTCAACCGCGGTTTCCGCATCCAGCACAGCCTGGCCATCGGTCCCTACAAGGGCGGCATGCGCTTCCATCCCTCGGTGAACCTGTCGATCCTGAAGTTCCTGGCCTTCGAGCAGACCTTCAAGAACGCGCTGACCACGCTGCCCATGGGCGGCGGCAAGGGCGGCGCCGACTTCGACCCCAAGGGCAAGAGCCAGGGTGAGGTGATGCGTTTCTGCCAGGCGCTGGTGACCGAACTGTTCCGCCACGTGGGTTCCGACACCGACGTGCCGGCCGGCGACGTGGGCGTGGGCGGTCGGGAGGTCGGCTTCATGGCCGGCATGGTCAAGAAGCTCACCAACCGCGCCGACTGCGTGTTCACCGGCAAGGGCCTGAGCTTCGGCGGCTCGCTGATCCGCCCCGAAGCCACCGGCTACGGCAATGTCTACTTCGCGCAGGAAATGCTCAAGCGCAAGGGCCGCAGCTTCGACGGCCTGCGCGTGAGCGTCTCGGGCGCGGGCAACGTGGCGCAGTACACCATCGAGAAGGCCATGGCGCTGGGCGCCAAGGTGGTCACGGTGTCGGACTCCAGCGGCACCGTGGTCGACGAGGAAGGCTTCACACCCGAGAAGCTCGCCGTGCTGATGGACGTGAAGAACCACCTCTACGGCCGCGTGAGCGACTACGCCGAGCGCACCGGCACCCGCTTCGTGGCCGGTGCCACGCCGTGGCACGTGCCGGTCGATGTGGCGCTGCCGAGTGCCACGCAGAACGAACTCAACGAAGAAGACGCGCGCACGCTCGTGAAGAACGGCGTGGTGTGCGTGGCCGAAGGCGCCAACATGCCCTCGACCATCGAGGCCGTGAAGGTGCTCGAAGGCCACGGCGTGCTGTACGCACCGGGCAAGGCCAGCAACGCGGGCGGCGTGGCCACGTCGGGCCTGGAGATGAGCCAGAACGCGGCGCGCCTGTCATGGACGCGCGACGAGGTCGACGGGCGCCTGCTGCAGATCATGCAGGGCATCCACGAGTCGTGCCTGCACTACGGTTCGCGTGCCGACGGCAGCGTGAGCTACGTGGATGGCGCCAACATCGCCGGCTTCGTGCGCGTGGCCGATGCGATGCTCGCGCAGGGCGTGGTCTGACGGTTGTCTGAGTTCAGGCTCAGAGTTCGATGAATGAAGAGGTTGCCTTGTTCAGTGCAAGGCGGCCCTTCGCGGTGATCGATTCCACCTGGGCCAGCTGACGGATCGCGCGCTCGTCGGGCGCATGCTCCGACGGCGGGATGAAGGCTGTCACGAGCTCGGCGGCACGCAGCACGCGCAGCCTGTCGATGTCTGCCGGCGTGTGGAGGACGTATGGCAATTTCTGCTCGGCGATGGTCCGAAGAAATTCCATGGACATGGGTCGTCTCCTTGTCTTGATGGCGGTTCGGACATTGTGCGCACAAACAATTAGCGCTGTCTAAACCCTGCGCCGGGCATGCCTTTCGAGGCGTGTACCGAAGTTTCCAGTTCTTTCTGAGGGCGCACGGGACGTGCCACTTTGTTTCTGGTCGTTGCCATGCTTTCGGCCAGCGTGGCAGGGTCCATGCATTCGCCCGCGGCCCATGTCTTGCGCAATGTGGCGCGCATGTCGGTCAGGTCCCGGCGTTGCGCGCGCAGGCCCGCCATGAGCTGGTCGATTTCGCGCACGCGGCCGTCGAGCCGTTCGAGCAGGTCGTCCGCCGAAAAGACCTCGCAATCCGCGAAGGCGCTGCGCAGGCTGTCCAGCGAGAAGCCGAGGTTCTGCGCGATCTGGATCAGCTGCAGCCGCTTGAGCGCGGCCTCGGTGTAGACGCGGTAGCCGTTGGCGCCGCGCTCGGGCTCCGGGAGCAGGCCGCTTTGCTCGTAGAAGCGGATGGCCGAGGGCGCCATGCCGGTCTTGTCTGCCAGTTCACCGATTTTCATATCGCTTGACCTTCAAGTTGACTTGAATCTTAGCATCGGGCTTTTCCACTCCACCACCCGGTTTTCATCGTGAACTCCTCGCCGCTTTTCCTGCCGCTGACCCTGCCCAACGGGAGCGTCCTGCCCAACCGCCTGGCCAAGGCCGCCATGGAGGAAAACATGGCCGATGCCGGGCAGTTGCCGGGTGCGGCCCTGCACGACCTCTACCGCGTCTGGGCGCAGGGCGGCGCGGGCCTGATCATCACGGGCAACGTGATGATCGACGGCCGCGCGCTCACCGGCCCGGGCGGTGTCGTGCTTGAAGCCGGCACGCCGCTCGAGCGTTTCACCGAATGGGCGGCAGCCGCGCGCAGCGGCGGCGCGCAGGTGTGGATGCAGATCAACCATCCGGGCCGTCAGGTGCAAATCAGCATGGGCGGTACGGCCTGGGCGCCGTCGTCGGTGGCGCTCGATCTGGGCAAGCACAGCAAGCTGTTCGTGCAGCCCGAGGCCATGAGCGAGGCGCAGGTTGCCGAGACCGTCGAGCGCTTCGCCGCCACGGCGCAGGCGGCCGAGCTCGCGGGATTCACCGGCGTGCAGATCCATGCGGCGCACGGCTATCTGCTCTCGCAGTTCCTGTCGCCGCTGACCAACCGGCGCACCGATGCCTGGGGTGGCAGCCTGGAAAACCGTGCGCGCTTTCTGCTCGACGTGGTGCGCGCCGTGCGTGCGCGCGTGGCGCATGGTTTCGCCGTGGCTGTGAAGCTCAACTCCGCGGACTTCCAGCGCGGCGGATTTTCGGAAGACGATGCGAAGCAGGTCATTCGCTGGCTCAACGACGAGGCCGTGGATCTGGTCGAACTGTCCGGCGGCAGCTACGAAAGCCCGGCGATGCAGGGCCGTACCGCCGACGGCCGCACGCTGGCGCGCGAGGCCTATTTCCTGGAGTTCGCCAGGGAGCTGGCCGCCGTCGCGCGCATGCCGGTGATGACCACGGGCGGCATCGTGCGCCGCACCGTCGCTGAACGGGTGCTGGGGGAGGGCGTCGCCGTGGTGGGCATGGCCACCGCACTGGCCGTGGCCCCCGATCTGCCCGCACGCTGGCGCGCGGGAGACGACGCGTCGGCACAGAGCCCGCGGGTCGACTGGAAGGACCAGGTCATGGCCGCGTTGGCGCGCATGGCGCTGGTGAAGCGCCGGCTACGCACCTTGCGCCCGGGACGCACCGGGGCGCCTGTGCATTCGCCGTTCCTGACCCTGGTTCTCGACCAGCTGCGCACGAAGCGGCTGACGAAGCGCTACCGGCGCTGGTTGGGCGCGCGGGCGGCGTGAAGTGAGTCGCCGATGCCTCTATCGGCTGGCCTGAACCGGCCAGGCGGTGGTGTCGGGCCGCAGCAGGTGCCAGAACACCGGATCGATGCCGTCGAAGGTCGCGCGGTAGCGATCGGACAGCCGGTTCTCGTCGGTCACGTCGCGGATCACGATGCCGTCGATGCGCTGCGGATGCGCGCGGAACACCTGCGCATAGATTTCCGGGTCGGCCTCGCCCGAATCGCCCACGAGCAGGAAGCGGCGTTGCGGAAATTCGGCCAGCAGCCGCTCGATCACGCCGAGCTTGTGCGCGCGCGATTCTTCGCCGCTCGGGATCAGCGTGCGCCACGTCGTGCTCTCGCGCAGGTGCATGCTGCCGGCGGGAAAGTCGGCGTCGCGAATGAAGTCGGTGAGTGCGGGGTACAGCTGGATCGGGCTGCCCGAGAGGTAGTGAAAGCGCGTGTCGGACGCCTTCGCCAGCGCGCGGTAGTGCGCCGCCATGCCCGGCGCGGCCTCGAAGCGGCGCGCGAAGGTGTTCAGCAGCATCTCGCGCCGGTCGCGCACCTGCGTGCGCTTGATGGTGTCGTCGATGTCCGAGATGACCGACAAACCTTGCGCCGGCACGATCTGCGCACGGCCGCGAAAGCGCGGCAGCAGTTCGCCCGGTCCGGTCACGCCGTGGAACGGCAGCCACTCCTGCGACGACGGAATGTGCGCGGCCTCGATGACCGCGCGCAGGTTGCTGCGTCCGTCGACGCCCGTGGGCGGCATCTTCAGGCGCGTGGCCGAGCCGTCGAAGACGACGTCGAGCACCTTGTCTTCTTCCGACTCGGCATGGAACAGGGCCGTGCGCTGGCTGAAGCGCAGCCGCGCGGCCGGCGAGAGCTTCTTCAGGCTGATGCCGAGGTAGCGCGCGAGCGCAGCGTCCAGGCCCCAGCGATGTTCGCGCTCGAACACCCAGGCATGCACGTCGACCTCGATCCGCCCGTCGGCGGTGGGGCGCGCGGTGCCGGGCATGAACAGCGCTTCCTCGTCCGACTCCAGCGGCCCGGCGGCGTGCAGGGCCTGCAGCGGCGCGAGGCCCGCAAGCAACGCTGCGCCGGCCAGCACGGTGCGCCGCGTCGGCAGCGGCCTTGACGGCGATGGGCTGGGCGTGCGCCGCGGCGTCGTCATGCAGCGGTGCGTTCGTAGACCACGAAGCTGAAGGGCAGGCCTTCCTTGGCCGAGACGTGCGACTCGCGCTGCGTTTCGCGCCACACGGCGGCGTCGAGCTCGGGCGCGTGGGCGTCGCCTTCGTAGTCGCGTGCGATCTCGGTGACGACCGCGCGCTGCGCCAAAGGCTCGGCCTCGGCGTAGATCTGCGCGCCACCGATGACCCAGACTTCAGAAGGTGCCGACTCGTCGCACAGCGCGAGCGCCTCGGGCAGGCCGCTGGCTGTCTGCGCGCCTTCAGCCTGCCAGTCGGCCTGCCGCGTCACCACGATGTTTCGACGGCCCGGCAGCGGGCGAAAGCGCGGCGGCAGCGAGTCCCAGGTCTTGCGGCCCATCACCACGGGCGCGCCCGCGGTCTGCTGCTTGAAATGGGCCATGTCCTCCGGCAGGTGCCAGGGGATGGTGTTGTTCACGCCGATCACGCCGTTGGCGGCGCGCGCGAAGATCAGGTTGATACGGGGCGCGGCAGCACTCATCGCATCACACCGCCACTGGCGCCTTGATCGGATCGCCGTGCTTGTAGTCGAGCACTTCGAAGTCTTCGTACTGGTAGTCGAAGATCGAGTCGGGCTTGCGCTTGATGTTCAGCGTGGGGTAGGGGTACGGGTCGCGGCTGAGCTGGAGCTTCACCTGCTCGGCGTGGTTGCTGTAGATGTGGCAGTCGCCGCCGGTCCAGATGAAGTCGCCCACGTCGAGGTCGCACTGCTGCGCCACCATATGCGTGAGCAGCGCGTAGCTCGCGATGTTGAAGGGCACGCCCAGGAAGATGTCGGCGCTGCGCTGGTAGAGCTGGCAGCTGAGCCTGCCGCGCTCGCCCTCGGCCTGCGGCGGCGCCACATAGAACTGGAAGAAGGCGTGGCAGGGCATGAGCGCCATCTTCGACAGTTCGGCCACGTTCCAGGCGCTCACGATGATGCGGCGCGAATCGGGGTTGGTCTTGAGCGTCTTGATGACGTCGGAGATCTGGTCGATGTGGCCGCCGTCGGGCGTGGGCCAGCTGCGCCACTGCACGCCGTACACGGGGCCCAGGTCGCCGTCCTCGCGCGCCCATTCGTCCCAGATGGTGACGCCGCGCTCCTTGAGCCAGTTGTTGTTGCTCGACCCGGTCAGGAACCACAGCAGTTCCTGGATGATGGATTTCAGGTGCACCTTCTTCGTGGTCACCAGCGGAAAGCCTTCGTTCAGGTCGAAGCGCATCTGGTGGCCGAACACGCTCTTGGTGCCCGTGCCCGTGCGGTCGCTCTTGAACACGCCGTGGGTGTCGACGTGGCGCATGAAGTCTTCGTACTGGGAGCGGATGGGGCG
>NZ_QXMN01000149.1:0-2237 GCF_003581445.1 Acidovorax cavernicola | reverse complement strand
CGAATACGCCGACCTGGCGCACAAGGGCTGGGTGCCGGAACGCGGCATCGACCACTTCCTGTGCCATTACTCGTCCGAGCGCTTCATTCCCGTGGTCGACGACCTGCTGGGCAAGGCGCAGCTGTCGATCCCGCGCGAGCGCTGGTGGAGCAATCTGGCCTGGCGCGGCAACACCGGCGCGGCGTCGATCTTCATCATGCTGTCGGAGTTTCTGCAGCAGAAGGGCTCGGCCCTCAAGGCCGGCGACACCGTGCTGTGCTTCGGCACGGCACCCGGCGAGGTCTGGGTACTTTCGGTGTTGGAGCGCTGCGCCGGCGCGCAAGAGCGCGTGCTCCGATGCAGCGGCAACACGCGCCTCGTGGTGGACGGGGGACAGCTCGCACTCGAAGCCGAGCAGTTGCACCTGGCGTCGGACCGCCTGGGCGTACGCGCCGCCACCGCCACCGTGTCGCTCGATTCGACCGAGTTCATCGGCGAGCGGGTGCGCATGATCGCCGGCACAGTCAAGCTCGTGGGCAGCCTGCTGAGCACGGTGATGGACCGCGTCAACCACTTCAGCCAGCACTACCTGCGCACAACCAAGGGGCTGGACCGCGTAAATGCGGCCCACATCGAATGCGATGCGACCGAGCTGCTGCACCTGCGCGGCGAGCATGCGCTGATCAACGGCGCCAAGCTGGTGAAGACGCGCGGCGCGCAGATCCACTTCGGCTGAGGCGGCACCATGTTCGCCAACTGCCAGATGATGGGAACGGACATGGGGTTTCCCGATGTCTGCATCACGCCCGCCGCGCCTTCACCGATTCCGGTGCCCTATCCGAACATCGCGATGGGGCCGATGGCCATTCCGAACTGCCCGACGATCCTGTTCATGTGCACGCCGGCCCACAACCTCGGCACGGTCATTCCCATGACCAACGGCGACAACCCGGGCGTGCTGCTGGGGGTGGCATCAGGCACGGTCATGGGGCCCAGCCGCCATCTGACCGGCGCCTTCACGGTGCTGCTGAACAGCATGCCCGCCACGCGCCTGACCAGCACCTCACTGCAGAACAGCACCAACTGCCCCGGCGTGCGCACGGTGCCGAGCCAGACGCTCGTGCTGCTGCTGGCCCCGTGACGGTGCGACGTGCGCGCATGCGGCATACCTCTTAAGGCGAGATTGCCAACCGGCCCCACGGAATGAATACTCCTTGCGAGATTGCACGGGCGCAGCCGCCATCGGGGGCCGATTCATGATCCATATCGCTGTCATCACCCGGCAAGGCATGCCGGCCGGACCGTCCATCGCCGCGGACTTCGGACCTGGCGGCGGCACCATCGGCCGCGCCGACACCAATGCGCTCGTGCTCGACGACCCCGACCGCACCGTCTCGCGCGTGCATGCGCAGGTGCTGTGCCGCGACGGGCAGTACTTCATCGTCGATCGCGGCAGCAACGCGATGCAATGCAACGGCGTCTCGCTGGGCGCGGGCAAGGAAGCGGCGCTGACGGACGGCGCACGCCTCGTCATCGGCAGTTTCGAACTCTCGGTGCGCGTGATGGCCGCCGCGGCGCCTCCGGCCGCACCCATCATTCCCAACACCGTGATGTCGGCGCCGGCCGCCGCATCCGCCGCCAGCAGCGACGACCCGTTCGCCGACCTGCTCGCGGGCCTGGGATCGCCGCCCGCACCGGCTCCCGCGCCTGCTGCAGCGGCCCGCGTCGCGCCCGCCGAGTCGCTGCTCTTTCCCGATCCGATGGCCAGCGGCTCGCGCAATGCGCAGGCCGACCAGGTCGATCCGTTCGCGAACCTGCTGGGCCCCACGCCTTCGGCCGCACCCGCCGCCGGGCTCGGCGCGCTCGACGATTTTTCCGACCTCGGCGCACCGCCCGCGCATGGCAAGGCCGCGAGCATCGACGACCTTTTCGGCGGCTCGCCGGGCGCCGGCGGCATCGGCGGCGATCCGCTCGCGCTGTCGCCGCTGGCCGATCCGCTGCTGCAGCCGAACACCGCGTCGGATGCCGATCCGCTGGCCGCCCTGCAGCGCGCGGCGCCCGCCACGCCGGTGCCGCGTTCCGATCACTTGCCGATCGACCAGTTCGGCTTCGAGCCGCCGAAGGCCATCACGCCGCCACCACCTGCGCCGGCGCCCACTCCGGTGGCGCCGCTTGCGAACTTCGACGACGTGACCGGCCAGCCCATCCGCATCAGCGGCCCGGAGAACGGCGCACGCGTGGCCGAGCCACCGCCGCCC
>NZ_QXMN01000056.1:0-31688 GCF_003581445.1 Acidovorax cavernicola | reverse complement strand
TGTGATGAAGAGCGCGAGGAGGGTGGGGGGCTGCCTCCGGATTCGAATCATGTCGTTCTGTGTTTCCGCGAATTGGTTTTTCTTCTGCCCCCGGTGAGACGAGTTCGGGCGCACTTTCCGGTAACGGGGCAAGGGGGAAAAGCCCTTGGACTCGCCCTTCTAGAATTCCGCCGACCGCCGCCGGGGAGGGAAATTCGAAGAAATTTCACCGGCGGGCCTTTGCGCGATACCGGAAAAATTCGGGCCGTTCGTCTCACTGTCTGTCGCCAATCCCGGCGACATGCCGTCCTTTCGTTTCGGCCCTTCAATTTCCAGGAGCGCTTTGTGGTTCTCAGTGACTTGGACGCCTGGTTCGTCAGCGAGGTGCTGCCGATGGAAGCTGCGCTCACGCGCTTTCTTCGCCGCAACTGGCGCGACGACGCCGAAGTGCCCGACCTGCGACAGGACGTCTACGTGCGCATCTACGAGTCCGCCGCCAAATCCATGCCCGACCAGGTCAAGCCCTTCGTCTTCGCCACCGCGCGCAACCTGCTGATCGACCGCGCCCGGCGCGCGCAGATCGTTTCCATCGAGATCATTGCGGACCTCGACGCGCTCGATTTCTCGGCCGACGAACTCACGCCCGAACGCCACGCCGCCGGCCGGGGCGAGCTGCGGCTTTTGCAATCGGCGCTCGACGCGCTGCCGTCCAAGTGCCGCCGCGTGGTCGAGATGCGCAAGATCGACGGCCTCTCGCAGCGCGAGGTCGCCACGCAGCTGGGCATCACCGAGGACACGGTCGAACGGCAGGTGTCGCGCGGCGTGCGCGCCCTGGCCGACGCCCTGCTGTCCGACGGCGTGCAGCTGGACACCAAGGCCTTCGGGCGAGCGCAGAACGAGCGGAGGCTTTCGACATGAGCGACGCCCAGCGCATTGAATCTCTTGCAGCCGACTGGCTGGCCCGCCGCGACAGCGGCCAATGGACCGACACCGACCAGCAGCAGCTGGACGCCTGGATCGCCGCCTCCATCGCCCACCGCGTGGCGTGGCTGCGGCTGTCCAGCGCCTGGGAGCGTGGCGACCGGCTGGGCGCACTGCGCACGCCGGCGATCCCGATTCCCGCGCCGGCTCCCGCACCCGCACCGCAGCCGGCACGTCCGCCGGCGCGCCTGTCGCGGTTCTCGCTGCAGCGCATCGCCGCCGGCGTGCTGGTGGCCGCCGCCGGCACCGCCTGGCTCGGCTGGCAGTACACGCAGGAAGCGCGCGGCCAGCACTACGCCACGGCCGTGGGCGCGCGCCAGTCGGTGGCGCTGTCCGACGGATCGAAGCTCACGCTGAACACTGCCACGCAGGTGCGCACGGCGGTGAACGAGAGCGGGCGCAAGGTGTGGCTGGACGCGGGCGAGGCCTACTTCGACATCGCGCACGACAAGGTCCACCCCTTCGTCGTGATGGCGGGCGACCGCCGCATCACCGTGCTGGGCACGCGCTTCGTCGTGCGGCGCCAGGGCGAGCAGGTGAACGTGACGGTGGAAGAAGGGCGCGTGCAGATCGCCGCGGCCAAACCCGATGCCAAGAGCACCGAGCCCACCGTGCTCACGCGCAACCAGGCGGCCGTCACGCATGCCGACAACGTGCTCGTGATGTCGAAGGCGCCCAAGCAGGTCGACGACGAACTGAGCTGGCGCGAAGGCAAGCTCGTGTTCGACCAGACCACGCTGGGCGACGCGGCCGCGCAGTTCAACCGCTACAACACGCGCAAGCTGGTGATCGCCGATCCGGCCATCGCGCAGGTGCGCATCGGCGGCAGCTTCGATGCGAACAACATGAGCGGCTTCGTGGCGCTGCTCAAGCAGGGCTTCGGCCTTGCCGTGCACGAGAGCGGCAACGAAATCAGAATTTCGAGTTAGCAAATTACCGGAATGTGACGGGGCATTCGTCTCAGTGGGTATCCAAACAAATAACCACGCTGGAGACACACACAATGAATCGCATCGCGCACCGCCTTCGTCTGCCGTCCTTGAGAAAGAAGCGAACGTACGGGGCCGCGTTGCGGCCCTGGATGATCGGCGGCGCCTGGGCGCTGGCCAGCGGTCTGTCCGTTCACGCGCAGGCGCAGGCACAGACCTCGGCAGCCACCCAGGCGCAGAGTTTCGATGTGAGCGGCGGCGACCTGAAGACCGCGCTCGACGCCTACATCGCGCAGGGCGGTGTGCAGCTGCTCTACAAGGTCGACGATGTGAAGGGCGTGGCCACGCATGGCGTGAAGGGTGTGCTCTCGCCGCAGGAAGCGCTGGCGCGGCTGCTCGAAGGCACGCCGCTGCGCACGCGCCGCGGTGACGACGGTGCCATCGTGATCTACACGGCCACTGCTGCGAAGCCGCAGGTCGAGGAAGCGCCGCAGTCACTCGACAGCGTCACCATCTCGGCCACGCGCCGCCGCGAACCGGTGCGCGAGATTCCGATGCAGGTCAACGTGATGAAGGCGCAGACGCTGGAACGCGCGGGCGCCAGAACCCTGGCCGACTATGTGGCCGAGCAGCCGGGCGTGAACCTCACCAGCAGCGGCAGCGTGGGCGGCACGCTCACCATGCGCGGGCTGACCACCGGCCCGGTGCAGGGCATCGCGACCGTGGGCGTGTACGTGGACGACGTGGCCACCGGCCTGAGCTCAGCCGGCGCAAGCGGCGGCAACACGCCGCTGGACATGGGCATGCTCGACCTGAGCCACATCGAGGTGCTGCGCGGCCCACAGGGCACGCTGTACGGCGCTGGCGCCATGAGCGGCGTGCTCAAGTACGTGACCAACCAGCCTGACACCATGGAGTTCGCGGGCTCGGTGAAACTCGGCACCTCGTGGACCCAGAGCGGCGGCCCGGGCTTCACGACCGGCGCGGTGCTCAACGTGCCGCTCAAGGAAGACGTGGCGGCCATTCGCTTCGCCGCCTTCACCGACCAGGTCGGCGGCAGCTACGACGCCACGGGCCCGGCGCGCGGACGCAACATCGACCGCGGCCACACCGATGGCGGCCGGGTCTCGCTGCTGCTCACGCCCACGCGCGAACTCACGGTGCGCCTCACGGGCACCGTGCAGGACGTGCATCGCAAGGGCCTGGGCTTCGAGGACATGGACAAGCGGACCCTGCGCCCCTGGGACCGGGAGCGCACGCGGCAGCTGTCGGCCAACGAGTCGTACAGCAACCTCACGCAGCTGTTCGGCCTCGATGTGGAATACGACTTCGGCTGGGCCCGCCTGAACTCGATCACCTCCGCGCAGGACGTGAAGATCAACAACACCGTCGACGTCACCGGCCGCTACGGACTGATGCTGAGCGCGCTGCGCCTGCCGGTGGCCTCTGTGCCGGTGAACAGCACCGTGGAGCAGCACCGCGTCAGCCAGGAATTCCGCCTGACCTCGCGCTCGGGCACCACCATCGAGTGGCTGGCCGGCATCTACCTGAACCGCGAACGCGGCAGCAACAATGGCGTCATGGACGCCAACCTGATCGGGGGGCGCAGCCTCGGCCTGCTGACGTCGACGCAGTCCTCGCGCTACCGCGAAGAGGCGGCCTATGGCGACGTCACCTGGAACGTGACGCCCAAGTTCTCGCTCACCGGCGGCCTGCGCCTGGCGCGCAACAACCAGAAGTACGACAGCCGCCAGACCGGTCAGCTCGTCGGTTCGGTCGCCGCCAATGCCGCCGGCACCTCGTCGGAAACCCCGACCACCTACCTGGCCGCGGCCAAGTACACGCTGTCGGAGACGAGCACCGTGTACTTCCGCGCGGCCAGCGGCTACCGTCCCGGTGGTCCCAACGTGCTGAAGCCCGACACCGACCGCAACGTGGTGCAGCCGATGTACAACTCCGACTCGCTGTGGAGCTACGAGCTGGGCTACAAGGCCGACCTGCTGGACCGCACGCTGTCGCTGGAAGCGGCGCTGTACGACATCGAGTGGAAAGGCGTGCAACAGCCCACGCGCAGCGGCGCCTTCGTGTTCGTCACCAACGCGGGCGCGGCTCGCATCAAAGGCAGCGAGCTCACGCTCAACTGGAAGCCCAGCAAGGAATGGCGCTTCACCGCCAATGCCGCGGCCGTCGATGCGCGCCTGACCGAGGACGCCAAGGGCCTGGACGCCAAGGCTGGCGCGCGGCTGCCCCACACGCCGCGCTTTGCGGCCACGCTGGGCGTGACGCGCAACTTCAGCATCGCCGACTACCCGGCCTACGTCGGCATCAGCGCGCGCTACACCGGCAAGCGCGACGCGGGCTACCGCGGCAGCACGGCCATTCCGAGCATCACCATGCCGGCCTACACGCTGGTCGACCTGCAGGCGGGCATCGACTTCAAGACCTTCAGCGTCTCGGCCTACGTGCGCAACCTGACGAACAAGCGCGGCATCGTGTCGATCGAAACAGGACTCAACGCGAACCCGAACCTGGTGACTGCGGCGCTCGTACCCGCGCGCACCATCGGCGTGAACGTCAACGTCCCGTTCTGACATGTCGGGCCTCCCACCGTTCGCGGCACCGATGCCGCTGGATGCGGCCGCCCCTGCGGCCCTGGAAACGACCCGCAAGGCGCCCACCAGCGCCTGGTATGCGCTGGCGGTGCTCATCATCGCGACGGTGCTGGGGTCGATCGACAAGGTCATCCTCACGCTGCTGACGGAGCCGATCCGCCAGACGCTGTCGCTCACCGACACGCAGATCGGGCTGCTGCAGGGCGCGGGCATCGTGCTGTTCACCGGCATCGCCACCTTGCCGCTGGGCTGGCTCAGCGACCGCTATGACCGGCGCGTGGTGCTTGCCGCCTGCGTGGTGCTGTGGAGCGCCGCCACCGCCATGCGCGGCACCGCCATGGACTACGGCGTGCTGTTCGTCGCCTCCGTCGGCCTGGGCGTGGGCGAGGCCGGCCTCACGCCCATCACCAACAGCATGATCCCCGACCTGTTCCCGCGCGCGCAGCGGGTGCTGGCCAACGCGGTGTTCGCGCTGTCGGCCATCTTCGGCAGCGCGCTGGGCGCGCTGCTGGGCGGCACGATCGTGCACCTGACGGACGACCTGCGGCCCTGGCTGCCCGTGTCGATGCAGCAGCTCGAAGCCTGGCGCCTGACCTTCTTCGTGCTGGCCGCCGCAGGCATTCCGGTGGTGCTGCTGGTGCTGTCGATCCGGCGCACCCCGCGCGTTGGCGTGCCGGCCGCGAAGCCCGGCGCACCGGCCGCCGTGGCGACGGGTGCCACGACCTTGCGTGCCCACCTGCGCGAGCACTGGCGCACCTTCGCGGGCCTGGTGATCGGCGTGGGCCTGACCAGCGTGGGCCTGAGTTCGCTCGGTACCTGGCTGCCGATCGTCACGGCGCGCACCTACGGCATCACGCCGGTGCAGATGGGGCAGGGCATGGGCCTGGCCTTCCTGTGCGGCACGGTGGCCGGCGGTCTGCTGGGCGTGGGGGCGATGCGCTACCTGCAGCCGCGCATGGGCCCGGCCGCGGCGCTGCGCCTGATCATGCTGTGCAACTTCACGGCCGCGCTGCTGTCGACGCTGCTGCTGTTCACGCGTTCGGCGAACCACAACTTCATGCTGCTGGGGCTGCTGGTGGTGCCGCTCATCGGCAGCGCGGTGCTGCTGCCCAACGTGCTGCAGGACGCCGCGCCGGCGCACCTGCGGGCCCGCACCATCGCGATGCTCACGATGGCCAGCCTGCCCTTCGGCGTGGTCGGGCCGCTGGTGGTCGGCATGTTGTCGGACGCCCTCAAGTCGGTGCCCAACGGGCTGGCCGTGGCCATCGTCGCGACCACGCTGGTCGGCGGCGCGCTGGGTGCCATGGTGCTGCGCGCCACCGAAGGCCCGTTCGTGCGCCTGATGCGCGCGGCGCAGCCGACCTGATCTTCTTTCCCGATCCCTCTGTCGTTCCCACCTTCCATCGTTCACCGCTCCCCCATGTCACAACCCCGACCTTCAGCTTCACTGCCTGACACAGCCTCCGCACTGGCCGCCATCGACGCAATGGTGGCCCCCCTCAACCGCAGCGACGCGCCCGGCCTGGTGCTGGGCATCGCGCAGCACGGCAAGCTGCTGTACCGCCGCGCCGTCGGCATGGCCAGCCTGGAGATGGGCGTGGCCCTCACGCCGACCACGCGCATGCGCATCGCTTCCACCAGCAAGCACTTCACGGCCATGGCCGTGCTGCTGCTGGCCGAAGACGGCCTGCTCGATGTGGAAGACCCGGTGCAGAAGTACCTGCCCGAGCTGCCGCAACTGAGTGCCAACGGCCCCACGCTGCGCCACCTGCTCACGCACACCAGCGGCTGGCGCGGCCACGACGAGCTGTGGGCCATCGCGCACGGCCTCACGTTCACCTTGCCCGGCCCGGGCCTGCCCGCCATGGCGCGCCAGAGCGAGCTGAACTTCGAGCCCGGAACGCACATGGTCTACAGCAACGGCGGCTACTTCCTGCTGGCGAAGATCGTCGAGCGCGTGAGCGGCCAGAGCTTCAACGACTTCCTGAAGGCGCGCCTGTTCGGCCCGCTGGGCATGCGCGACACGTTGTCGGTGCAGACCGACCTCGACGTGGTCCCGGGCCTGGCCGGCCTGTACATGCCCGCGCCCGGCGGCGGCTGGCGCCGCGGCCTGTACCCGTGCGAACTCGACGGCGGCGGCTCGCTGGTGTCGACGGCGGACGACATGCTGCGCTGGCTCGCACACATGCACGGCAGCGAGAAGATCGTGGGCAGCGCGAAGAGCTGGGCCCTGCTGTCCGAACCCACCACGCTGTCGTCGGGCTCGAAGGTGGACTACGGCTTCGGCCTGGCGCGCCATCCGTACCGCGGCGTGGAGATCGTCCACCACGCGGGCGCGGTGCTCGGCGCGCAGTCGCAGATGATCAGCGTGCCCAGCCACGGGCTGGACATCATCGCCATGGTGAACGGCGCGCCGGTGTCGCCGTCGGCCCTGGCCCTCAAGGTGATCGAGCTGCTGCTGGGCGACGCGCTGGCGCCGCCCGACGTGCGCCCGCTGGCCAGTGCCTTCCCCGCGCTGGTCGGCCAGCGCTACCACGCACCGTCCACCGGCAGCCTGCTGGGCTTTGCGGACACAGCCGGCAAGCTGGCGATGTCGTGGCAGGCCGGCGAGCCGAGGCCGTTGAACCAGGGCGACGGCAAGCTGTGGCTGGGCCTGCAGGACCTGCCGACGAACGACCTCGTGATCGACGCCGCCGACCTCGATCCGCAGCGCGCACCCGACGCACTCGTGCTGCACGAAGGCGGCCAGCCGCGCCGCTTCGAGCGCCTGCCCGAGACGGCGCCCGATGCCGTGTCGTTGGCCGAACACCTGTGCGGCGACTACACCAGCCCCGACCTGGACGCCACCGCACAGATGGCGCTGGTCGACGGCCGGTTGCAGCTCACGGTGCAGGGTCGCCACGGCCAGCACGTGTGCGTGCTGACGCCCCTGTCGGCCGACGTGATGACGCTCGCCTCGGTCGATCCGGTGCTGGCCCAGCTGGGCAAATCGATTCTCAACGTGGAGCGCAAGGCGGGCCGGGTCGTGGGACTGCGGCTGGACACGACGCGCTCGCGAAACATCCACCTTGCCCGCCAGGAGCCCTGCGCATGAAATTCTTCACCACCCTGTTCGCCACCGAAACCAACACCTTCGTCTCGGCCCCCACCGGCCTGGGCAGCTACGAGGAATACGGCATCTTCCGCGGCGATGCCAGCACGCGCGACGCGACCGGCTACGGCCTGTACGCGGTCGAGGTGCGCAAGCAGCTGGCCGCCAAGGGCCACGAGACCGTCGAGAGCCTGCTGGCCTTCGCGCAGCCGCTGGGGCGTACCGTGCGCAGCGTGTACGAGCGCCTGCGCGACGAGATCCTGGCCGACCTGCGCGACGCGGGCCCGGTCGACGGCGTGATCCTCGTGCTGCACGGCGCGATGGTGGCCGAGGGCTACGACGACTGCGAAGGCGACGTGATCTCGCGCGTGCGCGAGATCGTCGGACCCGGCGTGCCCATCGGCGTGTCGCTCGACCTGCACTGCCACTTCACGCAGAAGATGCTGGACGGGGCGGACACCATCATTTGCTACAAGGAATATCCGCACACCGATGCCTTCGAACGGCTGACCGAACTCATCCGCATCGTGGTCGACACCGCCGAAGGCCGCGTGCGCCCCGTGACAGCCGTGCACGACTGCCGCATGGTCGGCAAGTGGCACACCACGCGCGAGCCCATGGCCGGCTTCGTGCGCCGCATGCAGGCCGCCGAACAGCTGCCGGGCGTGCTCTCGGTGTCGCTGGGCCATGGCTTCCCGTGGGCCGACGTGCCCGAGTCGGGCGCCAAGCTCTGGGTGGTGACGGACAACGACCCCGCGCTGGCCGCGAAGCTCGCCGAAGAACTGGGCCGCGCCTTCTGGGACCTGCGCCACGAGACCGCCGTGCCCTCGCTGTCCATCGAGGAGACGCTGGAGCGGGCCATGGCCACGCCGGGCGGCCCGGTCGTCATTGCCGACACCGCCGACAACCCCGGCGGCGGCGCCACCAGCGACAGCACCTTCATGCTGCACGCGGTGGTCGAGCGCGGCATCGGCAACGTGGCCTTCGGCGGCGTGTGGGACCTGGGCGCTGTCCAGCTGTGCCGCGATGCGGGCGTGGGCGCGAGCTTCGAGCTGCGCCTGGGCGGCAAGTGCGGTCCGGCCTCGGGCGACCCGATCGACCTGCACGTGACCGTGAAGAACGTGGTGGAAGCGCATTCGCAAGGCGGCCTCTCGGGCGTGCGCACGCCCATGGGACCGTGCGTGTGGGTGCAGGCGGCGAACGGCGTGGACATCGTGCTCATCAGCAAGCGCAACCAGGTCATCGGCGCCGACCTCTTCACGGGCCTGGGCATCGACCTCACGGCCAAGAAGCTGGTCATCGTGAAGTCGGCGCAGCACTTCCATGCGGAGTTCGGACCGCTTGCCAAGTCGGTGCTGTATGTGTCGACGCCGGCGTCGCTGAGCACCGACTTCGCCAACCTGCCGTACCGCGTGCGCGACCTCGACTACTGGCCGCGCGTGGAGCAGCCCGGCCGGCCGCACCACATGGCCGCGCCCGGCGAGCTCTACACCGTCGATGGCCGCAAGATGCACCTGCAGCGCAGCGGCCCCGCGCCCGCCAGCGCCACGCAGCCCACGATCGTCATCGAGGCCGGCGGCGGTTGCGCCTCGCCGACCTATGCGCGGCTGCAGCAGGCACTGTCTGCGAAGTACCCGGTGATCGCCTACGACCGTGCCGGCATGGGCTGGAGCGAGGCCGACGATGCGCCCTTCGACGGCGAGCGCACCGCGCACCGCCTGCACGGGTTGCTCGAAGCGGCCGGCGTGACGGGCCCGATCGTGCTGGTCGGCCATTCGCTCGGCGGTCTGCTGAACCGCATCTACACGGGCCTGTATCCGCAGCAGGTGGCCGGCGTCGTGATGCTCGATGCGAGCCACCCCGACCAGTTCGCGATGTACGAGCACCCGCCCGAATCGGTGTTCGCTGCGGAGCGGGTGAAGCGCGCGGACTTTCAGGCCGGCGGCAAGCCGCCGCCGGAACAAGCGCCCATCGAGCTCCTGTTCGCCGATCTGCCACAGGTGATTCGCCAACTGAAGGCCCTCTACACGCCCGAGGCCCTCGACACCACGCTGGCCGAGGTGCGCGGCCTGCCGCATGTCGCGCGCCAGGCCGGCGCCTCGCCCGACCTGGGTTCGCGTCCGCTCGCCGTGCTGTGGGCGAAGCAGCCGCAGGCACTGCCGCCCGGCGCCGACCCGGCGATCGCCGACGTGCAGAAGCGCTGGCCAGAGTTCCAGGAGGCACATGCCGCGCTGTCGACGCAACGCCGCCTGGTGTGCATCGACGGGGCCGAGCACATGACGATGGTGCTGCTGCCGCCCCTCGTGCAGCGCGTGGCCGAGGAGATCGACGGCCTGATGGTGCAGATCGCGTCCGGAACCCGCCGATGACGTCCCTGGCCGAACTGACCACGCCCGCGCTGCTGCTCGACGTCGGCGTGCTCGAACGCAACTGCGAGGCGATGGCGCAGCGCGCCGCGCGCCACGGCGTGGCGCTGCGACCGCACCTGAAGACGGCCAAGTCGGCGGACGTGGCGCGGCGCGCCACGCGCGGCCACAGCGGCGCGGTCACGGTGTCCACCGTGGCCGAGGCCGGCTACTTCGCGCGCCACGGCTTCACGGACCTGACCTACGCCGTGGGCATCGACGCCCGCAAGATCGCGGCGCTGCATGACATCGAGCGCGCGAACGGCGCGCGCGTGACGTTGCTCGTCGATTCCATCGAGGCCGTGCAGGCGGCCGGCGCCCGCGCGCGCGAACTGGGCGCCAGTTTCCGCGTGCTCATCGAGATCGACACCGGCGGTGGCCGCGGCGGCGTGGGCCCGCGCGACGACGCCCTGCTGTCGCTTGCGCGCGAAGTGCAGCGCAGCGAATCGCTGACGCTGGCCGGCGTGCTCACCCACGCGGGCCACAGCTACCACGTGCAGGGCGGCACGGCGATCCGCGCCATCGCCGAAGCCGAGCGCGCCGGTGCCGTGCACGCGGCCGAACGGCTGCGCGCGGTCGGCATCCCGGTCGAGGTGGTGAGCGTGGGCTCCACACCCACGGCCGTGTGCGCGCAGTCGCTCGAAGGCGTGACCGAGATGCGCCCCGGCGTCTACACCTTCTTCGACCTCGACCAGGTGGCACGCGGCATCTGCGGCGTGGAAGACATCGCGCTGTCGGTGCTGGCCACCGTGATCGGCCACAACCCGCGCTCACGCCGCGTGCTGATCGACGCCGGTGCGCTTGCGCTGTCGAAAGACCAGTCGGCGGCCGAGTTCCGCAGCGGCCTGGGCTTCGGGCTGGTGTGCCAGGCCGGCGGCACCGTGCCGCTGCCCGGGCTGTGCGTGGCGGAGCTGCACCAGGAGCACGGCCTCATCGCCTGTGAAGGTGACGAGGACGCACAAGCCATGTTCCGCGCGCTGCCCGTCGGCAGCCGCGTGCGCGTGCTGCCGCATCACGCCTGCATGACGGCCGCCCCCTACGACCGCTACCACGTGGTGGAGGGCGCCGGCAGCGGCGTGCAGGCGGTCTGGGGCAAGGCGCGCGGCTGGCATGCCGGCGTGTGAATGCGTGCGAAAGCGTGTGAGAGCGCCTCGGAGCGCCTGAACGAATCTATTTTTCTGGAGAAGACAACGATGATGAAGACAACCCTCGCGCGGCTGACGGCCATGGCCGCGCCTTTCGTTCTGGCCCTGAGCCTGGGTAGCGCACCGCAACTCGTGGGCGCCCAGACCCCGCCCGCGCCGCAGGCCGCAGCCAGCGCTGCGGCCGCCGTGGCGGCGCCCGAGAAGCCCGCTGCACCTGCCGCCGCACCCACTGCCGCATCGACCACCACGGCCAAGGTCGACAACCCCTACGGCGTCGGCGCGCTGTGGTCGCAAAGCGATGCCGTGGCCAAGGCCGTGCTCGCGATCCTGGCCATCATGTCGATGGGCAGCTGGTACGTGATCGTCACCAAGCTGCTCGAGCAGATGCGCATGGGCCGCCAGGCGCGCGCGGTCGACAACGAGTTCTGGAACGCGGGCACCGTGCAGGCCGGCACCGCGCGGCTGGCCGAGGGCAGCCCGTTCCGCTTCATCGCCGACGCCGGCATGCAGGCCACGCAGAAGCACGACGGCCTGCGCGGCAAGGTCGACTTCGCGGACTTCGTCGACCTGTGCATCCACCGCGCCACCGAGCGCGTGCAGCGCCGGCTGGGCAACGGCATGTCGCTGCTGGCCACCGTGGGGTCGACGGCGCCGTTCGTGGGCCTGTTCGGCACGGTCTGGGGCATCTACCACGCGCTCACTGCCATCGGCGTGGCCGGGCAGGCGTCGATCGACAAGGTGGCCGGCCCGGTGGGCGAGGCGCTCATCATGACCGCCATCGGCCTGGCCGTGGCCGTGCCCGCGGTGCTGGGCTACAACTGGCTCCTGCGCCGCAACATCACCGTGATGGACGACGTGCGCGAGTTCAGCGGCGAGCTGCACTCGGTGATCCTGGCCGGCAGCGCCACCGCCTGACGTCCCGCGCAAACCAGCGGATCACGCCATGGCGATGAACATCCCGGCCTCCGGGGGAGACGAGGAACAGGCCATCGCGGCCATCAACACCACGCCGCTGGTCGACGTGATGCTGGTGCTGCTGATCATCTTTCTCATCACGATCCCGGTGGTCAATTACTCGGTGCCCGTCGCGGTGCCGAAGGAGCGCAACGAAGTGCGCGAGAGCAAGCCCGAGACCGTCGTGATCTCGGTGGACGCGGGCGGGCGCACCTACTGGTACGACACGCCGGTGCGCGATACGCCCGCGCTGGTCGCGCGCCTGACCAAGGTGGCGGCGATGAATCCGCAGCCCGAGGTGCACATCCGCGGCGACTGGCATTCCGACTACGAGCCGGTGGGCCGGATCATCTACGCCTGCCAGGCGGCCGGCATCGCCAAGGTGGGCTTCATCACCGAGCCGCCGGCGCGCAACTGAGACGCGTGAGGCGCGCACACAGCGAGACGAGACAAGCCATGCCAAGAAAAGAGAAACAGGGGCGGCGCGCCAGCGCGCCCTCCGACGAGCCGCTGATGGACATCAACACCACGCCGCTCATCGACGTGATGCTGGTGCTGCTGATCATGCTGATCATCACCATCCCGATCCAGCTGCATTCGGTGAACCTGAACATGCCCACGGGCAACCCGCCGCCCAGCGACCTCAAGCCCGAGGTGCTGCGCATCGACATCGACGCGCTCAGCGTCGTGCAATGGAACGGCGAGCCGCTGGCCGACCGCACGGAGATGGAGCGGCGCTTCGAACAGATCGCCGCGCAGGATGTGCAGCCCGAGGTGCACCTGAGGCCCGACCGGCGCGCGAAGTACGAAGTGGTGGCCGGCGTGATGGCCTCGGCGCAGCGCACGGGCGTGAGCAAGCTGGGGATCGTGGGCGCGGAGCAGTTCATCCCATGAAGCGCTCCCGCAAGGACTTCAACCCCCAGTCGCGCTTCGGGCCCGTGGGCATCGCCGTGATGGTGCTGTTCCACGTCGGCGTGGGCTATGCGCTCGTGTCGGGGCTCGCGCGCCAGACGGTCGAGCTGATCAAGAAACCGATGGACGCGACCATCATCAGCGAGATCAAGCCGCCGGCCGCGCCGCCTGCGCCCCCCGCGCCGCCGGCCCCGCCGAAGGCGACGTCCACCGATATCGCGGTGGCCTGCCCGCGGCAGGTCAAGCCCGAGATGCCGCGCAAGGCGCTGGACGAAGGCATCGGCGGCGTGGTGAAGGCCGAGGTGCGCATCAAGGGCGGCCACGTGCAGGAGGTGCGCTTCCTGTCCGGACCGCGCGTGTACCACTCGGCTGTGCGCGCGGCCGTGATGCGCTACGAGTGCCAGACCACGGGCGACGCGGAGGTGCTGGCGACGCAGGAGTTCGTGTTCCGCATCGAGTAGGGGGGAAGGCGCCGACCTCTCTTCTTCAGACAGGCCGGCCCATGGCGAGCGCGCGCATCACGGCGGCCGTGCGCGTCTCGACGCCCAGCTTCACGTAGACATGTTCCAGGTGCTTGTGCACGGTGCGCGGGCTGATCGTCAGCAGGGCGGCGATCTCGGCGTCGGTCTTGCCGTGCGAGAGCCAGTGCATGACGTCGCCCTCGCGCGGCGTGAGGCCGGCGGGCAGTTGTGCATCGGGCAACGGTGCCGGGTCGCGGCAGGCCAGCCGGTACAGGAAGGCCACCGCCATCGCATGCTCCAGGCCCACGCGCCGGCAGTAGTCGGCCTGCCGGGCGGCGCGGCGGAATTCGCGCCGGCCCGGCGCCTTCGCAATGTGGCGGGGTGTGCGCAGGGTGGTGCGCACGCCCTGCGCGTCGGTGCCGCGATGCCGCACGGGCGAATGCCCGGACTCCAGTTTCTCCAGCAGGCGAAGTGCGCTCGCCCAATCGTTGCGCGACAGGTGCGTCATGGCGTGCCCTTTCACGGTGCGTACGCATTGCTGCGTATGGCGCCTGCATGCATCGAGACGCAGGATGCGCGCAGGCCCCTTGCCGCGAATTCAGTATAGGCACGCAAGGGGCGCGCAAGTCGCCTGCCGACGAAGGGGATACACATGGCCATCGACGAAACACGGCTTAACGCGTTCATGGGTAACTTCGTCCACGACATCGGGGCCGTGATGCATGCAGCCACCATCGTCGTCGGCGATCAGCTGGGCTTGTACAAGGCGCTGGCCGAAGGCCCTTCCACTGCGGAAGCGCTGGCCCGCCGCACCGAGACCGACCCGCGCTACCTGCGCGAATGGCTCTCGGCCCAGGCCGCCAGCGGCTACGTCGAGTACGACCCGAAAGGCGAGCTGTTCTCGCTGACCGAGGAGCAGGCCTTCGCTCTGGCCGAGGAAGGCAGCCCGGCCTTCGTGCCCGGCGCGTTCCAGATCGCCGTGGCGCAGTTCAAGATCATTCCCAAGATGGTCCAGGCCATGCGCACGGGCCTGGGCATTGGGTGGCACGAGCACGATGTGGCCCTGTTCCATGGCACCGAGCGCTTCTTCCGGCCCGGCTACGCGGCTAACCTGGTGAGTCAGTGGATTCCCGCGCTCGAGGGCATCGAGCCGTTGCTGAAACGCGGCGCGCGCGTGGCGGATGTGGGCTGCGGGCACGGTGCATCGACGTTGCTGATGGCGCAGGCCTATCCGGAGTCCAGCTTCGTCGGCTTCGACTACCACGCGCCTTCGATCGAACGCGCCCGCGAAACGGCGCGCAAGGCCGGCGTCGACGATGAGAAGCGCCTGCGCTTCGAGGTCGCGAGCGCCAAGGATTTCCCCGGCGAAGACTATGACCTGGTCGCGGTCTTCGACTGCCTGCACGACATGGGCGATCCCGTCGGCGCGGCGGCGCATGTGCGGCGCACCCTCAAGCCGCAAGGCACGTGGATGATCGTCGAGCCCTTCGCCAACGACCGGCTGGAAGACAACATCAACCCGGTGGGGCGCGTGTTCTATTCGGCCTCGAGCTTCATCTGCACGCCGGCTTCTCGCTCGCAGGAAGTGGGGCTGTGCCTGGGGGCGCAGGCCGGCGAGGCGCGCCTGCGCGACGTTGTCTCGCAGGGCGGCTTCTCGCATTTCCGCCGCGCCAGCGAGACGCCCTTCAACCTGATCTTCGAAGCACGTCCGTGAGGACAATCAAGGAGGCGCCATGTCACGCCAATACATCGACTGCCGCGAGTATCCAAGCACGATGAACTGCAGTGTCGCGCTGTGCGCCGACTCCGAAGGCGAACTGCTCGATGCGGCGGTCCAGCACGCCGTGGCCGTTCACGGCCACACCGACACGCCCGAATTGCGCAAGCAGCTGGCCACCATGTTCAAGGCCGGCACGCCGCCGGTGCAGGTCGAGCCCGCGAAGACGCCTGCCTGAGGGCACCGCGCGGCCCCGGCCGCCGTCACGAACCTTGATGCAGATCAAGCGTCGGCATCGGCAGAGCCCTTAGCCTGCGCCGATGCAAGCTTCCGCCGCGCTCGCTGCGTTTCCGTCCGTTCCATCGTCCGCCGAGGGCGATGCTCGCGCGGACGCCTGGCAGTTGCTCGACGATCCCGCCGAGTGGGCCGCGTTCGGCCGCCCCGTGGGTGGCGACTCAGGCCGCTGGGAATCGCAGGTGGCGGTCGAGGGCATGCACTGCGCGGGCTGCGCTTTCACGGTCGAGGCCGCGCTGTCGCGCGTGCCGGGCGTGACCGAGGTGCAGGTGAACGCCGCCAGCCGGCGTGCGCGCGTCGTATGGTCGGCCGCCGCGACCCGGCCTTCGCGCTGGTTCGAGGCCAGCGCGCGCGCGGGCTACCCGTTGCTGCCGGCCGGCAGCCGCACCGCGCGCGAGACGCGCTCGCGCGAACTGCGCATGGCGCTGTGGCGCTGGCTGGTCGCGGGCTTCTGCATGATGCAGGTGATGATGTACGCCTACCCGGCGTACGTCGCGCGCCCCGGCGACATGACGGCCGACGCGGCGCAGCTGCTGCGCTGGGCCTCGTGGGTGCTCACGCTGCCGGTCGTGCTGTTCTCGTGCGGGCCGTTCTTTCGCAGCGCGTGGCGCGACCTGCGCATCGGCCGCATCGGTATGGACCTGCCTGTGACCTTCGGCGTGGTCATCACCTTCGTGGTCAGCACGGCCGCCACCTTCGACCCCACGGGGCCGCTGGGGCACGAGGTCTATTTCGATTCGCTGACGATGTTCGTCTTCTTCCTGCTCACCGGCCGCTGGCTGGAGGCGCGGCTGCGCGACCGCACGGCCGGTGCGCTCGAAGCGCTGATGCACCGGCTGCCCGACAGCGTCGAGCGCCTCGGACCTGAGGGTGAGTGGGTCCGCGTGGCGGTGCGCCGGCTCGCGGCGGGCGACGTGGTGCGCGTGCGCCCCGGCGAAGCCTTCCCGGCCGACGGCACGGTGATCGACGGCGACACCACCGCCGACGAGGCACTGCTCACCGGCGAATCGCGCCCCGTGCCGCGCCCCTGCGGCGACCGCGTGCTCGCGGGCAGCCACAACCTCTCGGCCGTCGTGCAGGTGCGCATCACCTCGGTGGGCGAAGACACGCGTTTCGCGCAGATCGTGCGGCTGATGGAAAACGCCGCGCTCGACAAGCCGCGCCTGGCCTGGCTGGCCGACCGCGTGGCACGGCCTTTTCTCCTCGCGGTGCTGGCCTGCGCGGTCGGCGCGGGCGCGCTGTGGTGGTCGGTCGATCCGGGCAAGGCGTTGATGGTCGCGGTGGCGGTGCTGATCGTCACCTGCCCGTGCGCGCTCTCGCTCGCCACGCCGGCCGCGATGCTCGCGAGCGCCGGCGCCCTGGCGCGCGGCGGTGTGCTCACCTCGAACCTGCAGGCGATGGAGGCGCTCGCCAGCGTCGACACCGTGGTGTTCGACAAGACCGGCACGCTCACGGGCGGTACGCCGCGCCTGGAGCGCGTGTACTGCCGACAGGGCCTGCGACCCGGTGATGCGCTGGAGATCGGTGCGGCGCTCGCGGCGCTGTCGCTGCATCCGGCCGCGCGCGCGATCGTGAATGCATGGCGGGCGCAGTTCCGCGCGCCGCCGGGCTGGCGGGTCTCCGATCTGCGGGAGACGGCGGGGCAGGGCGTGGCCGCCTTCCTGCGTCGCGGCGAGAACGATGAAGGCGGGCGCCTCGTGCGCCTGGGCTCGGCATCTTTCTGCGCGGTGCCGCCGCTGGAGGTGGACGCGGCGCAGATCCACCTGAGCGACGCCGAGGGCTGGATCGCCAGCTTCGTGCTCGCCGAGGAACTGCGCCCCGATGCCGCGCAGACCGTGGCCGCGCTGGAGGCGCAGGGGCTGTCGGTGCGCCTGCTGTCGGGCGACCGCGAGAACGCCGCACGCGCCATCGGCGCGCAGGCCGGCATCGCGGCGGTGCAGGGCGACTGCGCACCCGAGGACAAGCTCGAGGTGCTGTGGAAACTACAGGCCGCCGGGCGCGAGGTGGCGATGGTCGGCGACGGCCTGAACGACGGCCCGAGCCTGGCGCGCGCCAATGCCTCGTTCGCCTTCGGGCAGGCCGTGCCGCTGTCGCGCGCGCGGGCCGATTTCGTGGTGCTCGGCGATGCGCTGCAGGCCATTCCCGCCGCCATCGCGCAGGCGCGCCGCACCTTGCGCGTGGTGCGCCAGAACCTGTTCTGGGCCGCCGCCTACAACGCGCTGTGCGTGCCGTTGGCGGTGGTCGGCTGGCTGCCGCCGTGGCTCGCAGGGCTGGGCATGGCGGGCAGCTCGCTGCTCGTGGTGCTCAACGCCGCGCGACTGGCTGCGCCCGCGAAGAAAGCGGCGGTGGTCTGATGGACGTGCTGTTCCTGCTCGTGCCGCTGTCGGTGGTGCTCGTGCTCGCGATTCTGGGTGGGCTCTGGTGGGCCATCGAGCGCGGCCAGTTCGAGGACATCGAGGTCGAAGGCGACCGGATTCTGAACAACGACTGATGCCTTGATCTGAATCAAGCCCGGGCAGCAATTGCGCGGGGACACTGCCCGCCAACCACATCACGGGCACCACGATGCAGCAGACCACGCACCCTCCAGCGGCCGTTTACGACGACACCGTCGTCCGGCAATTCGCACTCATGTCGGTGGTCTGGGGGGTGGTCGGCATGCTGGTCGGCGTGATCATCGCCTCGCAGCTGACCTGGCCCGAACTCAACCTCGGCATTCCTTGGCTCAGCTACGGCCGCCTGCGCCCGCTGCACACCAACGCGGTGATCTTCGCCTTCGGCGGCTGCGCGCTCATGGCCACGAGCTTTCACGTGGTGCAGCGCACCTGCCAGGTCCGGCTTTTCGCGCCGGCGCTGGCCTCTTTCGTGTTCTGGGGCTGGCAGCTGGTGATCGTCGCCGCCGCCATCAGCCTGCCGCTGGGCTACACCAGCGGCAAGGAATACGCCGAGCTCGAATGGCCCATCGACATCCTGATCGCGGTGGTCTGGGTGGCCTACGCCATCGTGTTCTTCGGCACTATCGGCATGCGCAAGGTGCGCCACATCTACGTGGCCAACTGGTTCTACGGCGCCTTCATCATCGCGGTGGCGCTGCTGCACATCGTCAACAGCGCGGCCATTCCGGCCGGCTGGATGAAGAGCTACTCGGCCTACGCCGGCGTGCAGGACGCGATGGTGCAGTGGTGGTACGGCCACAACGCCGTGGGCTTCTTCCTCACGGCTGGTTTCCTCGGGATGATGTACTACTACATCCCCAAGCAGGCGGGGCGCCCGGTGTATTCGTACCGGCTGTCGATCGTGCACTTCTGGGCGCTGATCTTCACCTACATGTGGGCCGGCCCGCACCACCTGCACTACACCGCGCTGCCCGACTGGACGCAGTCGCTGGGCATGGTGTTCTCGCTGATCCTCCTGGCGCCGAGCTGGGGCGGCATGATCAACGGCGTGATGACGCTCTCGGGCGCCTGGCACAAGCTGCGCACCGACCCGATCCTGCGCTTCCTGATCGTCGCGCTGTCGTTCTACGGCATGTCGACCTTCGAGGGCCCGTTGATGTCCATCAAGACCGTCAACGCCCTGAGCCACTACACCGACTGGACCGTGGGCCACGTGCACTCCGGCGCGCTGGGCTGGGTGGGCTTCATCACCATGGGGTCGCTGTACTACCTGATCCCGCGCATGTACGGCCGCACCGCGATGTTCAGCGTGCGCGCCATCGACGTGCACTTCTGGATGTCCACCATCGGCATCGTGCTGTACATCGCCGCGATGTGGATCGCCGGCGTGATGCAGGGCCTGATGTGGCGCGAGATCAACCCCGACGGCACGCTGACCTACACCTTCGTCGAAAGCGTGAAGGCCACCTTCCCCTACTACCTGGTGCGCGTGATCGGCGGCGTGCTGTACCTGGGCGGCATGCTGGTGATGGCCTGGAACGTCTGGATGACCGTGATCACCGGCCGCTCGGTGCGCGCCGAGATCCCGGCCGTTGCCGCCGCCCACGCCTGAAGCCCCGAAGCCTTTGAGGACGCACGATGAACGCATCTGACAACAAGAATTCCGCGCCCGCCGCCACCGGCTTCACGCACGAGAAGGTCGAGACCAACAACCTGCTGATGATCGTGCTGATCCTGCTGGTGGTGGCCATCGGTGGCCTCGTGGAGATCGTGCCGCTGTTCTTCCAGAAGTCGACCACCGAGGCTGTGCAGGGCGTGAAGCCGCTCACGCCGCTGCAGCTGGCGGGGCGCGACGTGTACCTGCGCGAGGGTTGCTACAACTGCCACTCGCAGATGATCCGCCCGTTCCGCTCGGAGACGCTGCGCTACGGCCACTACTCGGTGGCCGGCGAGTTCGTGTACGACCACCCCTTCCAGTGGGGCAGCAAGCGCACCGGCCCCGACCTGCACCGCGTGGGCGGTCGCTACAGCGACGAGTGGCACCGCATCCACCTGAACAACCCGCGCGACCTCGTGCCCGAGTCGAACATGCCCGCCTACCCGTGGCTGGAGAAGGGCCTGGTCGACGCCGGCAGCATCGCCACCCGCATGCGCGCGCTGCGCACGGTGGGCGTGCCCTACACCGATGAAGAGATCGCCAGGGCCGCCGACGAGGTGGCCGGCAAGACCGACATGGACGCCACCGTGGCCTACCTGCAGTCGCTGGGCCTGGCGCTCAAGTAAGAAAAGAAGCAAGAAAAGGCAACGCCCCATGACCGACATCACCACCTTGCGCATCGCCGCCACCATCGCCTGCTTCGTCGTCTTCATCGGCATCGTGGCCTGGGCCTGCTCGCGCCGCAACACGCAGCGCTTCGCGGAAGCGGCCCGCCTGCCGTTCGAGCAGGACTGACGAGGAGCACGACGATGAGCGACTTCATCAGCAACTTCTGGTCGAACTATGTGGCCGTGGCCTCGCTGCTGAGCATTCTCGGCTGCGTGCTGCTCTTGTGGCTCACGGCGCGCAAGCGCGTGGCCTCCGACGCCGACAACACCACCGGCCACGTCTGGGACGAAGACCTGCGCGAATCGAACAACCCGCTGCCGATGTGGTGGGTGGGCCTGTTCATCCTGACCATCGTCTTCAGCGTCGGCTACCTGGCCGTGTTCCCGGGCCTGGGCAGCTTCGCCGGCACGCAGGCCTGGAGCTCGCGCGCCGAGTACCAGGCCGACGTGGCCAAGGCCACGCAGGCGCTGGAGCCGGTGTATGCGCGCTACACGCCCCTATCGATCGAGGAGGCCGCGCGCGACCCGCAGGCCCGTGCCATCGGCGAGCGCCTGTTCATGAACAACTGCGCGCAGTGCCACGGCTCCGACGCGCGCGGCAGCAAGGGCTTTCCGAACCTCACCGACGCCGACTGGCTGCACGGCGGTGCACCCGAGAAGATCGTCGAGTCGATCACCAAGGGCCGCGTGGGCGTGATGCCGCCGGCTGCGGCGATGGTCGGCTCGCCCGACGACGTGAAGAACGTCGCCAACTATGTGCTCAGCCTGTCGGGCGAGCCGCACGACTCGGTGCGCGCGGGCCTGGGCAAGTCGAAGTTCGCCGCCTGCGCAGCCTGCCACGGCATCGGCGGCGTGGGCAACCCGGCGCTGGGCGCACCGCGCCTGAACGACCGCATCTGGCTGCACGGCTACGGCGAGGCCGCCATCGTGCAGATCATCAACGAGGGCAAGCACAGCGCCATGCCCGCGCAGGAAGGGCGCCTGACCGAGGCGCAGATCAAGCTGCTGGCGTCGTACGTGTGGGGCATGTCCAACCCATCGACCACTTCGGCCACCTCGACCGGGACGCCATGACACGCAAGACCGTCATCCCGATCGTCAGCGCTGCACCGCCCGCCGCTGCGAAGGAGGTCGGTCTGTACGAGGCGACGAAGAAGATCTACCCGCGCAGCGTGCAGGGCCTGTTCGCGCGCTGGCGCTGGGCCATGGTCTTCCTCACCCAGCTGGTGTTCTACGGCATGCCCTGGGTGGAGTGGGGCGAGCGGCAGATGGTGCTGTTCGACCTGGCCGCGCGGCGCTTCTACATCTTCGGGCTGGTGCTGTACCCGCAGGACCTGATCTACCTGTCGGGCCTGCTGGTGATCAGCGCGCTGTCGCTCTTTCTCTTCACGGCCGTGGCCGGACGCCTGTGGTGCGGCTACGCCTGTCCGCAGACCGTCTACACCGAGATGTTCCTGTGGGTGGAGCAGCGCATCGAAGGCAACCGCAGCGCGCGCATCCGCCTCGATGCTGGCGCGTTCTCGCTCGAGAAGCTGGTGAAGAAGGCCTTCAAGCACATCGTGTGGATCGGCATCGCGCTGTGGACCGGCTTCACCTTCGTGGGCTACTTCACGCCCATCCGCGAGCTGGGCATGGCCTTCCTGCAGACGCAGATGGGCTCGTGGGAAGTGTTCTGGGTGTTCTTCTACGGCTTTGCCACCTACGGCAACGCCGGCTTCATGCGCGAGCAGGTGTGCAAGTACATGTGCCCCTACGCGCGCTTCCAGAGCGCGATGTTCGACCGCGACACGCTCATCGTCAGCTACGACCCGCAACGCGGCGAACCGCGTGCGCCGCGCCGCAAGACGGTCGATCCGCGCAGCGCCACGCTGGGCGACTGCATCGACTGCAGCCTGTGCGTGCAGGTGTGCCCCACCGGCATCGACATCCGCGAGGGCCTGCAGTACGAATGCATCGGCTGCGGCCTGTGCGTGGACGCCTGCGACAGCGTGATGGACAAGATGGGCTACGCGCCGCGCCTCATCCGCTACGACACGCAGAACGGCATGGAGGCCGGCTGGTCGCGCCGCCAGTTGCTGCGTCGCGTGCTGCGTCCTCGCGTGCTGGTCTACACCGCGCTGCTCGCGCTGCTGGTGGCGGGCCTGCTGGCCAGCCTGGTCGTGCGCACGCCGCTGAAGGTCGACGTGGTGCGCGACCGCGCCTCGCTGGCGCGCATCGTCGAGGGCGGGCGGCTGGAGAACGTCTACCGCCTGCAGATCATGAACGCCACCGAGCGCACGCAGCACTACCGCATCGCCGCGCGCGGCATCGAGGGTTTGAGCGTGTCGCCCGACGAGGCCGTCGAGGTCGAGCCCGCGCAGGCGCGCTGGGTCGCGGTGCGGCTGCAGGTGCCCTACGGCGCCGCGCCGGCCGGTTCGCACACGGTGCACTTCGACATCCGGCAAGCGGATGGCGCGGCGCAGGTTTCCGAAAAAGCGGTCTTCCTGGTGCCGCGCTGAAAGGTCCCCATGAACGATGCCTTGCCGATGAACGAGCCCGTGTCTTGTGCGCCCTGGTGGCGCTACCCGCTGGTCTGGCTGGTGATCGCGGGCCCGGTGGCCGTGATGCTCGCCAGCGCCGTGACCGTGTGGCTCGCGCTGCGCACCCCCGAGGTGCTGGTGTCGGAGGACTACTACCGCGAGGGCATCGAGATCAACCGCCGGCTGGCCGACAAGAAGCTCATGCCCGCGCACGCCGGGCGCAACCATGCGGCGACGCCTGCGGATGACGTGCCGCTGCCGAAGCGGGTGACGCCATGAGCGCCGCGCCGGGCCGCCCCAAGCAAGCTCGCACCGCAGTGCGAAGCACGGAGGTATTCGCATGAGTGCCATGCGCCGGGTCGCCGGCATCCTTTGGCCGTCGTTCCTGGTGGCCTGCGGCATGGAAGTGCTGGTGTTCGCGCTGGTCGATCCGATCCATTCGTACTGCGGCGCCGACGCGCTGCACATGTCGCGCCAGGGCATCTACACCGTGTCCTTCTTCGTGTTCTGGCTGATGGCGGCAGCCTCGAGCGCGTGCACCACGCTGCTGGCATTGCCGTCCGACAAGGAACCCGCACGATGACGCTGCCCCTCGCCCGAATTCCCGAAACCCCTGCCGTGCTGCCCGTCGAGCTGCTGCGCCGCTTCGACGTGCCCGGCCCGCGCTACACCTCGTACCCGACCGCCGACCGCTTCGTCGACAGCTTCGGAGCCGACGACTACGCGCAGGCGCTGCACCTGCGGCGCGACGCGGACACGGACGGCGAGCCGCTGTCGCTCTACGTACACATCCCGTTCTGCGAATCGCTGTGCTACTACTGCGCCTGCAACAAGGTCGTCACCAGGCACCGCGAGCGCGGACGGCAGTACCTCGACTACCTCGCGCGCGAAGTGGCGCTGCAGGTCGAGCAGGTCGGCCCCGACGCGCCCGTCGGCCAGCTGCACCTGGGCGGCGGTACACCGACCTTCCTCGATGACGAGGAACTGGGCGAACTCGTGGCGATGCTGCGCCGCGCATTCGCCTTCGTGCCCGGCGGCGAGCAGTCGATCGAAATCGATCCGCGCACCGTCGATGCGAAGCGCCTTGCCGCGCTGGCCGCGCTCGGCTTCAACCGCCTGAGCTTCGGCGTGCAGGACTTCGACCCCGCCGTGCAGCAGGCCGTGCACCGCATCCAGCCGGCCGAGCAGGTCTTTGCGCTGATGGACACGGCGCGCGCGCTGGGCTTTCGCTCGATCAACGTCGACCTGATCTACGGCCTGCCGCGCCAGAACGACGCTTCGTTCGAGCGCACGCTCGCGCAGATCCGCGACCTGCGGCCCGACCGCATCGCGCTGTACGCCTACGCCCACCTGCCCGAGCGCTTCAAGCCGCAGCGGCGCATCGCCGCCGACGAGCTGCCCGACGCACCCACGCGCGTGCGCATGCTCGGACGCGCGATTGCCGCGCTCGCCGAGGCGGGCTATGTCTACATCGGCATGGACCACTTCGCGCTGCCTGACGATCCGCTGGCCGTGGCCAAGCGCGAAGGCCGGCTGCACCGCGATTTCCAGGGCTACAGCACGCAGCCCGACGGCGACCTCGTCGCGCTCGGCGTGTCGGCCATCGGCCGCGTGGGCACCACCTACAGCCAGAACGCGAAGACGCTGGAAGACTATTACGCGCTGCTCGACCAGGGCCGACTGCCCGTGGTACGCGGGCTCTCGCTGTCGGACGACGACGTGCTGCGCCGCGACGTCATCATGGCGCTGATGTGCCGGGGCCGCGTGGACTTCGACGCCGTCGAAGCAGCACACGGCATCGCCTTCGCGAGCTACTTCGCTCCCGAGCGCGCCGCGCTGGCGCCGATGGCTGAGCAGGGGCTGGTGCGCCTGTCGGCGCGCGCCATCGAGGTCACGGACGCCGGCTGGTTCCTCGTGCGCGCGGTGGCGATGGTGTTCGATCGCTACTGCGCCGCGACACGTACGCGTTTCTCGCGCGTCGTCTGATCGGATGGAATCACCCGCACTCGCCGGCGCCGCACTGCTGATGGGGCTCGCGGGCGGACCGCATTGCGTGGCGATGTGCGGTGCGGTGTCGTCCGCGGTGATCCGCATCGTGCCGGTGGGTGGGCCATCGCAGGCTTCGCATGCCATCGCACCGGTTGCTTTCCACCTCGGGCGCATGGCGAGCTACGCAGCGGCCGGCGCGATCGCCGCCGCGAGTTTGCATGGCCTGGGCGCGGCCAGCGCGCAGGTCGCGGCCTGGCGCCCGCTGTGGGTGATGCTGCATGTGTTCGTGCTCGCCTGGGGCGTGGTGCTCGCGGTCGCGGGCCGGCAGCCGCTGTGGGCGCAGCGCGCCGGGCGTGCGCTCGAGGCACGCCTGCGCCCGAGGATCGGCGGTTCGCTGCTGGGCGTGCTGGCCACCGGCACGCTGTGGGTCGCGATGCCCTGCGGCCTGCTCTATTCGGCGTTGATGCTGGCCGCACTGGGCAATGGCCCGCTGCAGGGCGCATCGACGATGGCGCTGTTCGCGTTGGGCAGCAGCGCGTCGCTGCTCGCCGCGCCGTGGTTGTGGCAGCGTCTGCGCGGGTGGGGCGACAACCGCACGCGCCAGGCCTGGGGCGCGCGGCTCGCGGGTGTGTTGCTGGCGGCGGTGGCGTTGCAGGCGTTGTGGATGGACCTGAGTCACCGCATCGCCGACTGGTGCGGCTGAGTCAGTCGGAACCGTTCCTAGAGCTTGGGCGCGGACTGATCAAGGTCCCACTGCCAGATCGTCGAACCATAGTCGCTGTCTTCAATCAGGGGCATGACCTCGCCTTCCTTGAAGTACCTCCGACTCCCAACCATGGCGAGGGTTCGCCACCAACCGGTTTGCGAGCAGGGGTCGCCAGCCTTCGCACGACCTGAGAAGTACTTCGAATGAGAGGTTGGACTCCATTCGATCTCATCCGAGCCCGCGATCTGGCTGATGGCCACAAGTCGCCGCATCTGCGGCGTGTCGTCAAAGCGTGTCGGAAAGAACTTCCCGTTGTTCTCGATCACGCCGAATTTCCCTCCGATCAACTGTGCGCCCGTGAAGTCGGCAAACCTGAAGTCCGCACCACTCATATCGCAAGAGCGAAGGGTCGTCCCCGTGAAGCGCCCTGCAATGGGCGTCGAGCGACGCATGTTGCAGTCGACCAGCTCGGCATTCGAAAAGTCGGCCCCCTCCAAAGATCCATGATCGAAACGGCAACCTTTGGCGGTCGCGTTGACGAACGACGTGCGAGAAAGATCGGCTCCGGAAAAATCCACGACATCGAGTGTTGCGCGATCGAAGGTGGAGTCGGTCAGTTTGGACTCGGCTGCAAAGACCTGACGCAGTTCTGCGCCACTGAAATCCACCCGCTCACCGAAGACCGGTGACATTTGAACCAGTCGAAGGATGGCACCCACGAAGGAGGCATCAGAAAGCAGCGACCATTGAAACCCCGTGCCTTCCAGTTCGCTTGCAACAAACGAAGAACCGTTCAAGAAGCTGTCGGACAGATCCATGGCTCCGATTCGACGCGAATCCAGTGGTATTCCTTTCAGGTCACTGACCTCGCGTTCGGCGAAGGGGTGTTTGAGCGCGGGGCAAAGCGCGATCCACTCAGTCGCTGGAAACCCTTCCGAGATCAGCTTCAACAAGCGCTTGAACTCTTCATCGGACGTCCATCGCTCCTTGGTGGCGTGGCGTTCGTGTGGGATGTTTTTCATATGTTCTTTCAGGCGGACAGATTTCTTCAAGGACGGGGGATGACGCGCCGAATCAGCTGGCCGCGTGCATTCTTCACGACCTCGCCAACGCTCTCGATCTGCTCAGAGGAGATGGCGCCAGGAACCGCGATCTCATGCTCCCCATTCATTGCGTTGCCCCCGAAAGTACCGTCCGGCTTTCTCACTCTGCCTTCCAGCAATTCATTGACATCGTAGCCCTTGACGTTTCTCAACTCGATGACGAGGCCGCCTTCGTCTGCCCACAGCGTGGCCCCGCCCTGGCCGTCCGGTGTTTGGAGCATCTCGGTAGTACCTCGAAATGCGCGATCGTCAACGCCTCTTGCATGCTCTGCAAGATCGATGTTCTGGCCTCTTGCGGGAAGGCCATCCCGATAGATGCTGGCGGCAACTTCCTTGTTGGGCATGCTTTCCGGGAAGCCGAGTGTCGATTTGTTGGAGCCATGAAAAAGTCTCGTGTACGTATGTGGAAAGACCTTCGTTCCGTTGACCAAGGCGTGCTCCAAGCCCGGAGGTCCGTTGTTGACGGGGGGCGGTTTCCATTCGGTCTCGATAACGCGCCTGCTGTCCGCGCTCTTGAATTCGACAGTCTTGCGCTTGCGAGCCGTCAACGCCCTGGCAAGTACCTGAAATGCATCCTTCAACGCGTCGAGCAGTTCGACCAGTTTCCCTCCAAGTCGGGCGCTCGTGACTGCCCATTTGGCACTGGCGTAGGCTGCGCCGGCGACGCCAGCGGTGAATGCCGCCAGGAGAACTCCGACCAGCACGTCGACGACGATTTCGGCGCCGCCGGCGGATGCCAGGGCTTCCTGCTCGTCGGGTGGAATGGCTGCCCACCATTGCGGCGGGAACTTCAAGATGATCTGGCGTACTTTTTCATCGTGCCAGATGAGGATCAACGATTCCTTCAGCTGGCCGGCAAAGTCGAGGACCTTCTTGCCCTGGGCCCGATAACCTGCGATGCGGCGATCGATTTCACTCCATTGACCGGTTACCAGCAGGTAGTTGAGTTCGCGTTTCTCGTTGTCAAGCTTGTAGACCAGGACTGCCAGTTGCCATATGGAATGAGCGGTACCTGACGCCCAGTTCCAAGCGCCGACGGCCGTGCCCAGTGCGGCGTTGCCCCGTTTCAGGAACTGACGTTTGATCTCACCGGCTTCGTCCCACTGTTTCCATTCGGCGGCCATGTCGACTCGAGTCTGAGCGACGATCCTGTCCAGTACCTTTTGAATCTGCTCGCGCGCTTTGAGAATGGCCTCGTCATCGGCATCTGGTTGGTCGTACTGGTACTCGACGCGTACAGGTCCCGCTTCGACCCGGCTCAGAACGGCATTTCCGTTGTTGTCGAGTGTTCCGGTCCGAGTTTCGCCATTGACCATCGTCGCGCGATAGGTCACCCCACGTACCGGTGTGTTGTCGAGGTCGGGGTAGTGGTAATGGAGCGTGTAGTCGACCATGACCGGCGCGACTTTCACCTCGACAGGCTTGTGCTGAGAGGCGGTGGGCGTGGTACTGCGATTCCCAACTGTCTTGTATGAATCGACCATGCTCATCGGCTTCCAATGAGTTCGATCTGCAACTGTTCTTTCTCGGCGCCAAGAACTACGTGCGTGAGACCGCTTCTGTCGGTCTTTCCATACTCGTATGTCCCGTCTGCGCGTTGGATGCGGTACTCCTTGAACGCGATGGGCTTACCGGTTCTCTTGTCCTTGACCACGAAGCCTCCCTTGAAGAACTTCACGCGTGAATCAGGCAATCTCTCAAGGGGCACCGCCTTTCCGCCCGGTCCTACGAAGCTCTTGCTCGTCCCCTTGATATCCAGCAACGCCGGCATCTTCAAAGTGATGTTCGCCCCGTCCAGCTCGATGCTCGTCTGCCCCCCCTTGAGCGTGACCTTCTGCTGGGCCAGCACGTGGATCTCGTCGTTGCTGCTGGTGACCGTGAAGCCTTCCTTGGCCAGCCATTCGAGTTCGTTGGTGTGCGCCTGCACGCTCACCGGCCCCTCTTGCGCGATGACCTGGATGCCGCCCTTGTGGCTGTACAGGCCCACCGATTTGCCAGCCGCCAGGCCCACGGTCTTGCCCGCCGCCAGGTGGGCCTGCGCCTGTGCGGTCCAGTGGATCGCCTCGCCTGCGAACACAGTGGCACTGGCAGGCGTGGCCATGTTCAGGCTCATGGCCGCATCGAGCACCATGAGTGGGCGCGCGAAGGCAGGCACGGGGTCTTGCCCTTCACGCGCTCCTGCACCATCGCCGCCGTTCCCACCCTTCGGCTCACGCGCATCCTGTCCGTTGACGTTGCCCGGGTAATGGCCGTTCTTCTGCGGATCGATGTCGTCGATCAGCGGCTGCAGCAGCGCCGTGGCGCTCAACGCCAGCGCCTTGGCGCCGCCAGCCGCATCGGACAGCTTCTGCGCCTCGCGCAGCGCGCCCGCGAGCTGGCCGCGCACACTGGTGGTGTCCTGCACGCTGCCCGCCGCGCGTTCCTGGGCCAACGTGGAGATCAGCAGGCCTTCGCCGGCGCGCGTGGCGACCCAGGCGTCGGAGCGCAGCTCGGCGCCGCTGCCGCGCCAGGCGCCGCGGCTGCTCTCGTCGGGTGACTGGGCGTTGAGGTGACCCAGATTCAACTGGCTCGCCGCGTACGAGCTGGCCAGGCGGGTGCGCACCTGGCCGGGGGCGTCGTCGGCGATCCACTGGTTGTAGCCGCTGCCATCGAGCGCGCGGCTGTGCCAGCCTGAGAGCACGCCCGCATGGTTGGCCGACGAATCGGTGCCGGCCGACCACGGTGGCAGGTCCTGACCGTTGTACAGCTGCTGGGCCACGACCGGACGGTCGATGTCGCCTTCGATGAAGGACACGAGCACCTCGGAGCCCACGCGCGGCAGGTGGTGTGCGCCCCAGTTCGGACCGGCCACCGGCGCGGCCACGCGCAGCCAGACGGACTGGCGGTTGCTGGCATGGCGACCGGCGGCGACCAGGCTGCCTTGGCCTTGCCCCGGTCCTTGTTGCTGCTGCGCCGTGCGCTGCGCCTGCCAATGGAAACGCACCTGCACGCGATGGTCGCGCTGCGTGTGGACGGCGGTGGGGGCTTCGTCGTCATCTGCGCCGACCACGAGCGCGACCATGGCCTCAGGCGCTGTGGGCTTGGGCTGCCACAGCGGCACGACCTGCGCCTCGGCCGGCTGGGCTTCGAAGCTGTTGCGGTAGCTGCCCTTCTCGAGTTCGCCAGCCTCGAGCACCTGCGCAGCCTGCGAGCCGAGGTTGTTGGCCGCTTCGTGGCGCACGCGCAGTGCGAGGAACTGGTTGCCTTCGTAGCGGTCGTGCTGTGTGAGCGTGAAGCGCTCGCCCGCGCCGAGTTGCCGCACGCTGCCTGCCGCGCCGTAGCGCTTGATGCGCGACTCGAACGCCACCAGCTGTTGCTCGGCACGTCGGGCGGCGGCGGCGCTGTCGGCATAGCGCTGCGCGCCAGCGCCGTCGTAGTGCTCCAGTACGGGCACATCGCCCATGGCGCGCGCGCTTTGCACCGCGCCGGTGGGGGCTTGCAGCACGCTGGCGTCCCAGGCGTTGCGCATCACGGCATTGGTGGCGACCTGGCGTCGACTGCCCCACGCGGTGATGGCGTCGGTCGATTCGGTGGCGTCGACACGATGAAAGCGGATCTGCGACAAGGCGCAGTCGGGCGGCGTCGCCGCGCGGTCGAAGATCACCAGGCGATGGTGCGAGGGCGCGGCGTTGTTTGCAGAACCACCCTCACCGCCTGTCGATTGCTCATGCGCGAAGCGAAAGCTCAAGCCTTCTTCCGCCAGCAGGCGCAGCACGAAGGCCAGGTCCGACTCTCGGTACTGCACGCAGGTAGGCCGCACAGGCATTTCCTGCGTAACTTCGAAAGTGAAGCTGGCGGTGGTGTGGTCGGCGAACACTTCGCTGACGATGTCTTGCACGTTCTTGGCGGCGTACACGAAGCTGTCGCGGCGCAGGCCGAGCGCGGCCAGCCATGGCTGCAGGTGTAGTCGGTAGCGCGCCAGGCCGCCGTCGCCGCCCAACGCATCGACCGCCGTGAGGTAGCCGTGCCACGTGCGAAAGCTTCCATTGGCCAGCAGCAGGCGCAGGCTCAGCTCTTCGCCGATCAGCGCGAACGGATCGAACTCGCTCGACGTGGCGAGGGTGTCGATGGTGAAGTCGAAGAGTTCGTTGATGCCTTCGGTGCCGGTGAAGCGCTGGACGACGACAGCGTTCTGCGGCGCCGAGGCGGGCAGCTGCAGCTTGATGAGCCGTGCCTGCTCGGACAGTCGCGCGACGTTCAGGCCTTCGAGCTTCCATGGCGTGGCGCTATGGAAGATATTGAAACTGTCTGACATGGATAACCACCTCCCCGGTGTCACTGCCGGTATGCCCGGTCTTCGTTCGATGTCCTGCCGCATCAGAGGCGGCATGGATCAAAAGAACTCTACGTCACGAGGCGATGGGGGATCGACGTCGAAGTGAGTGCTTTTGATATCGGACAGCGCCTCAGCCGATGCTCTCGATCAGCAGCGCCTGCAGCACGAAGCGCCGGTTGTCGGCTGGCGCCGTGCGTTCGCCGAGCAGGCCCGCGAGCGCGGCCGTGGGGTGGCTGTCGGCTGCCGCGCCGTCGTGCACCGGAATGCCCGCGTGCTGGCCGATCTGCTGCACCAGCGCCGCATCGATGCCCTCGCAGGCCACGGCGTCGTACAGGCGTCCGAGCATGCGGGCCGTGTGTTGAAGTTCCTGCGCCGGCGTGGCGGGTGAGAGGCTGGAACGCATCGTCGCCACGTGTGCCCCTAGCTCTTCGGCGGCTTGGCGCAGCAGCGCCAGCGCCTCGTCGTCGCCGGCCTTGCTGAGCAGGCCGAGGTTCTTGCCGCGCAGCAGCCGCGGGGGCGCGGTGCCTTCAAGGGCGGCGCGCTGGAGCAGCCGGGCACGGCCCAGCAGGCTGGCTTCTTTCTGGGGCGACAGCGCAGCGGTGGAAGAGTGCATGGCAAGGTTCGGCATGGATCTCGCGCAGGCTAGCCACCCGCGCCGCGTCAGCCCTTGACGCACATCAAGGTCCATCCCGCTGTTACACGCCGGACACAGAGCATTCACTCGACGTTACGCACCGATGCGGGCCGTTGTCACTGCGGGGCCTTGCGTTTCCTAGCATCGAGACATCGCCTGATCGCAGGCAGAGATACACAAGTCAGAACGCCGAGGAATCCCATGCTCACGAGTGCCCGCCC
>NZ_QXMN01000055.1:0-35451 GCF_003581445.1 Acidovorax cavernicola | reverse complement strand
CCGCCCCCACCGCCGCAGGCAACAAGCACAGCCAGCGGAACGGCCAGCAGCAGGAGACGGGTGAAGCGAAAGCGAAGCGGGAAAAGGGGCACGGCGACAGTCCTGGTGGGCGCTGGGTGGGCGATAGGGCGCCGCCATCCTAGGAAGCCTCGCGTCGTCGCGCATTGGACCAAAGTCCTAGACGCGGCCCATTCGCACCGGGCCAGCCGTCGGTCGTCTTTTCAGTGGTAGCCGGTGGGCTCCTTGCCCATGTCGACGTAGCGCAGCTCGTTGTGGCGCCGCCGCGCGACGCTGGTCGGCCAGGCGAACACGACCAGGCTCAGCGCGGCAAGCGCGAGCGCCGCCCCCGTGCCGAGCGTGCCGGCGTGCCAGAACCAGCCTACCGCTGCAAGCCATGCCAACCACATCAGGATGCGAACCAGTATTGCCATCGAGCGCCCCATTCACACCTTGGACTCGAATCCACTGTAGCAGCGCATTTGCATACGCAAGCATTCATCAGAGGAGATAACGCACGCTATGCCTTAAGGCATGCCCTGGGATTACCCCGAAATAATCTGCAAAAAGAGTTGACGGTACCCCTCGCCTTGCACAAGCTGTGCCTGTGCGGTTCCATCGCTGGGTCCGCGTTGTTTCGTGCCCGCTCGCTTGACGCAAAGGTCGCCGTGAAATCGTCGTCTCTTCTGGCTGGGGTCGTTGCTGTCGCCGTGTCGCTCTCGTGCCTTGCCGTCGCGGGGTCCGCGGGCGCGGCGGAGCTCGAACTGCAGGGTCGGCGGCTGGTGGTGTCGGGCACGCTCGACGGCAGCAAGGTCAAGGCCTTCACCGAGCACCTGGGCAGCGGCGCGGTGCGCGTCGTGGTGTTCGAAGACTCGTTCGGCGGCACCGCCGAAGCCGCTGGCGCCTATGCCGACGCGATCCGCGAGAGCGGCGTGCAGACCGAGGTGCGCGGCCATTGCATGGCCGCCTGCGCCTACGCCTTCCTGGCCGGCAAGACGCACCGTTTCGGGCGCGGCCTGCAGGTCAACGGCATCCTGCTGCCGGTGGCGGCCCGTCCCACCGCCGCCGAGCTGGCGGTGCGCTGGCGCGGCGAGGAAGCCCGCAAGACACTGGCCGATTTCACGCCCGCGCCTGGCGCCACCGATGCGGCTGCAGCGCGCCCGATCGAAACCAGCGTCACCGCCCCCGCGCCCAAGGACAACTGGCAGCCGGACCACGGTGTGCTCTTCACGGCCAGCCCGACGCTGTTCGGCCGCATCTACAACACCTACTACTGCGACGGCACGCAGGGCCGCGACTTTTCGAAGTGCGAGCGGCTCTCGGACGCCGACCCGTACAAGCTCGGCGTCTTGACGGAATAACCCCCAGTCTTCGCGCACTTCGTGTCGCTTCGCCAACCCCCTGGCAGGGGCAACACCTGCGGCCCGGCAAAGCCGGTTCCGCGGTGTTCGCTGTGAAAAAACCCCAGCGGTCCGCTCCGCTCAGTCAGCGCAGTGCGCCGACCGCCAGCGGAAAGGTGAAGAACGCCGCCACCGTCGTCCACAAAATAATGCGTGCGATGCGGCCGTTGTCGGCCCCGAAACGCTCGGCCAGCATCGACACGTTGCTCGCGCTCGGCAGCGCAGCGACCAGCACGATCACCGCCAGCGCCGAGGGCGCGAGCGGCAGCCCGAGCGCGATGGCGCCGCGCCCCAACGCCCAGACCGCCAGCGGGTGCAGCACCAGCTTCACCAGCACCACGGGCAGCACATCGGCCAGCGGGGCCTTCGGCGCGGGCCCGGCGCCGGTGCCCATCGCCGCCGCCACCATGGCGCTGGCGCCGTGCTCGCGGGCCAGCAGCGCCGAGCGCGCCAGCACCGCGCCGATGGTGAACAGCGCCACGGGCGAAGCCGCATCGGCCAGCATGGCGATGGTGCGTTCGACCGGCCCGGGCAGTTGCCAGCGCATCGCCGACAACAGCACACCCAACAGGATCGACCACGGCATCGGGTTCACCAAGATGCCGCGCAGCGCCTTGCGTGCGGCCAGCGTGGCGCCATGCCGACCCGCGCTGCCGGCCCCGTCGAGCCGCGACAGCGCAATGCACAGCGACGAAGTCACGACCAGGTCGAATGCGATGGTGATGATGATCGGCCCGGCCGCCTGTGCGCCCAGCAGTGCCACCAGCAACGGCACGCCCATGAAGCCGGTGTTCGGAAAGGCCGCCACCAGCGCGCCGAAGGCGGCGTCGTTCCAGCCGATGCGTGCGTTGCGTGTGAACAGCACGACGCCCGCCACCACGGCCAGCGCGCAGATGCCCCAAATCAGTGCAACGCTGCCGTCCAGCAACTGCGCGATGGGCGTGCCCGCACCGAAGCGCAGCAGCATGCAGGGCAGCGCGAAATACAGCACGAAGGTGTTGAGCCCCGGAATCGCCTCCAGCGGCAGGACGCGGGTGCGGGCGGCGGCGTAGCCGGCCGCGATCAGCGCGAAGAAAGGAAAGGTAACAAGGAAAACAGGCAGCACGCCGGCATTGTCGTCCTCCTTCGGCGCGCGATGCCCGCTGACACGGCGGGCCGGACCCGGCCCCGTATCATTGCCCGCTTTGCGACGGCCGCGCCCTGCGGCCTCCTTCCGCTTTCCCGTCTTTCCGCTCTTCTCCTCCCCCATGTCCCACGGTCTCAATCTCGCGCAGCAAGAAGCGGTCAACTACATGCACGGTCCCTGTCTGGTGCTCGCGGGCGCAGGCTCGGGCAAGACGCGCGTGATCACGCACAAGATCGGCCGGCTGATCCAGGCGGGCCTGAAGCCCGAGCGCATCGCGGCCATCACCTTCACGAACAAGGCCGCCGCCGAAATGCGCGAGCGCGCGAAGGACCTGATCGGCCGCGACGCGCGCAAGGTGGTGGTGTGCACCTTCCACGCGCTGGGCGTGCGCATGATGCGAGAAGACGGCCACGTGCTGGGCCTGAAGAAGGCCTTCAGCATCCTGGACAGCGACGACGTCACGAAGATCCTGAGAGACTGCGGCGGCTCCGTCGACATCGCCACCGCCCGCATCTGGCAGTGGACGATCAGCAAGTGGAAGAACATGGGCCTGAACGCCGCGCAGGCCGCGGCCGCGGCGGTGGACGACAACGAGCGCATCACGGCCGAGATCATGGTCCAGTACGAAGAGCGGCTGCTGGCCTACCAGAGCGTGGACTTCGACGACCTCATCGGCATGCCGCTGAAGCTGCTGTACGACTTTCCCGAGGTGCGCGCCAAGTGGCAGGCCATGCTGGGCCACATCCTGGTGGACGAATACCAGGACACCAACGCCACGCAGTACGAGGTGCTCAAGGCGCTGGCCGGCGAGCGCGGGCAGTTCACCGCCGTGGGCGACGACGACCAGTCGATCTACGGCTGGCGCGGCGCCACGCTGGACAACCTGAAGAAGCTGCCGGTCGACTACCCGACGCTCAAGGTCATCAAGCTGGAGCAGAACTACCGCTCCACCAGTGCCATTCTTCGTGCGGCCAACAACGTGATCGGCCCCAACCCCAAGCTGTTTCCGAAGACGCTGTTCTCCGAACTCGGCGAAGGCGAGCCGGTGCGCATCGTCGATGCCGACACCGAGCTGCACGAGGCCGAGCGCACGGTGGCGCGCATCATCAGCCTGCGCGCGGGCGACACCGTGTCGCAGGGCAAGCAGTACAAGGAGTTCCGCGACTTCGCCATCCTGTACCGCGCCAACCACCAGGCCCGCATCTTCGAGCAGGCACTGCGCAAGGCGCAGATTCCGTACAAGGTGTCGGGCGGCCAGAGCTTCTTCGACCGTGCCGAGATCAAGGACCTGTGCGGGTGGTTTCGCCTCTGGATCAACAACGACGACGATCCGGCGTTCCTGCGCGCCATCACCACGCCCAAGCGCGGCATCGGCCACACCACGCTGGCCAGCCTGGGCAGCTTCGCGAGCCAGTACAAGTTGAGCCTGTTCGCGGCGCTGTTCAGCCCCTCGCTGCCGAGCGTGATTCCCAAGCGCACGCTCGAGGGCGTGCACGAGTTCGGGCGCTACATCAACGATCTGGAGTACCGCGCGCGCCGCACCATCGGCGCGCAGGCCTCGCGCGAGTTCATGCTCGAATGGCTCAAGGAGATCGACTACGAGCGTCATCTCTACGAAGGCGAGGACAGCGAAGCCGCGGCCGCCACGCGCTGGAGCAACGTGCTGGAGTTCATCGACTGGATGTCGCAGCGCGCCGGCGGTGCGCTCGACGACACCTCGGGCGCCGACGACTCCAACCCGAACGAGCACAAGAGCCTGCTCGAGGTGGCGCAGACCATCTCGCTGCTGTCGACCATCAGCGAACGCGAGCAGGACCAGAACGTGGTCACGCTCTCCACGCTGCATGCGTCCAAGGGCCTCGAATGGCCGCACGTGATGCTCATCGGCGTGACCGAGGGCCTGCTGCCCTTCAAGCTCGACGACGACAACGGCCGCCAGAAGGTGGTGAGTGACGAGACGCTGCAGCGCCTGCAGGAAGAGCGGCGCCTGATGTACGTGGGCATCACCCGCGCGCAGCGCAGCCTGGCCGTGAGCTGGACCAAGAAGCGCAAGCAGGGTCGCGACATGGTGCCCTGCATGCCGAGCCGCTTCATCGACGAGATGGGACTGGACAAGACCACGACCAAGGAAGACCCGCGCGAGAAGCTGAAGGCGCTGCGCGCCGAGTTCGCGCGCAAGGCACAAGACAGTGCGGCCAAGGCCGCCGCGGCGCAATGAAGACGAAAACGAAGGCAGCGACGATCGCAACCGCGCTGCTCGCCGCCACGCTGCTGGCCGGTTGTGCAGCCCCGCGCCACGACCCCAACTGCCCCGCGGACGCACGCGACCTGCCGCTGCAGGCGCTGTACGGCCAGTGGGAAGCCCGCTTCGACGACCTGCCCGGTACAGCGGGCACGGCCGTCGTGCAGCTCGGCAAGCACCCCGAGTACGCCGGCGTGCGCGGCACCATCACGCGACGCGGCGACACCTCGGCGAAGACGACCGTCGCGCAGCTCGCGGGCGATGTGGACGACGAGGGCGCACTGTCCATCGACGAATCGCTGGACGGCCGCGCCATCAGCGGCGTCTGGTCGGGCACGCTGCAACCCGGCGCCTGCGGCCGCGAGTTCCGCGGCACGTGGCGCGATGCCGCGACCGAGCGCACGCACCCGTTCGTGCTGCGCAAGACCGTCGCACAGGAAGGAAAGCCATGAAGACGACACGACGACACCCTGCCTCTTTCTTCACGCCGCGCACCGTCGCTGCCGTGGCCGCGTGCCTCGGCGCCGTGGCCGGCGTGACCGGTGCGCACGCACAGGCCGTCGACAAGCCGGCAAGCCCGCTGGCCGACGCACAGCTCACCTGGCAGCAATGCGCCGCGCTCGGCGCGAACAACGAAGCGCGCCTGGCCTGCTACGACCGCTGGTCGCAGCAACAGACGCTGCCCTCGGTGTCGGTGCCCGTCGCGCCGCCGGTGCTCGCGACCACGCAGCCCCCCGTGGACGGCGCCATTCCAGCCACGCGCGTGGTGAGCGTCGCCACCACCGAAGGCTGCCGCGACCGCCAGTACTCGTCGCTCTCGCGCTTCTGGGAACTCGAGAACGCCACCGACTGCGGTACCTTCGGTTTCCGCGGCTACCGTCCGCTCTACGTCGCGGCCTCGGCTGCCACCGACAAGCCGCAGCCGCCCACCTCGCCGTCGGCCGGCCACACGGCCGACCCGGTGGCCTACCAGGCCAACGAGATGCGCATCGGCCTGTCGGTGCGCACCAAGCTCGCGCAGGGCATGCTCACGCAGAACGACCCGGTCAAGAAGGACTCGCTGTGGTTCGCCTACTCGCAGCAGTCGACGTGGCAGCTGTTCAACGGTGCGATCTCGCGGCCGTTCCGCACCACCGACCACGAGCCCGAGCTGATGTATGTCTACCCGACCGACTTCAAGCTGCCCGGCGGATGGCGCTGGCGCTATTCGGGCGTGGGCATCGTGCACCAGTCGAACGGCCAGAGCCTGCCGCTGTCGCGCAGTTGGAACCGCATCTACCTGATGGGCGGCGCCGAACTCGACGACCGCTTCACCATCACCGGCCGCATCTGGAAGCGCATGTCGGAAAGCGCCGCGAAGGACGACAACCCCGACATCGCCGACTACATCGGCCGCGCCGAAGTCACGGGCCGCTGGAACCTCAACCGCGACAACCAGCTGGGCATCACGGTGCGCAACAACCTGCGCGACAGCGGCCGCGGCTCGGTGCGCCTCGAATGGCTGAAGGCCATCGGCGACCCGACCAAGAGCAACCTGCGCTTCCACACGCAGCTGTTCCATGGCTACGGCGACACGCTGGTGGACTACAACCGCAAGCGCACCGTGCTGAGCATCGGTCTCAGCCTTGTGGATTTCTGATCTTCCTTCTCACATCCAGCACACCCAGGCCCTACAGATGAGCGCAGACCTCAGCCCCGTCGATGCCACGCAGCGCGAGATCATCGCGGCCCTGCACGTGGCGCCCGTGTTCGATGCCGCCGCCGAACTCGCGCGGCGCACGGACTTCCTCGCCGACTACCTGCGCAGCACCGGCCTGAAGACGCTGGTGCTGGGCATCAGCGGCGGTGTCGATTCGCTGACCGCCGGCTGCCTCGCGCAGCGCGCGGTCGAGAAGCTGCGCGCCGAAGGCCGCGACGCCACCTTCATCGCGATGCGCCTGCCCTACGGCGTGCAGCGCGACGAAGCCGAAGCGCAGGCCGGGCTGGCCGTGATCCGCCCCGACCGCCTGCTGACGGTGGACATCCGCCCCGCCGCCGATGCGATGCTGGCCGCGCTGCACGCCGGCGGGCAGGTCTTTCGCGACGCGGCGCACGAAGACTTCGTGCTCGGCAACATCAAGGCGCGCCAGCGCATGATTGCGCAGTTCGCGGTGGCCGGCGCGCATGACGGCCTCGTGATCGGCACCGACCACGCGGCCGAAGCGCTCATGGGTTTCTTCACCAAGTTCGGCGACGGCGCGGCCGACGTGACGCCGCTCACCGGCCTCAACAAGCGCCGCGTGCGCGCGGTGGCGCAACTGCTCGGCGCGCCCGATGCGCTGGTCTACAAGGTGCCGACCGCCGACCTCGAATCGCTGGTGCCGGGCAAGCCCGACGAAGACGCCTTCGGCGTGAGCTACGAGCAGATCGACGATTTCCTCGAAGGCAAGCCGGTCTCGGCTGCCGCGCGCGCCGTGATTCTGTCGACACACCGCAAGAGCGCCCACAAGCGGGCACTGCCGGTCGAGCCGCCGGCACCCGGCCCGGTGCGCTGAAACTGAGCGAAGTGCGGCCGCCGACGCACATGTAAATTGAAAATGGAATTAAGTCTCGAAAAAGAAAACTGCAGACGACCGATGTAACCATTTAGCGTCAATTGGTGAGGATACGTCTGTAAAAATTCCGAATGGCCGGGGCGCGATGTCCCGCTTTTTGGAATTTCCATGCTTGATGTAGTGAAGCCCGAAATCCTCGTGGTCGACGACGATCCCGAGGTCTGCGAGACGCTGGTCGACCTGCTGGAAGCCTCGGGCTTTCGCGCCCAGGCCGTGCCGGACGGCTTGACGATGGCAGCCCGCCTCGACCAGCGCGCCTTCTCGCTCGTGATCATCGACCTGCGGCTGAAGAAGGAAGACGGCATCGAGCTCGCGCGCCAGCTGCGCACGCGCTCGCGCATTCCCATCATCATCCTCACCGGCCAGGGCACGGCCGCCGATCGCATCCTGGGCCTTGAAACCGCCGTCGACGACTTCGTCGCCAAGCCGTTCGACAACCGTGAACTGGTCGCGCGCATCCGCGCGCTGCTGCGCCGCGCGGCCGAAAGCGGCATGCCGCGCTCGCTGCGCACCGACCGCCTGAGCCACGAGCGCTACCTGTTCGGCGACTGGACGCTCAATATCACCGCCCGCGAGCTGCGCCAGCGCGACGGCACGCCCCGCGAGCTGACCCACGGCGAGTTCGCCTTGCTCGAGGTCTTCGTGCTGCACGCGAACCGGGTCATCGATCGCGAGCAATTGCTGCTCAAGACACGCAGCGCCCAGTCGGATGCGGTGAGCCGCACGATCGACGTGCTGGTGTCCCGGCTGCGCCGCAAGATCGAGGACGACCCGGACAACCCCCGCTTCATCTGCACCGAACGCGGCGCGGGCTACCGCTTTGCCGCGAATGTGGTTCGCTGCTGACCGGCCGCGGTGCGGGCCGACGCCGTGAATCACGCGCCTCGGCACCCGGCGGGCGCCCGCCGCTACCACCGGGCATGCAACCTGCGCAACCGGTGGAGCTTCACCTTCGGGGCGCTGGCCATTGCGCTGATCGTGCTCGCCGCCGTGGCCATGGTGGCGCTGTTCAACGCCAAGACCGCGGTCCGGGGTTTCGACGAGCGGATCCTGCCGTCGGTCGCCAAGTCGCTCGGGTTGTCGAAGCGGGTGACGGACCTCGCAGCGGCAGCACCCTATGTGGCGGAAATCAGCGACCTGGCACGGCTCGAGCGGGAACAGTCGACGCTGCGCCAGCGCCAGCAAGAGCTGCGCGCACGCGCAGCGCAGTTGCCGCCGGACAGCGAAACGGCCACCGGCGTGATCCAGATCCTGGGCACCATGCAGACGACGCTGGACGACCTGATCGAATTCAAGCGCCAGGATCTCGCCCTGCGACAAGAGGGCCGCGAACGCATCCAGGTGCTGGACCAGCTCGAGGACCAGGTCGCTCGCATGCCGGCGCTGTCGCGCAAGGAAGCCGACCATCTGCTGCAGATGCTGCGTGTGGCCCTGTACGCCCACAACGTGACCGACCTGACCGACGCCGAGCAGATCTATCGCGCGCAACTGCAGTCCGCCCCGACGCAGCGCATCAATGCGCGAATGCGTGCACAGATCGCCGCCGAGGCCGACAACATCTTCGCGCTGCGCAAGCAACACCTGTCACTGCGCGATCGCAAGAACGTCCTGCTCACCTCGATGCGCCAGCTGTCGGAAGAGCTCACGCGTTCGGTCGATCGGCACGTCGAGTCACTCAGCAGCGAGGTGTCGTCGATCGAGCATACGGTCGGCCTCGTCGTCCGCTCGGGGCTGATCGCGGTCGTGGTTGCGCTACTGGTCGCCGCCGCCGCGCTCGCCCTCGGGTTCTGGAACCTGCAGGCATCGTTGCGCGACCTGACCCGCGTGACCGCCGCGATCACCGAGTTGTCGCACGGCAACGCGATGGCGCCACCCGACGTCCCGGACTCGATCGCGCCCCGCGACGACGAGGTCGGCGCACTCGTCAACGCGTTCAACGTGTTCCGCGAGAACACGCTGTCGATGCGCCGTATGGGCGCGGACATCTCGGAGCAGCGACGGCTGCTTCGCACGGTGCTCGACAGCATCGACGACGGCCTCGGGGCATTCGACGCCGAAGGCCGGCTCGTGGCCTGGAACCCTCGGTTCGCCGCCCTGCTGCATCTTCCCTCGCAGGCGGTGCATACGGGCGCCACCCTCGAGACGCTGCGCGACGCGCTGCCGCCCATGGCCGATGGCCGCCCTGCCGTCGAGCTGCTGGGCGCCCCCGATGCACAGCAGCGGCGGCGCGCAGACCTCCTGCTCGACAACGGCCAGGTGCTGGCCGTGCGCAACCATCCGATGCCGGCCGGCGGCTTCGTCGCGCTGTACAGCGACCAGAGCGAAAGCCGCGCGCTCGAACGGCAGGTGCGGCAGACCCAGAAGATGGAAGTGCTGGGCCAGCTCACCGGCGGCGTCGCGCACGACTTCAACAACCTGCTCGCGGCGGTCTTCAGCAACCTGCAGCTGCTGCAATCGCGCGACGACCTGTCGCCCGACATGCGCCGGATCGTGGACCGCGCGCTGCGAGCTTCGGAGCGCGGGGCGGCACTCACCGCGCGATTGCTGGCCTTTGCGAGGCGGCAGACGCTGCACGCCGAAGTGCTCGACGTCGACCAGATGCTCACCGGCCTGCAGGATCTCATCGAATACTCGCTGGGGCAGGACATCCGCGTCGCGCTCGACCTGCAAGCCGGCGGCGCCACCGTGCTGGCCGACGGCGGGCAGCTCGAGAACGCAATCCTCAACCTCGCCTTGAACGGCGGTGCCGCGATGCCCCGGGGCGGCGTGCTCACACTGCACAGCGCGCGGCACGTGGCTGTGCCCGGTACGGCGACCCACGCTGCTCGCGGCGCGATGGTGGAAATCCGCGTCAGCGACACGGGCGCCGGCATGCCGCCGAGCGTGCTGGAGCACATCTTCGAGCCCTTCTTCTCGACCAAGAAGAACGAGGGCAGCGGACTCGGCCTGAGCATCGTCTACGGCTTCGTCAAGCAGTCCGGGGGCGACATCCGTGTGGAAAGCACCCTGGGGCAGGGCACGTCCTTCGCGCTGGTGCTGCCCGAAGCCAGTCCCGCCACGGCCATGCAGGCGCCTTCGCCGCAGCCCGATGCATCGTCGTTGGCACAGCTGCGCGTCCTGCTGGTGGACGACGATGCCGATGTCCGCGAAGCCACCCACGACCTCCTGAAGGAACGCGGTGCGCAGGTGCACGCTGTCGCCTCCTCGGCCGAGGCGGCAGCCGCGCTCGAGGCCCACGCGTTCGACCTGGTCCTGTCGGATGTCAGCCTGGGGCCGGGCGGCGACGGCCTGCAGCTGATGCACGAGGTGCGCCGACGCCATCCCGACGCCGCCGTGGTGATGGTCTCGGGCCTCCCCAGCGACCTGCTCGCGCGCCGCTATGCGGTGCCACCGCACGCGCGGATTCTGCGCAAGCCCTTTCTGGCGGCCGACCTGGTCCACGCCATGGAGCAGGCGTTGGCGCAGCACCGCGCTGACGCAACGCCCTCTCTCGCGCGCTCTGCCTGAGCCGTCGCCCTTCCTGCGCCTTTCGCCACAGAGGACCGCGCCCGCGCGGAACATTCGTTTGCATTGCAGCGTGTTTCGCCTTTGGCTTGAATTGTTCACTTTTCGTTTACGGAACCCCGCCCCAATAGCGTCTTGAGGACCTGCCGTTTGCCACCGTGTGGCAACAGGGCCCGCCACCCGACTCAAGACATGCGAAGGAGGAGCGTCCGATGCCAGGACCGGAGACCAGGAGCGCGCGGCGTGCTGCCGTGCGGCGCTCGTCATGAAGATGGCGATGTCGCCCGGGGAGCGCCTTGAACCCGCGCCTTCCGACCCGCGCGGCTTCCTGCACTGCGCCCGGCATGCCAGCCCGTCGACGTCGGAACACTGGCGCGCTCACGACGCGTACGAGTTGCATCTGGTCATGGACACCAGGGGCTGGTCATTCGTCGGTGACCACGTCGGGCGCTTCGAGCCCGGCCACCTGGTGCTCACCGGACCCGGGCTGCCGCACAACTGGGTCTCGCAGAACCTGCCGCCCGAGGGTGTGGCGCTGCGCAGCCAGACACTCCGGTTCGCGGAAGCCCCGCTGCGCAAGGGCATGCAGCTGTTCAGCGAACTCCAGGAAGCGGCCCCCCTGCTGGAGAAGGCCCGTTACGGCGTCGAGTTCCTTGGCATCAGCGAGAGCGTGCGAGCGCACTTCGAACGCATCCGGTGCTGCGAGGGGCTGCAGCGCTTCGCCGAGTTCCTGCGCCTCTTGAGCCGGCTTGCACGGTGCAGGGACCGCCGGGTGCTCTCCTCGGGTTGGTTGCCGGTCACGGGGCGTCCAGAAACGGTGGCTGCGATCCACAAGGCCATGGCCTACATCCGGCTGCACCTCGACCAGCCGCTGTCGGCCCCCGGCGTCTGCGAGCACGCGGGCATCCGCCAGGGCAGTTTCTCCCGAGTGTTCAGGCAGTCCACAGGCATTTCATTCACCGATGCCGTGACCCGGCTGCGCATCGGCAAGGCGTGCCAACTGCTCATGGAAACCGACATGCAGATCTGGCGCATCTGCTGCGCCGCGGGGTTCAACAACCTTGCGAACTTCAACCGACGCTTTCTGAAGGTCAAGGGCATGACGCCCAAGGCCTATCGCCTGCAGGCAGCCATGCGCCACTGCCAGAGCCGGACCTTGGCGGTCTCGCGCCTGGACATGGAAGGCATCGGCGTCGATGCGCCGGCAGCCGCCGGGATGCAGCGTCGGCCATAGGCGACGGGCACCCGCGCCATCGATACCAGCCACTGGTCAAGGGAGCATCACCCAGCCACAGGAACAGTTCAAGAAATGCATGGCCGCTGGCCAGACTCCAAACACTTCGCGCACCGCGGAAACAGCCCGGCTCCTGGCGAGTCGATTCAAGTTCGTTGGCCTGCTCCGCCGTGAGTTCTCGCCGTCCTTTGAAATTGATCCATCACATGAACCTCGAGGGAAAACTCTCCCTGGCCCTGCTGGACAACAGCACCGCGCGCAGCACGCTGCTCCAGGAGCGTCTGCGCACCATGGGCCACAGGCCCGCGATGTTTTGCAACATCGGCGAACTGCTGTCCACCTTGAGCCGCGGCACCCGCTTCGACCTCCTGCTGGCCGCGCCGGAGGCCATGGGCAGCGAGAGCCTGCTCACCGTGTGCTGGGTGCTGGGCATGCCGGCCGTGCCCATCACCGCGCAGGGCGAACCGGGCGTCGTCGCGCTGCCCTCCTACTTCGAAGACATGCCCTTGCCGGGCACCCATACCAGCTTCGACCTGCGTCGCATTTCGAACGAGGCACTGGTGAAGCACATGCACACGCTCTACACCGAGCAGGACGCAGAAGCGTCCATGCGCCAGGCCGCCTCGGACCGCTGGACCTGGGGCCAATACCACTTCGTCGAGGGCAGCAACATCGTGGTGCATCGCGACCGCGAGATCGCACTCCAGCCGCGGCAGTTCTCCTTCGCGCTGGAGCTGTTCCGCAACCTCGGCAACGTGCTGACGCGCTCCTGGCTCATGAGTTCGGTGTGGAAGCTCCCGCCCCAGCGCGCCGAGACACGTTCGCTCGACGCCTGCGCCACGAACGTCCGGCGCAAGCTGTCGCTGCAGCGGGACAACGGATTCGTGCTGCGCGCGGTCTATGGGCAGGGCTATCAGCTGGTGTCCATCGGCACGTCAGCGACGCCATACCCGACGTAGGCACCGGGGCTGCGTGCGATGGCGCGCATCGCGCGTCAAGAAAAAGAAAAGGCGACTTCTCCGGAACGTCGCCTTTCTTTTTTTGAAAGAGACCTGCGCGGTCATCGGGCGCACTGTCGGCCAAGGACGACATCGCGGCGCGTCGTCTGTCCTCAAGACTTTCCCGCCTCACGGTCTAGGCTGCTGCACTGCCACCCCTTCATGAAAAAGGAAATCAGCCTGTTGACGACCGTCGCCGCCCCAGCCCCCGCCGGAACACCCGGCACCGACACGCCGCCCCGAACGACGCACCGCTGGCAGTTCCTCCGCGCGGGAGGCGTCGACCAGGTGGTGTTCCGCAGCGGCGAGGACATCGCACGCATTGCCGAGCTCGACCAGAAGCTGTGGGTCGCGCTCGCCTGCCCCACGCGCGGCATCGACTTCGACCCGCGCACGCTGGACCTCATCGACACCGACGGCGATGGCCGCGTGCGTCCGCCGGAAGTCATCGCGGCCTGCCAATGGGCCTGCGAACGGCTGCGCAGCGCCGATGTGCTGCTCGCCGGCGGTGGCACGCTGTCGCTGGACGACCTCGACGACACGCGCACGCCGGGCGCCGACCTCGCAAGGGAAGGCCGCCGCATCCTCGACCTGCTCGGCAAGCAGGACACGCACACGCTGACGCTCGCCGACATCGCCGATCGCGGCGAATGGCTGGCCGCGATGCGCTTCAACGGCGACGGCGTCGTCACGCCGGACACGGCCACCGACGATGCCCTGCGCACCACCATCGAAGAGGCGATGCGCACCCATGGCAGCACGCCCGATCGCCACGCGCAGACACCGGGCCTCGATCGTGCGCATGCCGAAGCCTTCATGGCCGACGCGCAAGCCATCCGCGACTGGTATGCCCAAGGAGACGAGGAGGCGCTGCTGCCGCTGGGCGCGCGCACCCTGGCTGCGGCCGAAGCCTTGCGCGCGGTCGCGGCCAAGATCGATGACTTCTTCGCGCGCTGCCGCGTGGCCGCCTACGACGTGCAGGCGGTGGTCGCGCTCAACCCCTCGCCCGAAGCCTACGACGCGCTCGCGGGCCACACGCTCGATGCAAGCGTGCAGCCGGTGGCCGAGTTGCCACTGGCGCCGGTGACGCCGCATCGCGGGCTGCCGCTCGCGGGGTCGAGCCTCAACCCTGCCTGGGCCGAGGCCATGGCCGTGTTCGCGCGCGATGCAGTGACACCCCTGCTCGGCGAACGCGACACGCTCGAAGAAGCACCGTGGCAATCGCTGCGCCATCAGCTCGCGCCGTGCGACGCCTGGATCGCCGCGCGTCCTGCCAACGCGCTCGCGGGCCTGCCGCGCGAGCGCATCGAGGCACTGCTCGCCACACGCGATGCGCTGCTCGCGCTCATCACCGAGGACGAAGCGGCCGAGCACCACAACCGCCTGCTGACCGACCTCGAGAAGCTGCTGCGGCTGCAGCGCGACCTGCGGGTGCTGCTGCACAACTTCGTGTCCTTCAAGGCGTTCTACCGGCGCGAGGGCGCGATCTTCCAGGCGGGCACCCTCTACCTCGACGGGCGCAGCTGCGAACTCACGGTGCAGGTGCAGGACACCGCCCGGCACGCGGCGCTGGCCGGCCTGGCGAAGACCTGCCTCGCGTACTGCGACTGCACGCGCCAGGGACAGAAGATGAGCATCGTCGCCGCCTTCACCGCAGGCGACGTCGACTTCCTCTTCGTCGGGCGCAACGGCGTGTTCTACGACCGCCAGGGCCACGACTGGGACGCCACCATCACCAAGCTGATCGAGAACCCCACCAGCGTGGCGCAGGCCTTCTTCGCACCGTACAAGAAGTTCGTCCGGCTGATCGAGGAGCAGGTGGCCAAGCGCGCGGCAGCCAGTGAAGCCGGCTCGCATGCCGCGCTGCAGACGCTGGCAGGAAGCGTCGCCACCGCGGACCGTCCGGCAGATGTCAACACCTCGGCAAAGCCGGCGACGAAACCAGGGCCCCTCCTGCCCAACACCAGCCGCATCGACGTGGGCACGGTGGCCGCGATCGGCGTGGCGCTGGGCAGCATCAGCGCGGTGCTGGTCGGCATCTTCGGCAAGTTCATCGACCTGGGGCAGTGGATACCGGTGGCCCTCGTCGGCATCGTGATCGCGATCTCGGGGCCGAGCATGCTGATCGCCTGGCTGAAGCTGCGCCAACGCAGCCTGGGCCCGATCCTCGATGCCAGCGGATGGGCCATCAACGGCCGCATGAAGGTCAATGTGCGCCTCGGCGGCATGCTGTCGCAGACGGCGCGCGTGCCACCGGGCGCGAAACGCATCGCGCCCGACCCCTACCGCCAGCGCCACGGCCTCGCGCGCGCACTGGCCATCACCTGTGTGGTCGGGGCGGTGCTGTTGCTGGCATGGCGCTTGGACTGGCTGGACACCCGGCTGCCCCCGCGCCTGCAGCACGACCCTGCAACCGCCGCAACACCAAGCGCGTAATCAAGGATCAAGGATCGCAAGCCGTAGAAATGCCGAGGGCCAGCGATGGCACCTCGGCATCGGTTGCTCACGAAACGCTCGCAGTCAGGACTGGTTCTGCCCGTCCTCGAAGCGGCCCGCCACGTGCCGCTCGAAAACTCACCAGCCGAGATCGCTCAGCCCTTGGCGGCGCGGAACTGGTCGCGCAGTCCCTTGATCTGGTCGTGGTTGGCCTGGGCGCCGTCGGCCTGGCGCTGCACCAGCATGCGCACCTGGGCCGGCAGGTCGTTCTTGAGCGCCTTGCGGTAGCGCGCGACCGCTGCGTCCTCGCCGCGTTCGCACTCCTCGAGCATCGACAGCGGGCTGTTCGCCCCCACCGTGCCCTTCACGTGCACCCAGCCGCGATGCATCGCTCCGCTGATCGAGCCGCCGTCGTCGGGTTCGCCGCCCAACTGGCGGATGAGTGCGGCGAGCTCGGAAGCCGCGCTGGCGCATTGCGTCGCGCGGCTCTCGAACACCGGCTTCAGCTGCGCCGAGTCGACCTCCTCCGCGCAAGCGCGAAAACCGTACTCGCCGTCGCGCGAGTTCTCCAGAAGGTCGTTCAGAACATCGATCACCTGATCGTTCGAGACCGCGTCCGCCGTGGTTGCCTGGATATCGTTGGCCATGAGTGTTGCTCCATGAAGGGCCGCGCCAAAGCGACGGCCGGGTTGAGAAAACTGCAATGAATCTTCATGGTCGGCATGGGGCAGACAGCCTCCTGTCGTCCCTGCGCGACGACGCTTGTAAGCCTTGTCCGAGGGCGCGGGAGCGGCGCTGCCCGGCGCCGACAACCTCAGGGGAAGTGCGATGCCACGCGAGGCGGGCCTCGGCTGACACGCTCGCGTGCGCCATCACCGCAGCATCGCTCCCACTGGAGGACATGCGCATGGAGCGGCTCTTTGATTCCTTCGCCAACGCCGTGGCACGCTGGACCGGCAGCCCCGCGACCTTCCTGATCTGCGTGATCGTGGTCGTGGCCTGGGCGGTCGCGGGGCCGTTTTTCGGGTTTTCCGAAACGTGGCAGCTCGTGATCAACACGGGCACCACCATCGTGACCTTCCTGATGGTGTTCCTGATCCAGAACACGCAGAACCGCGACAGCGCCGCCCTGCAGACCAAGCTCGACGAACTCATCCGCACCTCCGACGCCGAGGACGACTTCATCGGCATCGAGCGGCTCACCGACAAGGAGTTGATCGCCCTGCATGCCCGCTGCGAGGATGCGGCGAAGCAGAGCCAGGCGACGCTGGCGAAGGCGCAAGCCGAGCGCAGGCGCCGTGGTCATGCAGGCATGGAAGCGGAGCGGCTCAAGTGACGCGGTCGGCCCTGCGCTGCAAAGCACAGCCGGCATGACGCCAGAAAGCAAAAAGCCCAACCTCGGAAGGTTGGGCTTTTGACTTGATTTGGTGGCCTGGGGCGGAATCGAACCACCGACACGCGGATTTTCAATCCGCTGCTCTACCAACTGAGCTACCGGGCCTTTGTGTGCAGCCTCAAATTATACAGCGCTTCTGCGGCCTCGGGAAAGGTCCACGCCAAGTTGTTTGAGTTTTCTGTAAAGGTGCGTGCGCTCGAGGCCGGTTTTCTCGGCCACGCGGGTCATCGAACCGTTCTCCATCGCCAAGTGGAACTCGAAGTAGGCCTTCTCGAACCCGTCGCGCGCGTCGCGCAGCGGGCGGTCGAGGTCGAAGCTCTGAGTCGACTGGGGGCCGGCGTCGGCGACCGGCACGGCTGCCAGCGATGCCATCAGCAGGCTGTCGCCCGTGGTCGTGATGGCGGTTGCCTGGTTCGCGCCCGTGGGCGGCGGCACCACGCCGGCGGCGGCGCGGCGGGCGGTTTCGCGCGCCAGCCCCTGCTCCACGGCCTTGAGCAGCTTCTGCAGCGTGATGGGCTTTTCGAGGAACGCGAAGGCGCCGATGCGCGTGGCATCGACCGCGGTGTCGATGGTGGCGTGCCCGCTCATCATGATGACGGGCATGCTCAGCAGGCCCGCGGTGGACCACTCCTTGAGCAGGGTGACGCCGTCGGTGTCCGGCATCCAGATGTCGAGCAGCACGAGGTCGGGCCGGGCGCGTTGTCGGGCCGCGCGGGCTTCGGCGGCGTTTTCCGCGAGCTCCACGTTGTGGCCTTCGTCATTGAGAATTTCGAAGAGCAGGTCCCTGATGCCCAGCTCGTCATCGACCACGAGAATGTTTGCCATGAGTGCTGCTTGTTGTATGCGCTGGTGTGATTGATCCGCTCCCGATCCAGCCTGCGTGCGCTGGATTCGCCGGTACTCAGGCGGACGAAGATTTCGAATCTTCGGTGTGAGCGACCGCTGCCCGCGGTTCGCCTGCCAGCGCGAATGATAGCGAGACTTGCGCGCCCGCCACAGCCCCGTCGACGACACGGTTGGAAAGCTCGATGCGCGCGCCGTGCTCGTCGGCGATCTTCTTGACGACGGCCAGCCCCAAACCGGTACCTTTTGTTTTCGTCGTGACGTAGGGCTCGAAGGCGCGCTTGAGAATGTTCTCGGCAAAGCCGGGCCCGCTGTCCTGCACGGTGAGGCGCACGCGCTGGCCCGAATCGCCCAGCCGGGTGCGGATGACGACTTCGCCCACCTTGCCCGTGCCGGTGGCGGCGGCCTCGGCGGCGTCTTGGGCGTTCTGCAGCAGGTTGTGCACAACCTGGCGGATCTGCTGCGCGTCGCCGCGCACGGGCGGGCAGCGCTCGTCGAGCTCCGAGCGCAGCGTGATGGGCAGGTTCTCGGCGTGGTACAGCTGGAGCACATCGGCCAGCAGGGCATTGAGGTCGACCGGCTTGAGGTCGGCCGCGGGCAGCCGCGCGTAGTCGCGGAATTCGTTCACCAGCCGCTTCATCGCATCGACCTGGTCGACGATGGTCTTGACCGACTTCACCAGGATGGCCTGCTCGGGCGGCTCGACCTTGCCCGAAAGCTTCATCTCGAGCCGCTCGGCCGACAGCTGGATCGGCGTGAGCGGGTTCTTGATCTCGTGCGCCAGCCGGCGCGCCACTTCGCCCCAGGCCTGCGCACGCTGGGCCGAGACGATTTCGGAGATGTCGTCGAACACCAGCAGCCGCGCATCGCCCGGCAGCTCGGCGCCGCGCGCGACGATGTTGATGGCGTCGTCCTGCTGCGGCAGGTCGTTGCCCGTGGCGTGCAGTTCGAAGGCGTGCTGCCAGTGGTCCAGGCCGTGCTGCATGCGCTCGACCAGGAATTCGTCGAACTGCTGCTGCACCTTGGCGCCGAAGTCGGCCAGCCCCGGCACGCTGACGAGCGCCTGCCCTTCGTAGGCGGCGAGCGGCGCGCGCAGCACGCGGGTGGCGCCGGGGTTGGTGGACAGCACGGTGCCCTTGGCGTCGAGCACGATCACGCCCGAGGTCAGGTTGTCGAGGATGGTCTGCAGGTTGGCGCGGGCGGCGTCCAGCTGGTCCATGGTTTTCTCGACGGCGCCGCGCGCATCGGCCAGCTGCTGGGTCATGACGGCGAACGAACGCGTGAGGCCGCCCAGTTCGTCCTTGCCCTGCAGCACGGCAGTGGGCCGCAGGTCGCCGCCGGCCACCTGACGCACGCCGTCGGCCAGCACGAGCAGCGGGCGCGCCAGCTGGTTGCCGAACAGCACGGCCAGCAGCACCGCGCCGAACACGGCAAGGAACAGACTCAGCGTGAGCGTGCCGATGTACATGCGGCGCAACCCCTCCCGCGCGAGTGCGCGCTCCTGGTACTCGCGGTTGGCTTCCTGCACGGCCAGCGCGTTGGCGACCACGGCCGGCGGCAGCAGCCGCGTCACCTGCAGGTAGCGCGGCGCGGTGTCGAAGTCGAAGCCCGGGCGCTGCACCATGGCCAGCGCGCGCACGCTGGCGCTCGGCGGCGTGGCGCTGGGCAAGGCGGCTTCCTCCAGCCCCTCGACATGCGCGACGGCGCGCTCGGGGCGCACCTGGCGGAACTGCTGCAGAGTCGGGCGCTCGGGGTTGAGCTGGAAGCGCGACGCGCCGGCGCTGGCCACGAGCTGGCCCGAGCCGGTCCAGAGGATCACATCGCTGGCTTCGAGCTGGTCGCGGATGCGCTCCAGCATCAGCCCCGCGCTGGCGTCGGGCACCTGCGCCAGCTGGGTGCTGGCGGTGCGGGTTTTCGCGGCGAGGTCGTCCGAGAGCGAATCGAGCGTGGCGCGGCCCAGGTTCAGGCCGGCGTCGAGCGCGCCTTCGACCTTGACGTCGAACCAGCTCTCGATCGAACGCGCCACGAACTGGTAGGACACCACATAGACCAGCGCCCCCGGCACCACGCCCACGAGCGCGAAGATGGCCGCCAGCTTGATCAGCAGCCGGCTGCCGAACTTGCCCTGCCGCAGCCGCCGCAGCAGCCGGAACGCGACCCAGCCGATCACCAGCACGAGCAGCACGGCCACCACCACGTTGATGCCGAACAGGCGCACGTAGTAGCGCTCGTACAGCGCCCGGTTGTTGGTGGCCTGCGCCAGCAGGAAGATCAGCACCAGGCCGATGGCAGTGACCATCGCAGCGCCCACGCCCACGGCCCAGCGCAGCGCGCGCGAGCGGCGTGCGGCGGGCGTGGCCGCGGCGCCGCTGCGCGGCTTGCTGCTCACCGCTGCTTCTCCAGCGGCAGTCGGGCGGTGCGCTCGGCGGCGATGTTCCAGTCCGCCTGCCCGACCACGCCGATCTGGAAGGGGCGCGGCAGCTGCGAGGTGTCGAGCCGGAACCGGAAGGTCACCTGGTGCAGCGGCTCGTCGCCGATCTCGGCGGCGTCGCCCAGCCGCAGCCGCCCGATGCGCTTGATGGCCTCGAGCGCGTCGCCGAGGCTGTCGAAATTCTGGTTCAGCGAGATGCCGAAGCTGGCGGCTCCGGTGATCGGCACGGGCGAGACATTCAGCCGCCAGCGGCGCGTGAGAGGCTGATAGGCCAGCCGCATGTGGCGCGCCACCTGCGCGACCTTGCGGTCGGTCCAGTACCAGCGCTCCTGGAAGACCTCGGCCTCGGCCACGAAATAGATGGCGATGCCCTTGTCGAGCACGTCTTCCACGAGCACGGGCAGCTCGAACTGCACGGCCGCGCTGAGGTAGACGCCGTCGTCGGCCTGCTCCAGCCGCATCTGGGTGATGGTGGCGCCGCCGGGCCGCCCCTGGGCGGTGGCGGCGGCCGGGAACAGGGCCATCCACAGGGCCCAGACCAGCAGCAGGCCGGCCAGCAGGATCGACCGCCGGCCGTCAGTGCGGCGCGGGTTTTTCAAGCAGCGCGTAGAAGAAGCCGTCGTGGTCACCAGAGGCATTGTCCGGGACGCCACGGGCATTCGCCCCACTTTGAGGCAGCAAGTGGCCCGGGGACGGCAGCAAACAGGCGTCGGTGTTGCGCGCAAGAAACGCATCAATTTGTTGCGAGCCTTCTTCGCGGAACACGGAACAGGTGCAATAAAGCAGCCGGCCGCCGGGCCGCACGAGCGGCCAGAGCGCGGCCAGGAGCATCGCCTGCTGGGTCGCCAGCTGGGCGGTGTCGCTCTCGCGGCGCAGCCAGCGCACGTCGGGATGGCGCCGCACGATGCCCGAAGCGGTGCACGGCGCGTCCAGCAGGATGGCGTCGAACAGGGCGCCGTCCCACCAGTCGGCGGTGCGCCCCGCATCGGCCACCACCACCTTGGCCTTCAGGCCGAGGCGGGCGAGCGTCTCGTCGATGCGGCGGCTGCGCACGGGGTCCACCTCCAGCGCGGTCACCTCGATGGCGCCGGGTCCGGCCCGTTCGATCAGGTGCGCGGTCTTGCCGCCGGGGGCGGCGCAGGCGTCCAGCACGCGCAGCGGTGCGGCGCCGGGCGCGGCAGGCAGCAAGCCGTCGAGCAACAAGGGCGCCGCGAGTTGCGCGGCACCGTCCTGCACCGAGCAGGCCCCGTCGGCAAAACCGGGCAACTGCTGCACGGGACGGGCCCGCGTGAGCTGCAGGCCGTCGGCCCCGACGCGGGTGGCCCCGAGACCCACGGCCTCCAGTTCCAGCAAGTACGCGGCCGGGGTCGATTGCAGGGCGTTGACGCGCAGCGTCATCGGCGCCTGGGCGTTGTCGGCCGACAGCACGCGCTGCCAGTCACGCGGGTGGTCGCGCTTCAGGCGCTCGATCCACCAGCGCGGGTGGTTCCACTGCGCCACGGGTTCGGAGTCGGTGGCGGCCACCAGCTCGTCGCGCTCGCGCAGGAAGCGGCGCAGGCAGGCGTTGATGAAGCTGGCCTGCGCCCGCGTCGCCGGGTTGCGCTTGGCGGCTTCCACGGCCTGGTCGACCAGCGTGAACGGTTCGTAGGGGGCGTGGTCGGTGTGCCAGGCCAGCGCCAGCGCGGTGCACAGCAGCGCGTCGGGCAGTGGCGGCGGCGTGCGCTTGGCCAGATGGCGGCGCAGCGCCTCGGCGCGGCCGAGCCAGCGCAGCACCTGGAAGCCGAGCGCCTGCACGCCGGGGCGCAGGGCAGGCTCGACGGCCTCGAACGCGACCGAGCCCGAAGTGCCGGCGCGAATCGACGCCAGCGCCCCTGCGGTCAGTTGCAGTTGGCGCCAGAGCGGCGGTTGTTGCGGCGTCGAGGCGGCGCTGCCCGAAGAAGGGTCGGAGGAAAGATCTACTGGCAAGTTGGAGCCGATGGTAACGGGCGAGAAAGACAGCACGCCGCGCGGTGGAAATGGGAGTGACGGGAAGTGACGGCGTTCCTCGCCTGCCGTCATGTCAGAGCAAGGGGGCCGCGGGCCGCAGTCGCACGATCCAGGCCACCAGCAGCGCCGGGAACTGGGCGATGCCGGTGTTGTACTGCGCCACCGCCTGATTGAATTGGCCGCGCGCGATCTCCGCCGCCGCCGAGGGTTCGGGCCAGGCGATCGGCGCTGCCGGGTCGGACGCGCCGCCCAGGCCGGGCATCAGCGGCGCGGGCCGCGACAGCGTGCCATCCGCGTCGAACACGGTGACCGCACCCGGGTACTGGCGCCGCCACGCGGCGATGAGCACCTGCAGCGCGGTGGCCAGCGCCGCCATGCTGCCCGGATCGAGCGGGCGCACCCGCGTCGCACCGAGCAAGGTTGCCAGCTGCGTCGTGGCGGCCTGCAGCGGCGCCACGGTGGGCGCGCCTTCGGGCGGCGACTCGGGCCGGGGCGCGGCGGTGATGCTCGCCTGGACGAAATCGAGCTGCTTGCGCAGTGCCACGTCGAGCACGGCATAGGCCTGGAGCACGGCGGCGCGCAGGCGCACCAGCCGGTTGTAGGCACCCACGAACCAGAACAGCAACACCGCGACAACGAGCCAGCCGGCCAGCGAATCGGGCAGGACGCTCATCGGAAACAGAACCTCTCGGTCATCGGTCGGACCCCTGCAAATACAAAGAAAAACGCCCCCCGACCAGAACGGTCGGAGGGCGTTGGCAACCGGTCAGGCCGGTGATGCTAACCAGTTATTCGGTCGCGGCGCCTTCGTTGGCGTCCACCGTGCTGGTCGCCGCATCGCTGTCGCCGGAGCCGGCCAGTTCGGCGGCTTCCGACTCGGCGATGGCGCGGCGCTCGGCCTCGTCCATGGCGTCCTTGACCTTGCGGGCCTGGTGGTACGCCATGCCGGTGCCTGCGGGAATCAGGCGGCCGACGATGACGTTTTCCTTCAGACCGCGCAGCTCGTCGCGCTTGCCCATGATCGCGGCTTCGGTCAGCACGCGCGTCGTTTCCTGGAACGAAGCGGCCGAGATGAACGAGTCGGTCGACAGCGACGCCTTCGTAATACCCAGCAGCAGGTTGGTGAACGTCGCAGGGATCTTGCCTTCGGCGCGCAGGGCGTCGTTGGTGTTGAGCATTTCGCTGCGTTCGACCTGTTCGCCGGAGATGTAGCCCGTGTCGCCGATGTTGTCGACCACGACGCGGCGCAGCATCTGGCGAACGATCACCTCGATGTGCTTGTCGTTGATCTTCACACCCTGCAGACGGTACACGTCCTGCACTTCGTCCACGATGTAGCGCGCGAGTTCTTCCGAACCCAGCAGGCGCAGGATGTCCTGCGGATCCGCCGGACCGTCGACCACGCTTTCGCCCTTGTTCACCACCTGGCCTTCGTGCACCAGGATGTTCTTTTCCTTCGGCACGAGGTCTTCCCAGACCGTGCCTTCCGGATCGGTGATCTGCAGGCGGATCTTGCCCTTCGTTTCCTTGCCGAACGACACGGTGCCGGTCATTTCAGCCAGCATGCCCTTGTCCTTCGGCGAACGGGCTTCGAACAGCTCGGCCACGCGCGGCAGACCGCCGGTGATGTCTCGGGTCTTCTGACCTTCGACCGGGATGCGCGCCAGCACTTCGCCGGGGCCCACGTCCTGACCGTCGCGGATCTGCACCAGGGCGCCGATCGGGAAGCCGATCGTCACCGAATGGTCGGTGCCGGGGATCTTCACTTCCTGGCCCTGAGCGTCGATCAGCTTGACCTGCGGACGCACGACCTTGGCAGCGCCGCGGCGCTTCGGGTCAATCACGACCAGGGTCGACAGACCAGTCACTTCGTCCACCTGCTTGGCGACCGTCAGGCCTTCCTCGACGTTCTCGAACTGCGCCTTGCCGGCGAACTCGGTAATGATCGGGCGGGTCAGCGGGTCCCAGTTGGCCAGGATCGTGCCGGCCTTGATCTGCTGGTCGGCCTTGACCGTCAGCGTGGCGCCGTACGGCACCTTGTGACGCTCGCGCTCACGGCCGTGTTCGTCATGGATGACGATCTCGCCCGAACGCGAAATCACGACCAGCTCGCCCTTGCTGTTGGTCACGTAGCGCATCGTGGCGTTGAAGCCGATCGAGCCGTTCGACTTGGCTTCCACGCTCGAGGCGATGGCTGCGCGCGAAGCGGCACCACCGATGTGGAAGGTACGCATCGTCAGCTGCGTGCCCGGTTCACCGATGGACTGCGCGGCGATCACACCGACGGCTTCGCCGATGTTGATCAGGCCGCCGCGGCCCAGGTCGCGGCCGTAGCAGGTCGAGCAGATGCCGAAGCGCGTCTCGCAGGTCAGTGCAGTGCGCACCTTGACCTCGTCCACGCCCTGGGCTTCGAGCCATTCGATGGTGTCCTCGTCGAACATCTCGCCGGCCTTCAGCAGCACCGAGCGGTTCTCGGGGTGCAGCACGTCGTCAGCGGCAGTGCGGCCGAGGATTCGGTCGCGCAGCGATTCGATCACTTCACCGCCTTCGACGATGGCGCGCATCAGGTAGCCGGCGTGCGTGCCGCAGTCCTGCTCGGTCACGACCAGGTCTTGCGTCACGTCGACCAGACGACGGGTCAGGTAACCCGAGTTCGCCGTCTTCAGCGCCGTGTCGGCCAGACCCTTACGAGCACCGTGGGTGGAGATGAAGTACTCCAACACGTTCAGGCCTTCGCGGAAGTTCGCGGTAATGGGCGTCTCGATGATCGAGCCGTCCGGCTTGGCCATCAGGCCCCGCATACCGGCCACCTGGCGAATCTGGGCCGCGGAACCGCGGGCGCCCGAGTCGGCCATCATGTAGATCGAGTTGAAGGACTCCTGCTCGACTTCCTTGCCGTGGCGGTCGATGACCTTCTGCTTCGACAGCTTGGCCATCATCACCTTCGACACTTCGTCGCCGGCCTTGCCCCAGATGTCCACCACCTTGTTGTAGCGCTCGCCGGAGGTCACGAGACCGGAGACGTACTGCTGTTCGATCTCCTTCACTTCCTTGGCCGAGCGCTCGATGATGCCGTGCTTCTCCGAAGGCACCAGCATGTCGTCGATGGCGATCGAGATGCCGGCCTTGGTGGCCAGGCGGAAGCCGTTCTGCAGCAGCTTGTCGGCGAAGACCACGGTCTCCTTCAGGCCGCACTTGCGGAACGAGACGTTGATGAGCTTGGAGATTTCCTTCTTCTTCAGCGCCTTGTTGATGTTCGCGAACGGCAGGCCCTTCGGCAGGATCTCCGACAGCAGCGCGCGGCCCACGGTGGTGTCCACGAGCGAGGTCGACGGCGTGAATTCGCCGGTTTCCTTGTTCTTCGTGTACTCCGTGATACGCACCGCCACGCGGGCTGTGAGCTCGACTTCGTTGGCGTCGAGTGCGCGCTGCACTTCACCGATGTCGGAGAAGATCAGGCCCTCGCCACGGCCGTTGATGCGGTCGCGGGTCGTGTAGTACAGACCCAGCACCACGTCCTGCGAAGGAACGATCGACGGTTCGCCCGACGCCGGGAACAGCACGTTGTTGGAGGCCAGCATCAGCGTGCGGGCTTCCATCTGCGCTTCCACCGACAGCGGCACGTGGACAGCCATCTGGTCGCCGTCGAAGTCGGCGTTGAAGGCCGCGCAAACGAGCGGGTGCAGCTGGATGGCCTTGCCTTCGATCAGGATCGGCTCGAACGCTTGGATGCCCAAACGGTGCAGCGTAGGCGCACGGTTCAGCATGACCGGGTGTTCCTTGATCACTTCTTCCAGGATGTCCCAGACCACCGGCGTGCCCGATTCGACTTCCTTCTTGGCAGCCTTGATCGTGGTCGCGATGCCCATGGCTTCGAGGCGCGAGAAGATGAAGGGCTTGAACAGCTCGAGCGCCATCAGCTTGGGCAGGCCGCACTGGTGCAGCTTGAGCGTCGGGCCCACCACGATGACCGAACGGCCCGAGTAGTCGACGCGCTTGCCCAGCAGGTTCTGGCGGAAACGACCGCTCTTGCCCTTGATCATGTCGGCCAGCGACTTCAGCGCGCGCTTGTTGGCGCCCGTCATGGCCTTGCCACGGCGGCCGTTGTCCAGCAGCGAGTCGACAGCCTCTTGCAGCATCCGCTTTTCGTTGCGCGCGATGATTTCCGGAGCCTTCAGCTCCAGCAGGCGGCGCAGACGCGAGTTGCGGTTGATGACGCGGCGGTACAGGTCGTTCAGGTCGGAGGTCGCGAAGCGGCCGCCGTCCAGCGGCACCAGCGGACGCAGGTCCGGCGGCAGCACGGGCAGCACGTCGAGCACCATCCACTCGGGCTTGATGCCCGACTTGCGGAAGGCCTCGAGCACCTTCAGGCGCTTGGAGTTCTTCTTGACCTTGACTTCGGAGCCGGTCAGGTCGCCGCGCAGGCGTTCGATCTCGCTGTCGAGTTCGATGCCTTCGAGCAGGTCCTTGATGCCTTCGGCGCCCATCTTGGCGATGAACTCGTCACCGTATTCCTTGCGCTTGGCGTCGTAGTCGTCCTCGGACATGATGCCGAACTTCTTCAGCGGCGTCATGCCGGGGTCGGTGATCACGTAGGCTTCGAAGTACAGCACGCGTTCGATGTCGCGCAGCGTCATGTCGAGCACGAGGCCCAGACGCGACGGCAGCGACTTCAGGAACCAGATGTGGGCGCAGGGCGCGGCCAGGTCGATGTGACCCATGCGCTCGCGACGCACCTTGGTCTGCGTGACTTCAACGCCGCACTTCTCGCAGATCACGCCGCGGTGCTTCAGGCGCTTGTACTTGCCGCACAGGCACTCGTAGTCCTTGATGGGGCCGAAGATCTTGGCGCAGAACAGACCGTCGCGCTCGGGCTTGAACGTGCGGTAGTTGATCGTCTCAGGCTTCTTCACCTCGCCGAAAGACCACGAACGGATCTTCTCGGGCGAAGCCATGCCGATCTTGATGGCATCGAAATGCTCATCAGGCGTGAATTGCTTGAACAGGTCGAGTAGCGATTTCATAAGACTCTTTCCCTTTTCAACTTAGGAACGCTCGAGCTCGATGTCGAGACCCAGCGAACGAATTTCCTTGACCAGCACGTTGAACGATTCCGGCATGCCGGCTTCGATCGAGTGCTCGCCCTTGACGATGCTTTCGTACACCTTGGTACGGCCTTGCACGTCGTCGGACTTCACGGTCAGCATTTCCTGCAGGACGTAGGCGGCGCCGTAAGCTTCCAGCGCCCACACTTCCATTTCACCGAAACGCTGGCCGCCGAACTGCGCCTTGCCGCCCAGCGGTTGCTGCGTGACGAGCGAGTACGGGCCGGTCGAACGGGCGTGCATCTTGTCGTCCACCAGGTGGTGCAGCTTCAAGAAGTGCATGTAGCCGACGGTGACGGGACGCTCGAACTGTTCGCCGGTGCGGCCGTCGTACAGGTAGGCCTGCGTGCGGGTCTCGGTGAGGCCCTTGAGCTTGGCGATGTCGTCCGGGTAGGCGAGCTTCAGCATGCCGCGGATTTCTTCTTCCGAGGCGCCGTCGAACACCGGCGTCGCGAAGGTCGCGCCGCTTTGCAGGTTGGCCGCCATTTCGAGCAGCTCGGTGTCGCTCAGCGTGCTGATCTCTTCCTTGCGGCCCGAACCGTTGTACAGCTCGTCCATGAACTTGCGCAGCTCGGCCACCTTGGCCTCCTGCTGCAGCAGGTCACCGATACGCTGGCCGATGCCCTTGCCTGCCCAGCCCAGGTGCACTTCCAGCACCTGGCCCACGTTCATCCGCGAGGGCACGCCCAGCGGGTTCAGGCAGATGTCGCACGGCGTGCCGTCGGCCATGTGCGGCATGTCTTCGACCGGAACGATCTTCGACACCACACCCTTGTTACCGTGACGGCCGGCCATCTTGTCGCCGGGTTGCAGGCGGCGCTTGACGGCCAGGTAGACCTTGACCATCTTGAGCACGCCCGCGGGCAGCTCGTCGCCTTGCGTGAGCTTCTTGCGCTTTTCTTCGAACGCGAGGTCGAAGCTGTGGCGCGTCTGCTCCAGCGAGTTCTTGATCGACTCGAGTTGCGAAGCCACGTCGTCTTCCGCCGGGCGGATGTCGAACCAGTGGAACTTCTCGACCGACGACAGGTAGGCCTTGTCGAGCTTGGTGCCCTTGGCCAGCTTGTTCGGGCCGCCGTTGGCGACCTTGCCGGTCAGCAGCTTCTCGATACGGTCGAACGCGTCGGCTTCGACGATGCGCAGCTGGTCGTTCAGGTCGAGGCGGAAGCGCTTGAGCTCGTCGTCGATGATCTGCTGGGCGCGCTTGTCGCGCTGGATGCCTTCACGGGTGAACACCTGCACGTCGATCACGGTGCCTTGCGAGCCCTGGTCCACGCGCAGCGAGGTGTCCTTCACGTCGGAAGCCTTTTCGCCGAAGATGGCGCGAAGCAGTTTCTCTTCCGGCGTCAGCGTGGTCTCGCCCTTCGGCGTGACCTTGCCCACCAGCGTGTCGCCCGGCTGCACTTCGGCGCCGACATAAATGATGCCGGATTCGTCGAGGCGGTTGAGCTGCTGCTCGGCCAGGTTCGGGATGTCGCGCGTGATTTCTTCGGCGCCCAGCTTCGTGTCACGGGCCATCACCACCAGTTCCTCGATGTGGATCGAGGTGTAGCGGTCTTCGGCGACGACGCGTTCGGAGATCAGGATCGAGTCTTCGAAGTTGTAGCCGTTCCACGGCATGAAGCCGATCAGCATGTTCTGGCCCAGGGCCAGTTCGCCCAGGTCGGTCGAGGCACCGTCGGCCACCACGTCGCCCTTGGCGATCTTGTCGCCGCGCTTGACGATCGGACGCTGGTGGATGTTGGTGTTCTGGTTCGAACGCTGATACTTGATCAGGTTGTAGATGTCCACACCGACTTCACCGGCTGCCGCTTCGGCGTCGTTCACGCGCACCACGATGCGGGTCGCGTCGACGTAGTCGACGATACCGCCACGGGTGGCCGTGACCACGGTGCCCGAGTCGACCGCGGAAACGCGCTCGATGCCGGTACCGACCATCGGCTTTTCGGGGCGCAGCACAGGCACGGCCTGACGCTGCATGTTGGCGCCCATCAACGCGCGGTTCGCGTCGTCGTGCTCGAGGAACGGCACGAGCGAAGCAGCCACCGACACGATCTGCGCGGGCGACACGTCCATGTACTGGATGCGCTCGGCACCGACCAGGATCGATTCGCCGGCTTCACGCGCCGAGACCAGGTCGCCGGTCAGCTTGCCGTCCTTGTCCAGGACCGCATTGGCCTGGGCGATGACGTACTTGCCTTCTTCGATGGCCGACAGGTAGTCGATGTCCATCGTGACCTTGCTGTCGACCACGCGGCGGTACGGCGTCTCGATGAAGCCGTATTCGTTCAGGCGGGCGTACAGGGCCAGCGAGTTGATCAGACCGATGTTCGGGCCTTCAGGCGTTTCGATCGGGCACACGCGGCCGTAGTGGGTCACGTGCACGTCGCGCACTTCGAAGCCTGCACGTTCACGCGTCAGACCACCCGGGCCAAGGGCCGACACGCGGCGCTTGTGGGTGATTTCGGACAGCGGGTTCGTCTGGTCCATGAACTGCGACAGCTGCGACGCACCGAAGAACTCCTTCAGCGCGGCCGAGATCGGCTTGCTGTTGATCAGGTCGTGCGGCATCAGCGGCTCTTGTTCCGCTTGACCCAGACGTTCCTTCACGGCCTTCTCGATACGTGCCAGGCCGGTGCGGTACTGGTTTTCGGCCAGTTCGCCCACGCAACGCACGCGGCGGTTGCCCAGGTGGTCGATGTCGTCGACTTCGCCGTTGCCGTTGCGCAGGTCCACGAGGATCTTGACGACAGCCAGGATGTCCTCGTTGGTCAGCACCATCGGGCCGGTCGACTCGTCGCGGCCGACCTTGGCGTTGAACTTCATGCGGCCGACGCGCGACAGGTCGTACGTGTCCGGGTTGTAGAACAGGCGCTGGAACAGCGCTTGCACGGCGTCTTCCGTCGGCGGCTCGCCGGGGCGCATCATGCGGTAGATGGCCACGCGCGCGGCGAACTCGTCGACGGTTTCGTCGATGCGCAGCGTTTGCGAGATGTAGGCGCCCTGGTCCAGTTCGTTCGTGTAGATGACCTGGATGTCCTGCACGCCGGCCGTGCGCAGCTTCTTCAGCAGCGCTTCGGTCAGCTCGTCGTTGGCCTTGGCCAGGATTTCGCCGGAGTCGGCATCGACGATGTTGCGGGCGATCACGCGGCCGATCAGGAAGTCTTCCGGCACGCTGATGTGCGTGGTGCCGCCCTGCTCGAGCTCACGCGTGTGGCGCGCGGTGACGCGCTTGTCCTTGGCGACCACGACCTTGCCCGACTTGTCGGTGATGTCGAAGCGCGCGACTTCGCCGCGCAGGCGCTCGGAGACGAACTCCATCTGCGCGCCGCTGTCCATCAGGCGGAAGTTGTCGTTCACGAAGAAGTTCGCGAGGATCGATTCCGGGTTCAGGCCGATGGCCTTCAACAGGATCGTGACCGGCATCTTGCGGCGACGGTCCACGCGGAAGTACAGCATGTCCTTCGGGTCGAATTCGAAGTCGAGCCACGAACCGCGGTAAGGAATCACGCGGGCCGAGAACAGCAGCTTGCCCGAGCTGTGCGTCTTGCCCTTGTCGTGTTCGAAGAACACGCCCGGCGAACGGTGCAGCTGCGAGACGATCACGCGCTCGGTGCCGTTGATGATGAACGAACCCTTGTCGGTCATGAGCGGCACTTCGCCCATGTAGACCTCTTGTTCCTTCACTTCCTTGACCACCTTCGACTGCGACGTCGACGACTCGCGGTCATAGATGATGAGCTGCACCTTGGCGCGCACGGCCGAGGCGAAGGTCAGACCACGGGTCTGGCACTCACGCACGTCGAACGCCGGCTTCGCCAGGTTGTACTCGAGGAACTTCATCTCGACAAAACCGTTGTGCGAGACGATCGGGAAGGCGGCGTCGAACGCGGCCTGCAGGCCTTCGACGGTGCGGTTCCTGGGGGCGATGCCGGCTTGCAGGAACGCGGTGTACGCGTCTTTCTGCATCTGCAGCAGGTAGGGGATTTCGACGACGCTGTCGCGGTTACCGAAACTTTTTCGGATGCGCTTGCGTTCGGTGTAACTGTACGCGGACGATTGGGCCATGAGAGCTCCGGTGCTTGAGATCTTCAGCGACTTGTCAGCAATGCCGGGCGAACGGCACCACTGCTTGGCGGCTGGCCACTACCAGCCGTTGGCGGACAGCGATGCATTGCACATCGCCCGAACCAAGGGGTCTTCTGCAGTCGGGTTCAGAAGACACTCAAAAATCGTCTTGGCTCTTGTCTTTCCGTCGACCTTCGGGCCTTCGGGAGAACCGGTACCAAGCCGGCTTTTGGGTGCGCTCTGAAAGCGGCAAAGGCTGGAGGGCCTTTTCAGGCACCTCCAGCCCTCTAGGGGGTCTGAATTACTTCAGTTCCACCTTGGCGCCGGCATCTTCCAGCTTCTTCTTGGCGGCTTCAGCGTCAGCCTTCGACAGGCCTTCCTTGACAGCCTTGGGAGCGGCTTCCACCAGGTCCTTGGCTTCCTTGAGGCCCAGGCCGGTGATTTCGCGCACTGCCTTGATCGCCGACACCTTGTTCGCGCCAGCATCCATCAGCATGACGTTGAATTCGGTTTGCTCTTCGGCGGCTGCAGCGGCACCACCGCCACCACCAGCGGCCGGAGCGGCCATTGCAGCGGCGCTCACGCCGAACTTCTCTTCGATGGCTTTCACCAGGTCGTTGAGTTCCAGGACCGTCATGCTGTCGAGCGCGGTCAGAAATGCGTCTTTATCGAATGCCATTTTTGTTTCCTAACAATTGGGTTGAATATTTCAAACGCAGGCTGCTCAAGCAGCCTGTGCTTCTGCCGGTGCATCGGCGACGGGTGCAGCTTCGCCACCACCGCGCTTCTCGGCCAGCGCCGCGAGCACGCGGGCGGTACGAGAGATCGGGGATTGCATCAAGCCCAGCAGTTGCGCCAGCAGCACTTCCTTGGAAGGGATGTTGGCCAGTTGCTTCACGCCTTCGACGTCCAGGGCCTTGCCACCGAATGCGCCACCGCGGATCACCAACTTGTCGTTGGTCTTCGCGAAATTGGCCACCACCTTTGCGGCAGCCACGGCGTCTTCGGAGAAGCCATAGATCAGCGGACCGGTCATCTGGTCGCCGACGATCTCAAACGGGCTGCCAGCGACAGCACGGCGAGCCAGCGTGTTCTTCAGAACACTCAGGGTCACACCGTTGCTGCGCGCTTCGCTGCGCAGTTTGGTCATATCGGCCACCGTGATGCCACGGTATTCCGCCATCACGAGCGTTTGAGCTTTTGCGGCGAGGCTGGTCACATCACTGATGACCGCTTCTTTCTCACTGCGATTCAGACTCAAGGTCTACTCCTTTTAATGCGACCTTCGGCCGGGGCCTCGGATCGCGCTTCATGCAGCGACCAACTGTTTCGGAACAAAAAATTCCTTGCAGTGGGGTCGCCATCTGCGCTGGATACCGGAAGGATCGATCCGGCGATTAAGTGCAGCGCCCTGCACACCAGCGGTCTTGGATGGCCCGCAGCAACCGGAGCTGCCGCGACCCACCACATCTGCCCTCTCCTTGCGGGATCGGGCAAATCTCTTTAGCTCGCCGAGATGGTTTGCGTGTCCACGCGGACACCCAGACCCATGGTCGACGACACAGCCACCTTGCGCAGGTACACGCCCTTGCTGGTCGCGGGCTTGGCCTTGACCAGCGCGTCGATCAGTGCGGCGAGGTTGCCTTGCAGCTTGTCGGTGTCGAACGAGCGACGGCCGATCGTGCCGTGGATGATGCCGGCCTTGTCGACGCGGAACTGAACCTGGCCTGCCTTGGCGTTCTTCACAGCCGTGGCGACGTCCGGGGTCACGGTGCCAACCTTGGGGTTGGGCATCATGCCGCGCGGGCCGAGGATCTGACCGAGCGTACCGACGACGCGCATGGCATCGGGGGCAGCGATCACGACGTCGAAAGGCATGTCGCCAGCCTTGACCATGGCAGCCAGGTCGTCCATGCCGACGATGTCGGCGCCGGCGGCCTTGGCTTCCTCAGCCTTGGCGCCTTGGGCGAACACGGCGACGCGCTTGGTCTTGCCGGTGCCGTTGGGCAGCACGACGGCGCCACGCACGACCTGATCCGACTTCTTTGCATCGATGCCCAGCTGCACAGCCACGTCGATCGATTCGTCGAACTTGGCGGTGGCGGCTTCCTTCACGATGCCGATGGCGTCAACCAGCGGGTACAGCTTGTTGCTGTCGACCTTGCCTTCGAGCGACTTTTGCTTCTTGGTGATCTTGGCCATTTACACGCCCTCCACATTCACGCCCATCGAACGGGCAGAGCCGGCGATGGTGCGAACTGCTGCGTCCAGGTCGGCTGCAGTCAGGTCCTTCATCTTGGTCTTGGCGATCTCTTCGAGCTGTGCGCGCGTGATCTTGCCGACCTTGTCGGTGTGCGGACGGGCCGAGCCCTTGTCCAGCTTGATGGCCTTCTTGATCAAGGTGATAGCCGGGGGCGTCTTGATGATGAAGGTGAAGCTCTTGTCAGCGAACGCGGTGATGACCACCGGCAGCGGCAGACCCGGCTCGACGCCTTGGGTTTGCGCGTTGAACGCCTTGCAGAACTCCATGATGTTCAGACCGCGCTGACCCAGTGCGGGACCGATCGGCGGGGACGGGTTGGCCTTACCAGCTGGCACTTGCAGCTTGATGAAGCCGACGATTTTTTTCGCCATGCTTTGCTCCTTGCGGGTGATATCGCCTTGGCTTTCGCCGAGGCTCCCCGGGGTTAAACGACTCTTCGATCAAGGCCGCGCGCCGAGTCGGACAACGCGCAGCCGGAAACTGGCAGACCCACCCGAAGGCAGGCCTTGGGATCAGGTCTTCTCGACCTGACCGAATTCGAGCTCCACAGGGGTGGCGCGGCCGAAAATCATGACCGACACACTGACCTTGCTCTTCTCGTAGTTGACGTCTTCCACCGTGCCATTGAAGTCGGTGAACGGGCCTTCCTTGACGCGCACGAATTCGCCAACAGTGAATTCGACCTTGTGGCGGGGCTTCTCGGTGCCCTGCTGCATCTGGTTGACGATGTCCTCGACTTCCTTCTGCGAAATCGGAGCCGGACGGTTCTTGGCACCGCCCACGAAACCCGTCACCTTGTTGGTGTGCTTCACCAGGTGCCAGCTCTCGTCGTCCATGATCATTTCGACCAGCACGTAACCCGGGAAGAAGCGGCGCTCGGTGGTGCGCTTCTGGCCGTTCTTGATCTCGACCACTTCTTCGGTCGGAACCAGGATGCGGCCGAACTTGTCTTGCATGCCGGCGCGATTGATGCGCTCGGTGATGTTGCGCTCGACAGCCTTTTCCATGCCCGAGTAGGCATGCACCACGTACCAACGCAGATCAGGGTTGGCGGCGGGAGCCAGGACAGAGGTGTTTTGCTCCTCTTCCGGCGTGCTCGGCGTGGTTTCAACTGCGTCGTCGGTCATTATTTTCTCCAGCCCAGAATGAGGTCAAAGAACACCCATTCGAGCGTCTTGTCGGTGAGCCAGAGGAAGACGGACATGATCGCCACGAAGGCGAACACATAGGCCGTCATCTGCATCGATTCCTTGCGGGTCGGCCAGACGACCTTCTTGACCTCGCGCCACGAGTCACGACCAAAAGCCCACAGCTGACGACCATTCTCGGAACTGCCGAAGGCGCCCACGGCCGCAGCCAGGCCGACCAGCAGCGCAGCCCATTGCACCAGCGAACCCTGGCGCGACAGCAGGTAGAACGCGACGATCGCGCCCACTGCCAGCACCACCGCCGCAGCCAGCTTGGCTTTGTCGGCACCCGTGCTCACGGTTTCGATTTGAGAAGTGGCCATGTCGGCTGATTTCCTGTGACCTTGCGGCCTTCAATTCAATGCGCCTCTTGAGACGCCGAAGCCCATCGGATCGCGATGGGCTTGTCGGGGTGCCACCTAGGTGGCAGGGGCAGTAGGAATCGAACCTACAACCTTCGGTTTTGGAGACCGACGCTCTGCCAATTGAGCTATACCCCTCCGGTACTCTTTTCGCTCGGCTTAGATGTCGAGGATCTTTGCCACGACGCCCGAACCCACGGTACGGCCGCCTTCACGGATGGCGAAGCGCAGGCCTTCTTCCATCGCGATCGGGTTGATCAGCTTCACGGTGATGCTGACGTT
>NZ_QXMN01000054.1:0-35995 GCF_003581445.1 Acidovorax cavernicola | reverse complement strand
GCCCCAACCCCCGCCTGCCGCTTCGGCCCCTTCCGGCAGTGCAGAAAGAGGACGCGGGCCGGCGCACGGCCGAGCGCCTGCGCCTGCTGGCCGAGCAGCTGCAACCGCAGCGCCGCATGGTGCACACGGGCGACGTGATCTACCAGGCCGGCGAGCGCTTCGGCAATCTCTACATCCTGAACTCGGGCTTCTTCAAGATCGTGAACCTCTCGGCCGACGGGCGCGAGCAGGTGGTGGGCCTGAAGTTTCGCGGCGACTGGCTCGGCTTCGACGGCATCGCGGGCCAGCGCTACGTGTGCGACGCGGTGGCCATGGACACGGGCGAGGTCTGGGTCGTGCCCTACGAATCGCTGCTGGCCGCCTGCGCCGCGCATCCCGCGCTGCTGCAGATGCTGCATGCCGCGATGAGCCGCGAGATCGCGCACGATCGCGATTCGCTGATGTCGGTGTGCACGCTGCCAGCCGATGCGCGCGTGGCCGACTTCCTGCGCTACTGGGCCGAGTCGCTGGCCGACCGCGGCATGCGCACCGACGAGATCACGCTGCGCATGACGCGCGCCGAGATCGGCAACTACCTGGGCATGACGCTCGAAAGCGTGAGCCGCGCGCTCTCGCGGCTGGCGCGCGACAAGGTCATCGGCTTTGCCACCAAGGGGCGGCGCGAGGTGCAGATTCCCGATGTGGGCGCGTTGTCGGCCTTCGTGCAGCGCTGCCTGGCGCCGGCGCCTGCGATGCTTCAGTAAGAAGGCGCGCGTCTTACTCGCTCACTCGCGCGCAGCCAGCAGCGCGCGCGCCATCGCACGCGCCAGTTCGCTGCGCGAATACGGCTTGCGCAGCAGCTCCCAGCTTGGGGGCGCTTCGCGGTCGGCGTCGAGCAACTCGGCCGAGAACCCCGACATCAACAGCACCGCGAGCTGCGGTTGGCGTTGCACCGCCTCGGCGGCCAGCCGCGTGCCGCGCATGCCGGCGCCGAGCGCGATGTCGCTGAGCAGCAGATCGAAGGGCGTGACCTCCGCGGCCATCGCGGGCAAGGCCTGCTCGGCATTGGCGGCGGTGGCCACTTCGCAGCCCAGCGTGGTCAGGAAGGTGTGGACGACCTGGCGCACCTCGGCGTCGTCTTCGACCAGCATCACGCGCAGGCCGGGGGGCAGCGTGGGTTCGGCTTCTGCTTCCGTGTCTGCGAGGTCCTCATCGGCGAGTGCCGAGGCGCTCGCCGTGTCGTCTTCGATCTGCGGCAGGTAGAGCGTCACGGTGGTGCCGGCGTCGACCTTGCTGTCGATGGCGATGGCGCCGCGCGACTGCTTCACGAAACCGTACACCGTGCTCAGGCCCAGGCCGGTGCCGCGCCCGGCCTCCTTGGTGGTGAAGAAGGGCTCGAAGATGTGCTCCAGCACAGCGTCGGTCATGCCCGTGCCGCTGTCGGCGATGGAAAGCGCGACGAAGCGGCGGCCGGCGTCGGCACCGCTCAGTTCCTGGCGCACGGTGGCGGGCAGGGCGTCGCAGGCCTCGGCGCGGAAGTGCAGCCGCCCGCCCTCGGGCATGGCGTCGCGCGCGTTGATGGCGATGTTCAGCAGCGCCGATTCGAGCTGGCCCGGGTCGGCGCGCACGGCGGGGCAGGGGTCGGCGGCGTCGATCTCGATCTGGATGCGCTGGTCGAGCGTGCGGCGCAGCATGTCGGTGAGCGAGTGCAGCATCTGCCGCACATCGACCGCGTCGGGCTGCAGCATCTGGCGCCGCGAGAAGGCCAGCAGCTTGCCCGTGAGTTCGGCGCCGCGCCGGCTGGCGCGCGCGGCGGCGGCCACGAGCTGCTGCGCGTAGCCATCGGCGGCGAGCTGCGGCAGCTCTTCGAGCACCTGCAGGTTGCCCTGGATGATGGTCAGCAGGTTGTTGAAGTCGTGCGCGATGCCGCCGGTGAGCTGGCCGACGCTTTCGAGGCGCTGCGCGTGGTTGAGCGCTTCCTCGGTCTGCACGCGCTGCAGGCTGGTGGCGATGAGGCTGGAGACCGATTCGAGAAAGCGGATCTCCTCGTCGCCGAAGCGCCGGGCCGCGGTCGAGCGCACCGAGAGCATGCCGTTCACACGGCCCTGGTCGGACAGCGGCACGGCCAGCGCGCTGACGAGTCCGGCCTCGAGGTAGGCGGGCGGCACGGTGAAGCGGCGCTCTTCGCGGTAGTCGGCCACCACCACGGGGCGGCCTTGCGAGAGCACGTAGCCGGGTTGGGTGTCGGGCCGGTTGGCAATGCGCAGACCGACGTTCTCGTCGGCGACCAGGCCCACGCCGCTCGCCAGGCGGAACTCGCGCTGGTTGCCGTCGAGCAGCCACACCATCGCGACCTCGACCTGCAGCGCAGTGGCGACGATCTCGGGCACCTGCGCCAGCACCACCTGCAGGTCGCGCGTGTCGACCGCCAGGCGGCCCAGCTGCGCCAGATGCTCGCTGTAGCGCGCGCGTTGCAGCGCCTGCTTCACGCGCGGGTAGGCGCCGATGTCGCGGATCGCGGCCACCACGAAGGGCAGGCCCTGGTTCTGCAGCGGGCTCAGCGCGATCTCGACCATCACCTCGCTGCCGTCCTTGCGCTTGGCGACGAGTTCCATGTCGGTACCCATCGGGCGCGGGCGCGGCGCGCGGCCGTAGGCTTCGCGAAACGCCGCATGGCGCGGGCGGATGCTGTCGGGCACCAGCGCTTCCACGCTCAGGCCCACGAGTTCGTCGGCGGCATAGCCGAGCATGGCGGCGGCCGAGGGGTTGGCCAGCACGATGCGGCCCGACTGGTCCACCACCAGCAGCGAATCGGGGTAGGCGGCGAACAGCGAGCGGAACACGCTGCCTTCCTCGACGCCCGAGGGCAGGCCGGGGATGGCGGGTTGCGGCGGTTGCTGTGGCGTGACGTCGTCAGCCATGGGTGACCGGCGGCACCAGGATGTAGCCCGCGCCGCGCACCGACTTGATGAACTGCGGATCGTCGGCGTTGGCCTCGATCTTCTTGCGCAGCCGGCCGACCTGCACGTCGATCGTGCGGTCGAAGGGCGCGGCCTCGCGCCCGCGCGTCTGCTCGAGCAGGAAGTCGCGCGAGAGCACGCGGCCCGGGTGCCGCGCGAAGGCGCACAGCAGGTCGAACTCGCCGGTGGTCAGCGCCACGGGCTCGCCCTGCGCGTTGGTGAGGCTGCGCGCGGCGGTGTCCAGGCGCCAGCCCGCGAAGCGCAGGCGCTCGGCCGGCGCGGGCGAGGCCGCAGCCGCCCCCGATGCATCGGGCGTGAGGCGCCGCAGCACGGCCTTCACGCGTGCGACCAGCTCGCGCAGGTCGAAGGGCTTGGTCACGTAGTCGTCGGCACCGACCTCGAGACCCACCACCTTGTCCACGGGATCGCCGCGGCCGGTGACGATCACCAGGCCGCAGCGCCAGTTCTCGCGCATGTGGCGGGCGATGGAAAAGCCGTCTTCGCCGGGCAGGCCGAGGTCGAGCAGCACGAGGTCGGCCGGGTCGTCGGCCATGAGCGCCCGCAGCGCTGCGCCGTCGTGGATCTGGGTGACGCGAAAGCCGTGGCCCTGGAGGTAGTTGGCCAGCAGCAGCGTGATGTCGACCTCGTCGTCGAGCACCGCGATGTGGGGGGCAGAAGTCATGCGGGGGCTGGGAGAAAAACGCCGGCGCCACGGGGAGGGCGCTTGGAGCCGGGAAGCGTAGCACGCAAGCCTTGCCCGTGACAGCCTTCGCGCCCGCCGTTGATCTGGCGCAAGGCCCGCGGGTGGGCCGCTTTCGAGAATCGCGGCCACTGTTCACCGTGTCTGGAGGGTACGTACGCATGGCATCTTTTCTTTTCTCGGGCGCGCTCGACCTGCCGTGGTGGGGTGTGCTGCTGGCCGCGCTGGCGCTGACGCACGTCACCATCGCCTCGGTCACCATCTTCCTGCACCGCCACCAGGCGCACCGCGCGCTCGACCTGCATCCCATCGCGAGCCATTTCTTCCGCTTCTGGCTCTGGATGACGACGGGCATGGTCACCAAGCAATGGGCCGCCGTGCACCGCAAGCACCACGCCAAGTGCGACACGCCCGACGACCCGCACAGCCCGCAGGTGGTGGGCCTGAAGCGCGTGCTCTGGGGCGGCGTGCTGCTGTACGTGGCGGAGGCGCGCAACAAGGAAACGCTGAGCCGTTACGGCCACGGCACGCCCGACGACTGGCTCGAGCGGCGGCTGTACGCGCGCTATCAGAAGACCGGCATCGTCTGCATGGGGCTGCTGGACATGGCGCTCTTCGGCGTGGTGCCGGGCGCGCTGGTGCTGCTCGTGCAGATCGCGTGGATTCCGTTCTGGGCTGCCGGTGTGGTCAACGGCATCGGCCACTACTGGGGTTATCGCAACTGGCCTGCGTCGGACGCGAGCACGAACATCTTTCCCATCGGCCTGCTGATCGGCGGCGAGGAATTGCACAACAACCACCATGCGTTCCCGACCTCGGCCAAGCTGTCGAACAAGTGGTTCGAGTTCGACATCGGCTGGGTCTACATCCGTGCGCTGCAGGCGGTGGGGCTGGCGAAGGTGAAGCACCTGGCGCCGAAGCCGCGCCTCACGGCGCCGCGCGCCACCGTCGACCTGCTCACGGTGCAGGCGGTGATCCGGCACCACTACGACGTGCTGTCGAACTACTCGCGTTCGCTGAAGCAGGCCTGCACCGAGGAACTGGCCCGGGCGCATGCGCTCGCACCGGGCAAGGCCCGCGCGCTGCGCGCCGCAAGGCCCTGGCTCGGCAAGGAAGAGAAGGCGCTCGACGCCACGCGGCATGCACAACTCACGCAGGCCTTGGTCGCTTCGCAGGCGCTGGAAACGATGTATGCGATGCGGCGCGAGCTGACGGCGCTGTGGAGCCGTTCGGGCGCCACCGGCGAACAGCTCGTGAAGCGGCTGCAGGACTGGTGCGAGCGCGCCGAAGGCAGCGGCATCGCGCCGCTGGCGGCCTTCGCGGTGCGACTGCGTTCCTACGCCTGAAGGCGGCCCTCGCCGGTGCCGTCAGGCCTGCCCGACCTGCACCGCCACATCGAGCGGGATGGCGTGGCGCAGCGCACTGCCCACTGGAGAGTGGGCTTCGGCCCAATGCACCAGATCGCGCAGTGCCTGTTCCGGCACGCCGTCCGCGGCGATGCGCACCGCGACGTGGATGCGGCTGGGGCCGGCGGGCACGGAAGCGGGTTCGCCAAGCAGGCCGCGGGTATCGGACTGGCTGCCGACGGTCACTTCGAGGGTCGTCAACGCGATGCCGAGCTGCGCCGCCCGCATGGCGATCACGGTCGTTTCGCAACTCGCCAGGGCCGCGCGCAGGAACCACCCGGGCGACGGCGCTTCGCCCTGGCCCCCGATGCCCTTGGGCATGTCGGTCACGAGAGATTCCCCCGTGGGCCCGGTCACCTGGAAGCGCAGGCCCGACACCAGCGTGGCCGCGGCCGGCTTGTCCTGGGTCAGGGCCGCCTGAGGATGCGCCGCGAAATGGTTCGCGAGGGCGTCCATGGATTGCCGGATGTGCTGGGGTGAGCTCATGGCGCTGCTCCTTGAAACGGGGAACGGGCGGGCGGCCCATTCTGGGCGCGGCGCCGGGCCCCGTCAAACCGGCGGGCTACCCGGCCTACTGGTTCGCGACCAGCCCGTCCGGCAGGCTGAAACGTTCGGACTCTGCCTTGGCGGCGACTTCCGGCGCGCGGATCAGCAGCACCGGCACGGGCGCCAGCCGCAGGATGTGCTCGGCGCTGCTGCCCATGGCCAGGCGGCTCAGGCCGCGCCGGCCGTGCGTGCCGAGCACGATCAGGTCGGCCTTCGACGCAATGGCTTCGGTCACCACCTGGTCATGGACCGCGCCAGCCTTGAAGCCGTCGCGCAGCACGACGTCGGCCTCGACGCCTTCGGCCTGCGCCTGGGCGCGCGCCTTCTCCAGCAGCGTCACGGCATTGGCGCGCAGCACCTCGAGCCAGTTGCCCGTATAGCCCGCGTAGGCGTCCATGCCGAGTGCGAACGAGAGCTCGTCCAGGATGTGGACCAGCCGCAGGCGGCCGCCGGTGAGCCTGGCCAGGCGGATGGCTTCGGCGAGGCCTTCGCCGGAGGTGGAACTGCCGTCGACGGGAACCAGGATGTGTTGGTACATGGTGAGGAACCTCCAGGAGTGCGTTGAAGAAAAGAGGAGATGCCGTACCAGTCTGTGCCTGGCTGCATGCATGGACCTTGATCTGGAACAAGCCCGCACCGCCTCGGGCTTGCGACCCTTGGGGCACTCGAAAGAAGGAGACCTTCCATGACCCACGCCGCCGTCCGGATCATTCGCCAGGAGCATGCCGCGCTGGCGGCCATGCTGCGTTCCATCGTCATGCTGCTCGACCAGCACCGTCGCAAGGGCACGATGCCCGACTTCGCGACGCTGCGCGCCATGCTGTTCTACGTGGACGAGTTTCCCGAGAAGCGCCACCACCCGAAGGAAACCGAACTGCTCTTTCCCCGGCTGCGCGCCTGCACGCCGATCTCGCGCGACCTGATGGACAAGCTCGACAACGACCATGCCTGGGGCGAGCGCAAGATCCGCCACGTCGAACACGCGCTGCTCGCGTTCGAGATGCTCGGCGAGCCGCGCCGCGTGGCGTTCGAACGGGCGATGAACGAGTACGTGAGCTTCTACCTGGACCACATGGCGCACGAGGAGCGCGAGATTCTTCCGCTGGCCGAGCGCGTGCTCGGCGAGGACGACTGGCGCGAACTCGATGCGGCCTTCGGCGAGAACCGCGACCTGTTCAGCGACACCCACGCGCCCGACGAGGTCTACGCTTCGCTCTTCACGCGCATCGTGAACGTCGTGCCCGCGCCGATCGGGCTGGGGCCGGCGCTGTAACGACGGGCCGCATCCGGATCGCGTAGGCTCGGCCTGACACATTCAGGACGAGACTGCGAGATGGACATCGATCAGATCAAGGGAAGGCTGGACTTCCTTCGCGAGGCCGAGCGCCTCAAGAGCGTGCTGCGCAGCGCGCACACCGCGTCGGGCCGCACCGAAAGCACGGCCGAACACAGCTGGCGCCTGTGCCTCATGGCCATGGCCTTCGAGGACGAACTGGCCGACCTCGACCTGCTCAAGGTGCTGAAGATGTGCGTGGTGCACGACCTGGGCGAGGCGATCCACGGCGACATCCCCGCCATCGAACAGGCGGCGCATCCCGACAAGAGCGCGCAGGAGCGCGAGGACCTGCAGGTGCTCACGCGCACGCTCGACGCGCCGCTGCGCGCGAACATCCTGGCGCTGTGGGACGAGTACGAAAAGGCCGAGACGCCCGAGGCGAAGGCGGTGAAGGCGCTCGACAAGCTCGAGACCCTGCTGCAGCACAACCAGGGCGCGAATCCGCCGGACTTCGACTACGAATTCAACCTCGGCTACGGCCAGAAGCACACCGGCAGCCGGCCGCTGTTCCGCGCGATGCGGGCGTTGGTCGATGCCGACACGCAGAAGAAGGTGGAGGCCGCGCGGCGGGTGGTTCGCCCCGAGCAGCCGGGCGACGAAGCCGCGATCCGTCAATTGACGGTGGCGGCGTTTGCCGGTGCGACGCATACCGACGGCACCGAACACCTCATCGTCGACGCCCTGCGCGCGGCCGGCCATCTCACGCTGTCGCTCGTGGCCGAAGAAGGCGGAGAGATCGTCGGGCACGTCACGCTGTCGCCCGTGACGGTTTCCGATGGCGCGACCGGCTGGCACGGCCTGGGCCCGATCTCGGTGGCGCCCGACCGCCAGGGGCAGGGCATCGGCCGGCTGCTGATGGACGCGGCGCTGGCGGGTCTGCGCGACGCCGGCGCGCAAGGCTGCGTGCTGCTGGGTGATCCGGCCTTCTACGGCCGTTTCGGCTTCGTCGTGCGGCCCGGGCTGGTGCTGCCGGGCGTGCCGGCGGAATACTTCCAGGCCGTGTCGTTCCACGGCGCGTGGCCGGTCGGCGAGGTGCGATACGACGCAGCGTTCGGCGCGGGCGTTTGATCCTCGGAATCGGCGGCGTGAGCCGTTCATAATCGCGTCCGCAATGCCAGCCCGCCACCTGCCTTCGGACACTGCCCATGCGCCGCGCGTGAAGCGCGCGCAGACCTCGGTGTCCGCCCGTTCCGCCAAGCCCGAACCGGCCCGCCGCCGCATCCATGACGGCGGCGCGTCCCGCAGCCTGGCCGGTTTCACGGCGATGGAAAGTGCGCCGGCCCGCGCGCCGTCGAAGGCCCAGCCGCGCAACTGGCGCACGACCCTGCTGGGCGTGGCGCTGGGCCTCGTGATTGCGATGCTGTTGCTCATGAAGTGGCTGCTCGACTACCAGGTCGAGTCGGCCGAAGCGCGCCATGCGCAGGAAGCCCAGGCGCGTGCGCAAGCCGCGCGTTGCTTTGGTCGCGATGCCGGGCCGTCGTGCCCGCCGGCCGGCCGCACGGTGGTCGAGACCGTCGAGTCGGCCGCGTCGCGGTAACGCCAACGCGCACACACCGCGTGCGCGGTGCGTCATCTGCCACCGTTTTCGTTCAGCGCAGCACCAGCACCGGAATGTGCGAATGCGTCAGCACGTGCAGCGTCTCGCTGCCCAGCAACAGCCGCGCGAGGCTGCGTCGCCCGTGCGAAGCCATCACGATCAGGTCGCAGTCCTGATTCTTGGCGGCGTGGATGATGGCCTCGGCCACCTGGTTCGACTTCATGACCACCGCGTCGGCGCGGCGCACGCCCTTGGCCAGTGCGGTGTCGCGCACCGCATCGGCCACGCGCTGGGCCGCTTGCTCGACGTGTTTCTGGTTGGCTTCGAAATCCGTCTGGTTCAGCAGCATCGAACCTTCGAAGTAGCCGTACGGCTGGATGTGCGCCACGTTGACGCTCACCAGCTCGGCGCCGGTGAGCAACGCGAGATCGATGGCCGCGGCCACCGCCTTGTCCGACAGCGAAGAGCCGTCGGTGGCGACGAGAACACGCTTGTACATGGCAGGCTCCTTGGCCCCCGGCACCGCGGGTGCCCTTGCCATTCAGTCTAGGTCGCGCGGGCGGCATATTCAAGGCCGATGCCCCGCGCGCCTGCCGTGCGTCAGCTGCTCGTGCTGTGGCGCCGTCCCAGTGCGAACACCGAGTTAGGCGCATCGACCACGAAGGGCTTGCGCACCGGCGTGCCGACGACGGCGGTCGTGCGGCGGGCGGCCGCGCTGGTGGCGGGCTGCACGCCCTTGGCCTTCTGTTCGTCGACCAGGCTCTGCAGCGAGATCGAGCGCAGGAACTCGACGGCGCGCAGGTTCACGGAGGCCCAGAGGTCGTCGATCTCGCAGCGGCCGGGCTCGTTGTCCGAACCGGCGGCGCGCGGGCGGATCTTGCTGGCGCCCAGATCCTCGATGGTGAGCACGATGTCGGCCACCGTGATCTCGGCGGCCTTGCGGCTGAGCGAGTAGCCGCCGCCGGGGCCGCGGGTGGATTCGACCAGCCCGTTGCGGCGCAGCTTGGCGAACAGCAGTTCCAGGTATGAGAGCGAGACCTGCTGGCGCAGGCTGATCGAGGCCAGCGTGACGGGGCCCGAGCGGCCGTGCAGGGCGATGTCGATCATCGCGGTGACCGCGAAGCGGCCCTTGGTGGTGAGGCGCATGGTGCTTCCTTCCTTGTCTTGTTGTTCTGGCGCTTATTCGTCCCGGCCGCCGGCGATGCCCAGCAGGGCCAGCAGCGACTGGAACACGTTGTAGAGGCTGAGGTACACGCCCAGCGTGGCCGAGATGTAGTTGGTCTCGATACCGTCCCTGACCTGCTTCAGGTCGTGCAAGATGAAGGCCGAGAAGATGCCGATGGCGGCGACCGACAGCGTCATCATCAGCGCGCTCGACTGGATGAAGACGTTGGCGATGCCCACGACCAGCAGGCCGATGGCGCCCACGAAGAGCCACTTGCCCATGGCCGAGATGTCGCGCTTGATGACCGTCGAGAGCATGGCCATGCCCAGGAAGATCGCGCCGGTGCCGGCGAAGGCGGTCATGATCAGGCTGGCGCCGTTGGCCAGGCCGAGCACGCTGCCGACCAGGCGCGACAGCATCAGGCCCATGAAGAAGGTGAAGGCCAGGAGCACGGGCACGCCGGCGGCGGAGTTCTTGGTCTTCTCGATGGCGTACATGAAACCGAAGGCGCCGCCGAGGAACACCATGATGCCGATGCCCGGCGACATGGCGCGCGTGAGGCCGGTGGCCACGCCGAGCCAGGCGCCCAGCACGGTGGGCACCATCGACAGCGCGAGCAGCCAGTAGGTGTTGCGCAGAACGCGGTTGCGTTCCTGGACCGAGGCCAGCGGTGCGCCGAAGCTGGAGGGGTAGGCCGGATGGCTGGAGTTCATCGAAAAATCCTGAAAAGAGAGAAGGCCGGACGGGTCGCATGACACGTGCGGCGGGGCCGTCAGACGGCTCGAAAAGAAGGGGCAGGGGCGTCGCGCGAAAAGGGCGACGGGCCGAATCGGATGAGCGCAAACGCCCGGACCGGATCGGTCCTCAGGCGTTCGCTCGCCACCGCGCGGCCTCAGGCGGCGAGGAGGGCGTGGGGCCGGGGTGGCCGCTTGGGCCGGGCGAGCTGCGGCGAGACCACGGAGGTGGACCCGAGCCGCGGCGGCTGGGCGGAGAGCACCAGCAGGTTGCGTGCGTGGGGGCGGGCGTCGAGCAGTTCAGCATGCTCGGAGCCCGCTTCGTCCATGGCGGACGGATCTTCCGGCGCGGATTTGCCGGATTCCTTGTCGCCGCCATCGGCCAGCGAGGCCGCGAGCGTCGCCACGGTCTGGCGGTCGCCCGAGGACGACGTCACATGGTGGCCGCCGACCAGCCCGTGCGCGAGCACGGCGAAGCCGTAGCAGGACAGCATGAAAGCGAGGACGGTAGCGGCAAACCAGCGGGACATGTAGGGGTATTTTACCCGCCGCGACGGCGTCACCCCGGCGGGCGCGAATTCATCCGACCGGCGCGCACGGATGTTCTTCATCGTCCATGAAATGGAACACTGCAGGCAAATTCAGCCGACTACCGAAGAAAGAGCGGCACTTTTACGCTTCTGGACATGCCTCGGGGCCTTTTCCCGGGCATTCAACCTCACAAAGGAAGCCTCTCATGTCCAAGCCCTACACCCGCCTCGACAAGAACGATGTCGCCGTGCTGCTGGTCGACCACCAGACCGGCCTGCTCTCGCTGGTGCGCGACATCGACCCCGACAAGTTCAAGAACAACGTGCTGGCCCTGGCCGACATCGCCAGCTACTTCAAGCTGCCGACGGTGCTGACCACCAGTTTCGAGAACGGCCCCAACGGCCCGCTCGTGCCCGAGCTGAAGGCCCAGTTCCCCGACGCGCCCTACATTCCCCGCCCCGGCCAGATCAATGCCTGGGACAACGAGGATTTCGTCAAGGCCGTGAAAGCCACGGGCAAGAAGCAGCTGCTGATCGCCGGCGTGGTCACCGAGGTCTGCGTGGCCTTTCCGGCGCTGTCGGCGCTGGCCGAGGGCTTCGACGTCTTCGTCGTCACCGACGCGTCGGGCACCTTCAACGACGTGACGCGCCAGGCCGCGTGGGACCGCATGTCGGCCGCCGGCGCGCAGCTGATGTCCTGGTTCGGCGTGGCCTGCGAGCTGCACCGTGACTGGCGCAACGACATCGAGGGCCTGGGGACGCTGTTCTCCAACCACATCCCCGACTACCGCAACCTCATCACCAGCTACGCCCAGCTGACCCAGGGAAAGTGAGCACGCCATGACCACACCGAACACCATCGCCAATTTCAACGGCGCCAAGCCCGTCATCGACCCCGACGACGCCGTGATGCTGCTCATCGACCACCAGAGCGGCCTGTTCCAGACCGTGAAGGACATGCCGATGACCGAGCTGCGTTCCAACGTGACCACGCTCGCCAAGGTCGCGACGCTGGCGAAGATCCCCGTCATCACCACCGCCTCGGTGCCGCAGGGCCCGAACGGGCCGCTGATTCCCGAAGTGCACAAGTACGCGCCGCACGCGCAGTACGTGGCGCGCAAGGGCGAGATCAACGCCTGGGACAACCCCGAGTTCGTGGCCGCCGTGAAGGCCACCGGGCGCGGCACGCTCATAATTGCCGGCACCATCACCAGCGTGTGCATGGCCTTCCCGAGCATCGCGGCCGTGCACGAGGGCTACCGCGTGTTCGCGGTGATCGATGCCTCGGGCACGTACTCGAAGATGGCGCAGGAGATCACGCTGGCGCGCGTGGTGCAGGCCGGCGTGGTGCCGATCGACACCGCCGCCGTGTGCTCCGAGGTGCAGAAGACCTGGCACCGCGACGATGCCGCGCAATGGGCGCAGGCCTACAGCGCCGTGTTCCCGCCCTACCAGCTGCTGATCGAGAGCTACACGAAGGCGCAGGAGGTCGTGACGAACAGCGAGCCGCTGGATTCGCAACGCAGCTGATCACCCCGGTGAGACACTGACGCACGCCGCGCCGCACGCCCTTCGCGTGCGGCGCGGCGTTCCCCTTTTTCAACGCACGGCAAGGAGCCTCGCATGGACAGTCCCCGCATCCTGATCATTCCCGGCAGCGCCCGCGACGGCTCGCTCAATCGCCGGCTGGCCGCCGTTGCCGCCGCCACGGCGCGCGCGGCAGGCCTGCAGGTGACGGAGATGGACCTGCGTGCGCTGGCGCTGCCCGTGTACGACGGCGACCTCGAGGCAGCCTCGGGCGTGCCGGCCGGCGCGCACGAGCTGCGGCAAGCCATTGCAACGAGCGACGGCGTGCTGATCGTCACGCCCGAGTACAACGGCTTTCCGACACCGCTGGTCATCAACGCCTTCGACTGGCTCTCGCGCATTCCGCCTGGCGACGGCCAGGCGGGTGGCCTCGCCGCCACGGCCAACAAGCCGGCCGCGCTGCTCTCCGCTTCGCCCGGGCCGCTGGGTGCGCTGCGCTCGATGAACTTCCTGCGCCAGTACCTGCAGATGGCCTTCGCGATGCTCGTGGTGCCGCAGCAGTTCGCGCTCGGTCGCGCGAACGAGGCCTTCGACGGCGAAGGTGCGCTGAAGGATGCGCGCGCGGCGCAGTCGGTCGAGAAGGTGATCGCGGCGCTGGCCACGCTCGCGCGCGCGATGCCCACGCCGCGCTGAACCGCGCTGATCCGGTGCAGGCAGGCACCTGCGCGACAGCACAGCGGCTTTGCGCGCGCCGGCTGTCGCGCGAACGACCGCGCGGCAACGCATCGCCACGTATCGTCCATTGCACATTGGAACAAGGACGAGACGATGCATTTCGAATTCACACCCCGGGTGGTCGCGCTGCGCGACGAGTTGCTCAAGTTCATGGACGAGTTCGTCTATCCGAACGAGAAGCGCCGCGAGGAAGAACTGGCCGCCAACGCGCGCGCCGGCCGGCCCTATGCCGAGCTGCCGATGATGGCCGGCCTCAAGGCCAAGGCGCGCGAGCGCGGCCTGTGGAACCTGTTCCTGCCCGAATCGGAACACGGCCCGGGCCTGAGCAATGTCGAGTACGCGCCGCTGTGCGAGATCATGGGCCGGCGCTACTGGTGCGCGGAAATCTTCAACTGCTCCGCGCCCGACACCGGCAACATGGAAGTGCTGGCGCGCTACGGCACCAAGGCGCAGCAGGAGCGCTGGCTCACGCCGCTGCTCGCGGGTGAGATCCGTTCCTCGTTCGCGATGACCGAGCCCGAGGTCGCGTCGAGTGACGCCACCAACATCCGCTGCAGCATCCGCCGCGAGGGCAACGAGTACGTCATCAACGGGCGCAAGTGGTACATCACCGGCGCGATGCACGAGCGCTGCGAGATCTTCGTGCTCATGGGCAAGACCGATCCCGACAACGCCGATCGCCACAAGCAGCAGTCGATGATCCTCGTGCCGAAGAACACGCCGGGCGTGACCATCGTGCGCGACATGCAGCTGCTGGGCATGTACGACCCGCCCTTCGGTCACCCCGAGATCGTGTTCGACAACGTGCGCGTGCCGGTCGAGAACATCCTGCTCGGCGAAGGCCGCGGCTTCGAGATTGCGCAGGGCCGTCTCGGCCCGGGCCGCATCCACCACTGCATGCGCGCCATCGGCATGGCCGAGTCGGCGCTGGAGATGATGTGCCAGCGCCTCGTGTCGCGCACGGCTTTCCACAAGCCGCTGTCGGAGCAGGGCGTGTGGCGCGAGCGCATTGCCGAGTCGCGCATGCTCATCGAGCAGTCGCGCTGGATGGTGCTCAACGCCGCCTACCGCATGGACACCGTGGGCAACAAGGTCGCCGCCAAGGAGATCGCGATGATCAAGGTGCTCACGCCCAACAACTGCGTGAAGGTGATCGACTGGGCCATGCAGGCCTTCGGCGCGATGGGCCTGAGCCAGGACACGCTGCTCACGCACTTCTACGCCTACGAGCGCCACTTGCGCGTGGCCGATGGCCCCGACGAGGTGCACCGCAACGCGATCGCCAAGCAGGAGCTGGCGGCGTACCAGTAAGCAGTAAGAGTCAGTCGCAGGGCGAGAGCGGGGCGCGCTCAGCGCCCCGCGTCGGCCGGTGCTTCCCACGCGAAGCCGACGCCGTACACGGAGCGAATCCAGTCATAGGCCGGTGTGACCGCGCCGAGCTTGCGGCGCAGGTTCTTCACGTGGCTGTCGATGGCGCGCTCGGTCACGTCCACCGTGTCGTCGTAGGCCAGCTCGAGCAGGCGGGCGCGCGAGAAGATGCGGCCCGGGTGCCGCGACAGCACCTGCAGCAGCCCGAACTCGCGGCGCGTGAGGTTGAGCGGCGTGCCGGCGAGCGACGCGCGCCAGTGCACGTCGTCGAGCACGAGGCCCGGCGCGTCGTCGGGGGCGGAGGGCAGCGTTGGCGGGGCCGTGCGGCGCAGCACCGCGCGCACGCGCGCCACCAGCTCGCGCGGCGAAAAGGGCTTGCACACGTAGTCGTCGGCGCCCAGTTCCAGGCCGAGCAGGCGGTCGACCTCCTCGATGCGCGCGGTGAGCATGATGATCGGGTGCGCCGTGTGCTCGCGCGCACGGCGCAGCACCTCGATGCCGTCCAGGCGCGGCAGCATGATGTCCAGCAGCGTCAGGTCGGGCGGCGCGGCGACGATGCGTTCGAGTGCGCTCTGTCCGTCGGCGAAATGTTCGGTGTCGTAGCCTGCGTGGCGCAGGTAGTCCTGCACCACGGAGGCGATGTCCAGTTCGTCCTCGACGATCACGATGCGTGTCATGTGGAGGCCGCCAGTGGAAGGGTGATCGTCATGCGCAGCCCGCCCAGCGGCGAGGCTGCGGCCTCGATGGTGCCGCCGTGCGCTTCGACGGTGGCGCGGCAGATCGACAGGCCCAGCCCCGAGCCGCCCAGTGCGCGGCTGCGCGAGGCCTCGCTGCGGAACAGTCGGTCGAAGAGGCGCGGCAGCTCGTCCTCGGTCACACCGGGGGCGCTATCGTCGAATTGCAGCTTCAGGCAGTTGCCGCTCCAGGCGCCTTCGACGGTGGCGTCGATGCGCAGCTCGCCGCCGGCGTCGGTGTAGGCCAGCGTGTTCTCCAGCAGGTTCATGAAGACCTGGTGCAGCCGGTGCGCGTCGCCGTCGATGACGGGCTTCGCCGACGCGGCGACGCGATCGAGGGCGTGTCGCTCGACCGCGATGCCGCGCTGGGCGAAGCGGTCGCGCGTGTGGTCGAGCGCTTCCTTCAGCAGCGACAGCGGATACACCGGGGCCTTCAGCAGATCGCTTTGGGGCTCGCGCATGCTGCTGCGCAGGTCGTCGACCAGCTGGCCGAGGCGGATCACCTGCCGGTGCATGCGCAGGGCCGTGCGTTCGTCGAAGGTGCGCACGCCGTCCTGCAGTGCCTCGATCTCCGCGCGCATGGCCGCCAGCGGCGTGCGCAGTTCGTGCGCCGCGTCGGCCAGCCAGGCGCGGCGCGAGGCCTCGGCCGTGTCCAGGCGCTGGGCCATGTCGTTGAAGGTCTTGCCCAGCAGCGCGAGTTCGTCCGAGCCGTGGACCGCGACGCGGGTCGAGAGCCGCCCGCGCGCCACGTCCTGCGCGGCCTGCGTGAGCGCGTCGATCGGCTGGAACCAGCGCCGCGCCAGCAGCCACGACAGCGCCAGCGCGAAGGCCAGGCCGCACAAACCCGTGAGCGCGATCACGCCCGACTGCTGCGCGAGGAAGGCGCGGTCGGCCTCGCTTTCGAGGCCCTGCACCGGCGCCAGCGCGAGGTAGCCGACGACGGATCGGCCACGCCGGATCGGCAGGCGCGCGGCGGTGGCCTGGTCGAGCGTGGCACCGACCACCAGCGCGCCCTGCGCATCGAGCACGGCGAGGCGGCGGTAGATGGAATCGGGCGCGCCGCGTGGATCAGGAAAGAACCACGGCGGAGGCGGCATCCCGAAGCGGCGCGGCAACAGGTCGACCTGTGGCGAGGGCGACAGCGACGAGGTGGGGGACGGGGAGGCTGCAGGCGGCAGCTCTGGCGGCGCAGACCCGTTGTCCGGTGCGCGGCGCTCGTACCAGGGCGGCAGCCGGCGCTCGTCGGGTGTGGTGGCGCCATCGACGACCAGCGCCATCTGGCCCATCTGCAGGCGGTGCCAGGCGTCCTCGTTGTCCTGCAGCTTCTTCCAGTCGCCGTTGGCGACGTAGTGCTTCAGCAGGAGCTGCGAGAGCCAGTCCATGCGACGGATCTCGATCTCGGCCACGTAGGCGCCCAGGCCGCGCTGCAGCGCGACGATCGAGAAGCCCACGAAGCTGAGCAGCAGCACGATCAGCAGGGCGGCCAGCGCCAGGAAGATCTTGCGGGAGAGTGTCAGGCGCGGCATGGGCTCGGCGGCGGAGGCATGGCCGCATTCTGCGGCATGCGTTTCGGGGACAGGGACGTCATAGGCAAGCCGTCGATCATGGCTTGGGATTGGGGAGGAATCTGGGAGAGGCGCCTTTCCATGCTCCCGGTGAGCCCCTCCCACATTTCTCCCGATTCGGATCGCACGATGCGTGCCATGACACCGGACACGCACCGCTTCCCCCCAACCCTTGCCCTCCGCGCGCTGGCCGTCGCCGCGCTCGCCTGGGCCCCGCCCGGGCAGGCGGCGCCGGCTGCGATGCCCCCGGCCGACGCGGACACCGACCTGCTGCTGTTCCTGCTGGCAGCGCTGTTCTGGGTCGTCGCGCATGTGTGGACGCTGCTCGTGGTCTGGGCCGAGGCGCGGGCCTCCGGCGTTCAGGCATCGGCGAAGACGCGGGAGGCCGTGCATGGCCAATGAAGCGATCGGGCGCCGGGGCCTGCTGGCCGCGATCGGTGCGGCGGGCCTGTCCGCGTCCGCGCCAGCGGCGGTGGCCGCCGCGCCGCAGAAGCTCCCGCTGACCGCCCAGACCACCGAGGGGCCGTACTACCTGGACCTCGCGAACTTCCGCACCGACCTGAGCGAAGGCCGCGACGGCGTGCCGCTCGATGTCCGCCTGCGCGTGCGCGATGCCACCGGGCGGCCGCTGCGCGGCCTGCGCACCGACCTGTGGCATTGCGACGCGCAGGGCAGCTACTCCGGCTTCGGCGGCCAGGGCGACGACCGCACGCGCAGCTTCGAAGGCCAGACCTTCCTGCGCGGCAGCCAGCGCACCGACCGCGACGGGCAGGTGGCGTTCGCCACGCTTTACCCGGGCTGGTACGCGGGGCGCACGACCCACATCCACGTCAAGGTGCACCACCGGGGGCGCGCCGTGCTCACGACGCAGTTCTTCCTGCCCGATGCGCTGAGCGAGTTCCTCTACACGCAGGTCTCCAGCTACCAGCGCGCGCGGCTGCGCGACACGCTCAACAGCGCCGACGGCATCGCGCTGCGGGCCGGCGACACGGTGCTGGGCGCGGTGCGCGAGGAAGGCCGGCGCTATGTCGCACTGCTCACGCTGGTGGTCGACCCCGCCGCGCGCCCGGTGACCGAACGCCCGCCGCAGCCCGGCACGGGGCCGGCGCCAGCGGGAGGTTTCGGCGCCTTCAGGCCGATGCGTCCGCGCACGCCCGAAGGCGTCGCCCGCATCCGCGCGCTCGTGCCGCCGCGCACGGAAGGCTGAGCCTTGTTGCACATGTCGCTCCTGCCTGTCGTCCCCGGTGATGGGCGCGCAACGCCGCGGGCCGCGGTGCGCGCGCTGGCGCACACCTGCGCGGGCTGTCTGGCGTTCTGCAGCCTGGCGCTGGGCATCGGCATCGCGGCGCGCGGCGCCTGCGCAGAAGCACGGCAGGCCGAGGTGCGCCATTCGCGCCTGGCGACGCTGGCGCCGATCATGCAAAGCAGCGGCAACGAAAGCCGCACGCCACGCGGACACGGCGCGTGCAAGGCCCGGCCGGCCTTCAGGCCGGCCGCTCCGAGAAGCTGAACCCCACGCCGTAGACCGAGCGGATCCAGCCGTGTGTGGGCGACACGGCCGCGAGCTTGCGCCGCAGGTTCTTGATGTGCCCGTCGACCGCGCGCTCGTTCACGTCGAGCGCTTCGGAGAAGGCGACTTCGAGCAGCTTCGCGCGCGTGAACACCCGGCCCGGTTCGCGCGAGAGCGCGCGCAGCAACAGCAGCTCGCGGCGCGTGAGCACCAGCGCGCGGCCTTCCAGCCAGGCCTCGCCCATCGCGCTGTCGAAGGCCACGGCTGAAGAGGCCATGCCCACGCTGAGGTCGCGTTGCGCATGCCGGCGCAGCACCGTGTGCACGCGCGCCACCACCTCGCGCGGCGAGAAGGGCTTGCAGACATAGTCGTCGGCGCCCAGGTCGAGCCCGCGCAGCCGGTCGGCCTCGTGCGCGCGTGCCGTCAGCACGATGATCGGATGGTCGCTGCGCGAACGCACCTGTTCGATCACCTGCAGTCCGTCGATACGCGGCAGCACAATGTCGAGCAGGGTGAGCGCAGGCGGCGCGTGAGGTGCATGCAGGATGCGGTCGAGCGCGGCGGCGCCGTCGCCGAGTTGCTCGACCTCGTGGCCCGCGCGGTGCAGCGGGTCCAGCAGCAGCGATGCGATGTCGCGTCCGTCTTCCACCAGCAGGATGCGGCTCATGGTCTGGCGTGCCGGTTCAGAAGGACGTACCGATCTGGAACTGGAAGCGCTGCGTGCGGTCGGCGGCGATGCCGTTGGCCGTGTCCTCCTTCTGGTAGACGATCGGCACGGCATACGCCAGGCGCAGCGGGCCCAGCGGCGAGATCCAGCTGATGCCCAGCCCGGCCGAGGCGCGCAGGCGGTTCTGCGCCTTCCACTGCGCGTCGGTCATGCTGGCGGAGCGCTCGGCGAACACATTGCCCGCATCGAAGAAGGTGTACAGGCGCAGCGACTTGTCGTTGCCCGCGCCGGGGAAGGGCGTGGTCAGCTCCATGTTGAAGATCGCCTTGCGCGTGCCGCCGAGCGAACCGCCGGTGACCGCGTCGGTCGGGCCCAGCGAGTTCTGCTCGAAGCCGCGGATCGAGCCGAGCCCGCCCGCGTAGAAGTTCTTGAAGATCGGGAAGCTGCTGCTGCCCAGCGCCTTCGCATAGCCGAGCTGGCCGTTGAAGGCAAGCGTGTACTGCTTCGAGAGCGGCACGTACTGCTGGTATTGGTAGTTGGTCTTCAGGTAGCGCAGCTCGCTGCCCACGCCCAGCTCGAGATTGGCGCTTTGCAGCCGCCCGCGCGTGGGCACCAGCGCGCTGTCGCGGTCGTCGCGCGACCAGCCCACCGTCGCCGGAATGCCCACCACGTTGCGGCCCGCGCACACCACGCTCGGTGCGGTGCCGGTGCACTGGAAGTAGTCGAGGTAGGCCTGCGGCGTGGCGGTGTAGACGTACGAGCCGTTGACCAGCGTGTACGAGCCGTTGGTGCCGGGCGTGAACGCATAGCGCTCCACGCCGATGCCCAGGTACACCGTGTCCAGTTCGTCCACCGGCAGCCCGAAGCGCACGGAGCCGCCGTCGCTGGCGAGCTTGTAGTTGCCGTCGGCCTCGTAGTAGGGGCGCGTGGTGGTGTGAAAGAGGTTGAAGGTGCGCGAGATGCCGCCCGCCGTGAAGTACGGGTCGGTGGCCGTGAGCGACACCGAGCGGTTGTACGAACTGGTGTTGACCTGCAACCCCAGGTAGTTGCCCGAGCCGAACACGTTCTCCTGCGTGATGCCGAAGCTCAGCGAGACCTTGTCGGTCGACGAGTAGCCCGCGCCGAGCTGCAGCGAGCCGGTGGGCTTCTCGGCCACGGTGACGTTCAGGTCGACCTGGTCATTGCTGCCGGGCACTTCGGCGGTCTCGACGTTCACGTCGGTGAAGAAGCCGAGGCGGTCGACGCGGTCGCGCGAGAGCTTGATCTTCGTGCCGTCGTACCAGGCGCCTTCGTACTGGCGGAACTCGCGGCGGATGACCTCGTCGCGCGTGCGTGCGTTGCCGCCGATGTTCAGGCGCCGCACATAGGCGCGGCGTCCGGGCTCTGCGTTGAGCACCATCACGACGCGGCGTTGGGCGCGGTCGATCTCGGGCTCGGCCTTCACGCGCGCGAAGGCGTAGCCGAAGGTACCGAAGTGGTCGGCGAAGGCCTTGGTGGTGGCCGCCACGTCCTCGCCGTTGTAGGGCGCGCCGGGGCGCACGGTGACGAGCGACTTGAACTCGTCCTCGCGGCCCAGGTAGTTGCCCGCGAGCTTCACGCCGGCCACGGCGAACTTCTCGCCTTCGTTGATGTTCACGGTGATCTCGAGCGTCTGCCGGTCGGGCGAGATCGCGACCTGCGTCGATTCGATGCGGAACTCCAGGTAGCCGCGCGTCAGGTAGAACGAGCGCAGCGTTTCCAGGTCGGCGTCGAACTTGCTGCGCGCGTACTGGTTCGACTTGGTGTACCAGGCCAGCCAGCCGCCGCTGTCCTGGTCGAACAGGTCGAGCAGGGTGCGTTCGTCGAAGGCCTGCTGGCCGACCACGCGCACGCGCGTGATGCGCGCGGGCTCGCCTTCGGTCACGCTGAACGTGAGGTTGACGCGGTTGCGCTCCAGCGGCGTGACGGTGGTGACGACCTGTGCGTTGTAGAGGCTGCGGCCGATGTACTGGCGCTTGAGTTCCTGCTCGGCGCGGTCGGCCAGTGCCTTGTCGAAAGGGCGGCCTTCGGCCAGGCCGATATCGCGCAGCGCCTTCTGCAACGCGGCCTTGTCGAATTCCTTGGTGCCGGCGAAGTCGACATCGGCGACGGTGGGGCGCTCCTCGACGATGACAACGAGCACCTGGCCGTTGATGTCGATGCGCACGTCCTTGAAGAGGCCGAGGTCGAACAGCGCGCGGATGGCGGCGCTGCCGCGCTCGTTGCTGTAGGTGTCGCCGGCCTTGAGGCCGAGGGTTGCGAACACGGTGCCGGGCTCGACGCGCTGCAGGCCTTCGAGGCGGATGTCCTGCACGGTGAACGGGTCGGCGGCCCGTGCGGGGCAGGCCGCCATCGCGAGGCACAGCGCGGCAAGGGCTGCGAAAGACTTGGGAGGGATCATCGCCGCATGGTCTTCGCCAATGTCGGAGGAATGTGGGACGCCCTCCCACCCGCGGGGCCGAGTGGTGAGCAGTCGTTACTGCAGGCCCATGGCGTTGACGGCGGGCCAGGACACCGACATCGCCGGCCGCTCGGTGCGTGCGCGGCAGTTCTGCGCATGCGTCTCCAGCGACAGGTCGCCCTGGATGTCGAGCAGGCGTTGCACGGTGCGATCGACGGCGTGCGCATCGAGCAGCGGGTAGGTGCGCGCGGTGCGGCCGTTGTTGCGCACCAGGCGCGCGATGTAGGGCAGGTCCTGCTGCGTGATGACGGCGGCGGGCATCACGCCTTCCAGCTCCACGCCTTCGCAAGGCAGCAGCACGAAGTACTGCAGGCGCAGGTCGTCGGGCAGCAGGCTGCGCAGCTGCGTGGTCTTGCGGCCGCCTTGCCAGGCGGGGTCTTTCACTTCACGCGCCCGCGTGCAGCCATGCAGCCGCAGGAACCAGCGCGGCGGTGCCTCGTCGGATTTCTTGCGATAGACGAACGCGTTGCGCCAGGCCTTGATCTCGAACAGGTACACGCCGGTCTCGCACACGATCACGGCGTCGATGCGCGCGGTGGGCACGGCGCAGCCGGAAGGCATCGGGATGATGAGGTTGCGAAGAATGCGCAGGTGGGAAAAGGCAGGGCTGAATGCGGTGGCGAGTTGCTGCACACCGAGCGACGCGGCGACCGCGCTTTGCTGCAGAGCAATGGTCATGTGGTGACTCCTTCGGAAGCCTGAGCATTGCCGGGCTTTTGGGAGACTTTTGGTACGTGCGCTCTGGCGGTGATGAGAACGCGTCCGGCAGGCGGTGCGGCGCGGGCGGCCCCTCTGTGCCGCCGAGGCGCACAGCGTTTCGCGGATCAGGGCTCGCAGCTGTTTGAGCGAAGCGAGTTCTGCGAGACCCCGCGAAACGCGAGCACCGCAGGGCAGCCGCGAAGCGGCCGGCACAGTGGGGTCGCCCGCCCCGCACCGCCTGCCGGACGCTTGCCGGCGTGAGTGCAAAACAACACTCGACGGTCGTGTGGTGGTGTGCACCAGATTCCTCCAATTTTGAAAAGGACCATCCGGTCAGCGGCTCGATGAAGAGCAGCTGCAAACCCCGGAGAAACCTGAATGAAGAAATCCCTCACGGCACTCGCCGCGCTGGCCGTCACCGGCCTGGCTTCTGCCCAATCGTCCGTCACCTTGTTCGGCGTCGTCGATGCCGGTGTGACCTACCAGTCGAGCACCTCGCGCGACGCGGTCACCGGCGCGTCGGTCAAGCAAAGCAAGACCAGCCTGAGCAACTCTGGCTACAACTCCAGCCGGATCGGCTTTCGCGGCACCGAAGACCTCGGCGGCGGCCTGGCGGCGAGCTTCTGGCTCGAAGCGCCCATCACCAACGACGATGGCGCCACCGGCATCTCGACCTTCAGCCGTCGCTCCACCGTGAGCCTGTCGGGCGGCTTCGGTGAACTGCGCCTGGGCCGCGACTACACCGCCACGTTCTGGAACGACACCGTGTTCGACCCGTTCGGCACCAATGGATCGGGCACCAACGTGATCAGCACCGTCAGCGGCGGCACCGGCATCAACAATGCCAACTACGCGCGCGCCAGCAACGCGATCGGCTACTTCCTGCCGCCGAACCTGGGCGGCTTCTACGGCCAGCTCCAATACAGCCTGCACGAGAACGCCAGCACCGACGCGACCTCGACAACGGCGGCCAGCAGCAGCACGGCAGGCCGCTACGTCGGTGGCCGCTTCGGCTACGCCAACGGGCCGCTGGATGTGGCGCTGGCCATGGGCCAGAGCGTCGCGGTCGACACCACCACGCTGGAACGGAAGGTGCAGACCATCAACCTGGGCGCGTCGTACGACTTCGGTCCGGTGAAGCTGTTCGGCGAGCTGTCGAACGTGAAGAACAAGTTCGACACGGCGCTGACCAACACGCACGACAGCTACAACGGCTACCTGATCGGCGCGACCGTGCCGGTGGGCTCGGGCCTGATCCGCGCTTCGTACTCGGTGGTTCGCTACAACGAAGGCGCGGCCGGCGTGACGGGCGAAGACCCGCGCGCACAGAAGCTGGCCATCGGCTACGTGCACAACCTGTCCAAGCGCACCGCGCTGTATGCCACGGTCGCGCGCGTGAACAACCGCAACGACGCGAACTACACGGGCGGCCTCTCGGCTGCCGCCACCACGGGCTACGGCAGCGCGGGCACGACCTACACGGGCCTGCCGCGTTCGTCGACCGGCTACGACTTCGGCATCCGCCACGCGTTCTGATTGGCCCCGTTCGCGTGCGGCGGCAGCGCCGGTGCACGCGAACGGTTCATGCCATCGAACAAGCCACGCACTGTTGATTCACATGATCCGAATTCACCACCTTGCAGGCGTGCTGGCAGCGCTCGGCCTGTCGGGCTGCATCGTGCTGCCGCCGCCCCTTTTTCCGCCCGGGCCACCGCCGGGGTTTCGCGGCGAGGGGCCGCCACCACCGCCGCGATGCGAAGCACGGCCCGGCTGCGTGCGGCCGGCCTTCCCCGAACCGCGCTGAGGCGCCGTCGACGATGTATGGCAATCACCTCGGTTTGATCATTGCCACGGTCATCGGCCTCGGGCTGGCCGGTGTGCTGGCGCTGATGGCGACGCTGTTCGTCGCCAATGCCCGTGCGGCCGCGCACGCCCGTGGCCTGGCCCGGCAGGCGCGCACCGAACTGCACCAGCAACTGGCGGACAGCCGGGTGCAGGACCTGCGGCCCTTGCTCGGTGCCGAGCCTGGCGATGCCACGGCGCTGCGTCTCGATGTCGATCTGCCCGAGGAGGCAGTGCCCGTCTTCGGCATTCCGTCGGAGCTGCGCGAGCTGCTGGCCAAGGTGGCCGCGCATGCCGCGCGCGTGATGGCGGCGGGCGCGACGCTGCAGGTGCTTGCGCGTGTCGAAGGCACGCAGGCGGTCATTCATTGGCGCGACCCCGACGCAGAAGGCGAACGGCCGCCGCTGGCGCGTTTCTTCGATGCGATCGATGCCGCCTCGCAGGCCAGTGCGCGCATGTGCGAGTGCATCGCAGGGCGACACGGCGGGCGCATCTATTCGGCGCCGGACGACGGCGGCGTGCTGGGTCTGACGCTGCGCCTGCCGCTGTACGAGCCGGCGCTTGCAGGGTCAGCCGACTGACGTCGGTGTCGGCCCCGACGCCGGCGGCAGCGTCAGTGTTTCGGGGCGCTCCAGCGCTTCAAGCGCTTCGTATTCCACCGCCAGGAAGTCGACCAGCTTGCGCACCGACGGCAGCAGGCCGCGGCGTGACGGGAACACCGCATGCACGATGCCGCTGCGCGGCGCCCAGTGCGGCAGGGCGTCGACCAGGCGGCCAGCCTGCAGGTCGTCGCGCACCATCATCGTCGGCATCTTGGCCACGCCCACGCCCTGCAGGGCGGCGTGCCGCAGCGCGGCCATGTCGTCGGTCACCAGCCGGGGCTGGTGGCGCACCTCGGCGCTCGCGCCGTCGGGACCTTCGAGCGACCAGGTGTGGTGCGGTTGGGGCGGCCCGAGGTCGAGGCTGGGCAGCAGGCCGATGTCGGCGGGGCTGGCCGGCGCCGTCAGGCCTTCGAGCAGGCGCGGGTGGGCGACCAGCCGCTGCGTGCTGTGGCCCAGCACCTTCATCACGAGGTCGGTGTCTTCCAGCGGCGGAAAGCGCACGCGCAGCGCGAGGTCGAAGCCCTCGCGGATCACGTCGACGCGGCGGTTGGTGCTCTCCAGCTGCACCGTGACGCGCGGGCACTCGGTCATGAACTTCGCGATCATCTCGGCCACCTGGTAGTACACCAGCGCCGGCGGGCACGACAGCCGCACCAGCCCCTGCGGGTCGGCCTGCAGGCGGTCGATGGCCTCCTGGGCGGCATCGGCCTCGACCAGCATGGCCACGCAATGCTCGTAGTACTGGCGCCCGATGTCGGTGACGCTGAAGCGGCGCGTGGAGCGCTGGATGAGGCGCACGCCCAGCCGCTCTTCGAGCAGCGCGATGCGCCGGCTCAGGCTCGACTTGGGCACGCTGAGCGCGCGGCCGGCCGGGGCGAAGCCGCCGTGGTCGACCACCTGGGCGTAGTAGTAGAGATCGTTCAGGTCGCGCATGGCTGGAGGCCCTCCGTGCGGTTGATCGTTCGCCAGATGGAACGATGAGGCCGAATTCTGGCATCTACTCAAAGCATCGTTGCGGCCCCATCCTTGATCCATGGCTCTCCCGCATCGGGCGAGCCGCCAGATGGAAAGGAAAGACCCCATGAAGAAGATCCTCGGCACCTACAGCGCCCCGCGCCCGCACTGGGTCGGCGACGGCTTTCCTGTGCGCTCGCTGTTCAGCTACGACACGCTGGGCCGCCACGCCAGCCCCTTCCTGCTGCTGGACTACGCCGGTCCCGCCCAGTTCACGCCGACCGCACGGCCGCGCGGCGTGGGCCAGCACCCGCACCGCGGCTTCGAGACCGTGACCATCGTCTACAAGGGCGAGGTCTCGCACCGCGACTCGACGGGGCAGGGCGGCACCATCGGCCCCGGCGACGTGCAATGGATGACCGCGGGCGCGGGCATCCTGCACGAGGAGTTCCATTCCGAAGCGTTCACGCGCGACGGCGGCGAGCTGGAGATGGTGCAGTTGTGGGTCAACCTGCCTGCGAAGGACAAGATGGCCACGCCGGGCTACCAGGCCATCGTCGATGCGCAGATTCCGTCGGTGCCGCTGCCCGAGGGCGCGGGCAGCGTGCGCGTGATCGCGGGCGACTACCTCGGCAACCGGGGGCCGGCGCGCACCTTCACGCCGATCGACGTGTGGGACGTGCGCCTGAACAAGGGCGCGAGCGTGACGCTGCCGGTGCCCGAAGGCCATGCCACCGCCATCGTGGTGCTGCGCGGCACGGTGCAGGTGAACGGCGAAGAGGTGGCGCGCGATGCGCAGATGGTGTTGCTCGACCGCGCGGGCGATGCGCTGACGCTGGACGCCAACAACGACGCGGTGGTGCTGCTGCTCAGCGGCGAGCCGATCGACGAACCCATCGTCGGCCACGGCCCGTTCGTGATGAACACGCGCGACGAGATCGTGCAGGCGATGAAGGACTTCGGCAGCGGGAAGTTCGGGCAGATGCAGCCGGCCTGAGCCCGAACGGTCCGGTCGTGAGACACCGCAGAACCGGCTTTGCCGGGCTGCAGGTGTCGCCCCCGGTAGGGGGAAGGAGAAGCGACACGAAGTGCGCGGAGCCTGGGGGCGAGCCTAAGCCACGAGCATGCCGCGTTCCTCGATGAAGGCGATGACCTCGTCCACGCCCGTGAGCGTCTTGAGGTTGGTCATCACGTAGGGGCGCTGGCGGCGCATGCGCTGGGTGTCCTGTTCCATCACGTCGAGGTTCGCGCCGACATAGGGCGCGAGGTCGGTCTTGTTGATGACGAACAGGTCGCTCTTGGTGATGCCGGGCCCGCCCTTGCGCGGGATTTTTTCGCCGGCCGCCACGTCGATCACGTAGATCGTGAGGTCCGACAGCTCGGGGCTGAAGGTGGCCGCGAGGTTGTCGCCGCCCGACTCGACGAACACCACGTCGGCGTCGGGAAAGTCTTCGAGCATGCGGTCGATGGCCTCGAGGTTGATCGAAGCGTCTTCGCGGATCGCGGTGTGCGGGCAGCCGCCGGTTTCCACGCCCATGATGCGCTCGGCCGGCAGCGCGCCGGCCACGGTGAGCAGGCGCTGGTCTTCCTTGGTGTAGATGTCGTTGGTGATGGCGACGAGGTCGTACTTGTCGCGCATCGCCTTGCAGAGCATTTCGAGCAAGGTGGTCTTGCCCGAGCCGACGGGGCCGCCGATGCCCACGCGCAGCGGCGGGAGCTTCTTGGTGCGGTTCGGGATGTGGTGCAGGGCGGAGGTCATGGGCGGAAGGGTCCGGTTCGGTCAGCTTCGGAAGAGGCGGGAATATTGTGTTTCATGGCGGGCCGACAACACCGCCAGCAGGGGCGCGAAGGCCTGGCGTTCGTCGTCTGTCAGTTGCATCGCCCGATCGACGGCGGCAGGGATTTCGTTCGCCAGCCGCGCGAGGATGCGCTGGCCTGCACTCTGTCCCAGCGGCACGGCCTTGACGGCGGCGGCGACCATGTTCTCGGCCCAGCCGAAGGCGAAGGCCAGGCAGCCGTCGTGCACCGAGGCCCCGGTGCGGCTGGCCGCGAACGCGAAGGCCACGGGGTAGGTCGCGGGCAGGCCGGCGAAGACTTCGGCCGTGTCGGCGTGGTGCAGCTTCAGCCACTCGACGAAGGAGCGGCCCATCTGCTCGGTCTGCAGGAGGAACTCGGCGGATTCGCGCGTGTGCAGCACCCAGTCGTTGAGGGTGCGGATGCGCTGTGCGTCGCCTGCGCGCCAGGCGGTGATGGCCTGGGCTGCGAGGGCGAGGTCGCCTCGCGCGAAGCTCAGGTGCAGCTGGTCGGAGAGCCATTCGGCAGCGTTGGCCTCGGAGTCGAGGCCGGTCCATTCGACGGCGGCCTCGATGCCTTCGGAGTACGAGAAGCCGCCGACCGGCAGGGCGGGGGAGGCGAGCCAGATGAGCTGGAGGAGGCTGTGCGGGGGCGGCATCTTTTTGCGCTGGTGTTCAGGGCGCGTGCACAGGACGCCGGGTACTTCCCTGCGCGAATGTCCCCCGGGGCTTCGCCCCTCCTCCTTTATTTCGCTGCGGGAAGCACCCGATGCCCAGTGCACGGGAAGGGCGGTCGGTCATTTCAGTGCGAGTGACCGTGGCCGTGGCCGTCATCGAGCAATTCAGGCGCGAGGACGAGCGGCTTCGGGCCGCTGCCGTGGGAATGCCCGTGGTCATGGCCATGATGGTCGTGACTGTGGCCATGGCCGCCGTGCGAATGCCCTTGCGCGCCGTACGCGCCGCCTTCGGGCTCGAAGGCTTCCTCGACCGCAACGACGATCAGGTGCATCGAACGCAGCATGTCGGCCAGCACATGGTCGGGCTCGATCTTCAGGTGATCGGGCTTCAGCTCGATCGGCACATGCCGGTTGCCCAGGTGGTAGGCCGCACGCGTCAGGTCGAAGGGCGTGCCGTGGGCCGTGCAGTGCGTGATGCGCAGCACGGGCTGCGGCGCCGCGATCACGCGCACCAGCGAGCCGTCTTCCGCAACCAGCACGTCGCCGCCGCGCACGGCAGTGCCGCGCGGCAGGAAGATGCCGATCTGCCGGCCCTGCGAGTCGGTGGCGTCGAAACGGCTTTTCTGGCGCACGTCCCAGTCGAGTTCGATGGTGGCGGCACGCTTGAGCAGCACGGGCGCGAGGCCGCGGCCCTGGGGCATGAGTTTGTTGGCGGTGAGCATGGCGGGTTGCGACTCCAGATGAGGCGGAATAATATAACGCCTGTTATAACTTTCGCCCAAGGGAGCCCGTCATGTCCGCACTCAAACTGACCCAGATCGGCAATTCGGTCGGCGTCATCCTGCCCAAGGAAGTGCTGGCGAGCATGAATGTCGGCAAGGGCGACACGGTGTACCTCACGCAGGCCGCCGGCGGCGGTTTCACGCTGACGCCGTACGACGATGCCTTCGAGCGCCAGATGGAAGCGGCGCGCCGCGTCATGAAGAAGCGGCGCAACGTGCTGCGCGAGTTGGCGAAATGAGCGCGGCCAACCAGGCCTGGGTCTGGCTCAGCCTTCAGTTGATCCATGCCGTGCATGAGGAGCAGCTGGCCGAGCATGGCGGTCCGGCCGGCGTGCGCGATGAGGGGCTGCTGGCCTCGGCCATGGGCCGGCCGCAGAACCGGGCGCTGTACGAATCGCCCGACGCGGCCACGCTCGCCGCAGCCTACGCCTACGGCATCGCGCGCAACCACCCCTTCACGGACGGCAACAAGCGAACCGCTTTCGTCGCGATGGAAGTGTTCCTCGATCTCAACGGCTTCGAGCTGCTTGCGTCCGACCACGACTGCGTGCTTATCACGCTGAAGCTCGCCGAAGGGGGCTTGGACGAAGACGCGCTCGCAGGGTGGATTCGCGAGCATCTGGCGCCACGTGGCGGCTGAGGCGGCGCCCGTAGCCCGGGTGAGGAGTGGCGTGATCATTGCAGTGCAGTAAGGGTTCTTCCTCCTGTAGCAAATACCGGGCCCCGCAAGGACTTGCCTGCGCGCCCCATCGGCCCCAGCATCACGCGCATGAACAGCCTGGCCTACCTGACGACCGACGTCGCCACCGCGTTGCGTTTCGACTATTGGCACGACGTCGTGTGCCGCCACTGCATTCCCGCAGCCAGCCGTGCGATGACGGCGGAGCCGTTCGAAGGGCGGCTCGACGTGCGGGACGTGGGCTCGGTCAGCGTCAACCGCATGTCGGCGCCGTTGCACTACTGGTCGCGCGACGCGCACCATCTGCGCCAGCACCCGCTGGACGACCTGTGGCTGGCTTTCCTGCAGGACGGCGAGGGCGCCTTCGTGCAGGGCGGGCGGCAGGGGCGGCTGCGCAGTGGCGACATGCTGCTGTACGACGCCGGCCGGCCGTTCGAATGCACGATGGACGCGCGCTCGGTCTACCTGGCGCGCATGCCGCGCCGGCTGCTGCTGCGGCGCTTCGCGAAGGCCGAGGACTTCACCGCACGCCCCATCACGGCGGACAGTCCTGGCGCGGCGCCGCTGCACGCGATGCTGCACGAGACGGCGAACCCAGCCTTTGCGCAGCCGCACTCCGCTGCCGCCGAACGCTTCGGTGGCGCGCTCATCGACCTGCTGGCCGTGACGCTCGAACTGCAGCAGGACGCGGCTGGCGACGCCGGCGCCGAGCAGGGCTTGTACGCGCGCATGAAGGCATACATCGAACGTCACCTGGAAGACCCGGCGCTCTCGCTCGACACACTGGCGCAGGCGCACCACGTCTCGGCGCGCACCGTGGCACGGGCGTTCGCACGCCAGGGCGAGACGGCGATGGGCGCGGTCTGGCAGGCACGGCTTGAGGCCAGCCGCGAGGCGCTGGTGGGCGGGCGTGCGCACAGCGTGACGGACGTCGCGTTCCAGCACGGGTTTTCCGACCTGTCCCACTTCAGCCGTGCCTTCCGCAAGGCCTACGGCTGCGCGCCGCACACGCTGCTGAAGACGCGCTGAGCGCCATGCGCGGGGTGTCCGCCCCAGCACAAGTGCATGTCCGGAAGAGACCAGCGCGGGCCGCCCCGCGCCGATAAGGTTCGCCCGGGGTGGCAGCTCTTGCCGCTTTTCTTTGGGTCTTCTTCTTTCTCAACCTACACATGCGGGCGCGCGGCGCCCCGGGAGTCAGTCATGGCGGACAAGGAATTGCATCATCTCGAACTGCTGGACGTCGGCCGGCAGATCCAGTCGCGCGAGCGCTCGTCGGAAGAGGTCACGCGCGCGATGCTCGCGCGCATCGACGCCGTCGACGGCCGGCTGCGCAGCTACGCGACGCGCATGGACAAGCAGGCGCTCGACGACGCGCGCCGCTCCGACCAGGAGATCGCCGCCGGCCGCGCGCGCGGGCCGCTGCACGGCGTGCCGCTGGCGGTGAAGGATCTGCTGTGGACCGAGGGTGTGCCGAGCGCGCACGGCATGACGATCCTGCGCGACCACCGGCCCGCCGAGGACGCGACCGTGGTGCGCCGCCTGCGCGAGGCCGGCGCCGTGATCCTGGGCAAGCTGCAGCAGACCGAAGGCGCTTTTGCCGACCACCATCCGCAGATCGCGTCGCCGGTCAATCCGTGGGATGCGACGTTGTGGCCCGGCGTGTCGTCCAGCGGCTCGGGTGTGGCCACGGCTGCAGGCCTGTGCTTCGGCGCGCTGGGCACCGACACGGGCGGATCGATCCGCTTTCCGTCGGCGGCCAACGGCATCACGGGTCTGAAGCCGACGTGGGGCCGTGTCAGCCGCCACGGCGCCTTCGAGCTCGCGGCCTCGCTTGATCACATCGGCCCGATGACACGCAGCGCCGCCGACGCGGGCGCGATGCTGGCGGCCATCGCCGGCGCCGACCCGCACGACCCCACGGCGAGCACGTTGCCGGTGCCCGACTACCTCGCGACGATGACGCGCGGCCTGGCCGGCCTGCGCGTCGGCATCGATCCCGGCTGGACGCTGGATCGCGTGGATGCCCCGACGCGCGCCACGCTGGCAGCGGCGATCCGCACGGTCGAATCGCTGGGCGCCGAGGTGCGCGAGGTGGTGTTTCCCGATACGACGCAGGCCATCATCGACTGGTCGCCGCTGTGCGCGGTCGAGACCGCCGTGGCGCACGAGGCCACGTACCCGTCGCGTCGGGCCGAGTATGGGCCGGGCCTGTCGGGGCTGATCGACCTCGGGCTTTCGCAGAGCGCCACCGACTACCAGAAGCTATTGCTGCGTCGCGCCGATTTCACGGGCCGCGTGCGTGCGTTCTTCGGGCAGATCGACCTGCTGCTGATTCCGGCCATTCCCTTCGCGGCGCCGACGCTGGAGCGGGCCAGCCAACTCGGCGTGGACCCGGAACTGCTGGCAGGCATGCTGCGCTACACCTGCCCGTTCGACCTCACGGGCAGCCCCACGCTCACGCTGCCGGGCGGCGCCACCGACGCTGGCGTGCCGGTGGCCTTCCAGTTCGTGGCCCCGCACTTCGGTGAAGACCTGCTGGTGCGCGCGGGCTGGGCGTTCCAGCGGGCGACCGACTGGCACCAGCGGCATCCAGCCGATTGAGCCTTCAGAACAGGAAGTAGCGCTGCGCCATCGGCAGCACCTTCGCCGGCTCGCAGGTCAGCAGGTGGCCGTCCGCGCGCACCGCGTAGGTCTGCGCGTCGATCTCCATCTTCGGCGTGTAGCCGTTGTGGATCAGGTCCTGCTTGCGCACGTTGCGGATGTTCTTCACCGCGCTCAAGTGCTTGGCCAAACCGTAGCGTTCCTTGATGCCCGCGGCCAGTCCGGCCTGTGAGACGAAGGTCAGCGAGCTCTTCGCGAGCGAGCCGCCGTAGGCGCCGAACATCGGCCGGAAGTGCACCGGCTGCGGCGTGGGGATCGACGCGCTGGGGTCGCCCATCGCGGCCATCGCGATGGTGCCGCCCTTGAGGATGGTGAAGGGCTTCACGCCGAAGAAGGCCGGCTTCCAGACCACGAGGTCGGCCCACTTGCCGACTTCAATCGAGCCCACCTCGTGCGCGATGCCGTGCGCGATGGCCGGGTTGATCGTGTACTTGGCGATGTAGCGCCGGGCGCGGAAGTTGTCGTTGCGCTCGCTGTCTTCGGGCAGCGCGCCGCGCTGCTGCTTCATCTTGTGCGCGGTCTGCCAGGTGCGGATGACGACCTCGCCGACGCGGCCCATGGCCTGGCTGTCGGAGCTGAACATGCTGATCGCGCCCAGGTCGTGCAGCACGTCTTCGGCGGCAATGGTCTCCTTGCGGATGCGCGACTCGGCAAAGGCCAGGTCCTCGGCGATGCCGGCATCGAGGTGGTGGCACACCATGAGCATGTCGACGTGCTCGTCGAGCGTGTTCACCGTGTAGGGCATCGTCGGGTTGGTCGACGAGGGCAGGAAGTTCGCCTCGCCCACCACGCGCAGGATGTCGGGCGCATGGCCGCCGCCCGCGCCCTCGGTGTGGAAGGCGCAGATGGCGCGTCCGCCCACGGCGGCGATGGTGTTCTCGACGAAGCCCGATTCGTTGAGCGTGTCGCTGTGGATGGCCACCTGCGTGTCGGTGGCATCGGCCACGTCCATGCAGTTGCTGATGGCCGAGGGCGTGGTGCCCCAGTCTTCATGCAGCTTCAGGCCCATGACGCCGGCCTCGATCTGCTCGTGCAGTGCACCGGGCAGGCTTGCATTGCCCTTGCCGAGAAAGCCCAGGTTCATCGGGAAGGCATCGGCCGCCTGCAGCATGCGTTCGATGTGCCAGGGGCCGGGCGTGGCGGTGGTCGCGAAGGTGCCGGTGGCCGGGCCGGTGCCGCCGCCGAGCATGGTGGTCACGCCGGAGGACAGCGCCTCCTCGATCTGCTGCGGGCAGATGAAGTGGATGTGGCTGTCGATGCCGCCTGCGGTGACGATGGTGCCTTCGCAGCTGATGATCTCGGTGCCCGGGCCGATGACGATGTCCACGCCCGGTTGCACGTCGGGGTTGCCGGCCTTGCCGATGGCGGCGATGCGGCCGTCCTTCAGGCCGATGTCAGCCTTCACGATGCCCCAGTGGTCGAGGATCAACGCGTTGGTCATCACGGTGTCCACCGCCCCTTGGGCGCGCGTGCGCTGCGATTGCGCCATGCCGTCGCGGATGGTCTTGCCGCCGCCGAACTTCACCTCTTCGCCGTAGCCGCCGGCACGCAGCGTGTAGTCGGCCTCGACCTCGATCAGCAGTTCGGTGTCAGCCAGGCGAACCCGGTCGCCCACGGTGGGGCCGAAGATTTCCGCATAGGCGCGTCGCCCGATGGTGGCCATGTGTCAGAGCTTCCCTTGGATGAGGCCGCGAAAGCCGTAGACGATGCGATCGCCGGAAAAGTCGACCAGCTCGACCGTGCGCTGCTGGCCCGGCTCGAAGCGCACCGCGGCGCCCGAAGCGATGTTCAGGCGCATGCCGCGCGCGGCGTCGCGGTCGAAGTCGAGCGCGCCGTTGGTCTCGGCGAAGTGGTAGTGCGAGCCGACCTGGATCGGCCGGTCGGCCGTGTTGCGCACGACCAGCGTGAGCGCGCGGCGGCCGGGGTTGAGCGTGTGCTCGCCGTCGTCGATGAGGAGTTCGCCGGGCGTCATGGGCGCCTCGCCTCAGATCGCCTGGGCCAGCAGCGTGGCACCGAGGCCGACGACAGCGGCGCCTGCAAGGCGTGGCAGCCAGACGTTGGCATGGCGCAGCGCCCAGCCCAGCGCGATTCCGGCGGCGTGCAGCAGCAGCGTGGCGCTGACCATGCCGGCCAGCGTGAGGGCGGCGCCGTGCTCGCCCGCGAGTTCGTGGCCGTGCGCCACGCCGTGGAAGACGGCAAAGAGGCCCACGACCGCCACGGCGATGCCGGCCGGCAGGTGCACGCGCGTGGCGACCAGCAGGCCCAGCACCAACAGCGAGGCGGCGATCATCGGCTCGACCGCCGGCAGCTGCAGGCCGGCCAGCCCGACCAGCGCGCCCGCGAGCAGCATGCCCGCGAAGGCCAGCGGCGCCCACAGCAGGTCGGGCCAGGCGCGGCGCGCGACGAGGGCGCTCCACAGGCCGACCGCGACCATCGCCGCGAGGTGATCGGCGCCGGTCAGCGGGTGCATGAAACCCGTGACGAAGCCGTGGTGCACGCCACCGTCGACGCCGGTGTGGGCGCTGGCGGCCAGCGGCAGCAGGAGGGTGGCGAGCAGGGCGGAGGTCTTGGCAAAACGCATGAGGAGTCTTTCTTCTTGGGGGCGAGGTTCAGACGATCGGCTGGTGGACGGTCACGAGCTTGGTGCCGTCGGGAAAGCTGGCTTCGACCTGGATGTCGGGGATCATCTCGGCGATGCCGTCCATCACGTCGGCGCGGGTGAGCACGGTGCGGCCCTCGCTCATCAGCTCGGCGACGCTCTTGCCGTCGCGGGCGCCTTCCATCACGGCGGCGGTGATCAGCGCGACGGCTTCCGGGTAGTTCAGCCTGAGCCCCCGCGCCTTGCGGCGTTCGGCCAGCAGCGCTGCCGTGAAGATCAGCAGCTTGTCTTTTTCGCGCGGGGTCAGTTCCATGGCGGCGGCTTCGTCGGGTGGCGGGAGAAAGGGAGGTCGGTGATTATGGGCAAGCCTGTCTCTTTGCAACAGTCGTGCCCTGTTCGCCAAATGCCGTACCCGGTGGCACGGAAGCTGCACCGAAAAGGTGTGAACACGGCCGACGCACCCCTCCTTTCCGACGACGCGCCCCAGCGCATCGTCAAGGTGCGGCGCGACTACAACAGCTGGGTCGCGAGCGAAACGCTCGAAGACTACGCCCTGCGCTACACGCCGCAGCGCTTTCGCAAATGGTCCGAATGGCGGGTGGCCAACACGGCCTTCGGGGCGGCCTCGTTCCTGGTGCTGGAGGCGGTCGGTGCCACGCTGCTGGTGCAGTACGGCTTCGCCAACGCCTTCTGGGCGATCCTCGTGACCGGGCTCATCATCTTCCTGGCGGGGCTGCCGATCAGCGTGTACGCGGCGCGCTACGGCGTCGACATGGACCTGCTCACGCGCGGCGCGGGCTTCGGCTACATCGGCTCCACGCTCACCTCGCTGATCTACGCGAGCTTCACCTTCATCTTCTTCGCGCTCGAGGCAGCGGTGATGGCCTATGCGCTCGAACTGGCGCTGGGCATTCCGCCGGTGTGGGGCTACCTGGTGTGCGCGCTGGTGGTGATTCCGCTGGTCACGCACGGGGTGTCGGTGATCAGCCGCCTGCAGCTGTGGACGCAGCCGCTGTGGCTGCTGATGCTGGTGGTGCCCTTCGTCTTTGTGCTCGTGCGCGATCCTGGTGCGTTCGCGGACATCACGCACTACGGCGGGGCGAAGTCCGGTGCGCAGGGTTTCAATTTGCACCTGTTCGGTGCTGCGCTCACGGTCGGCATCGCGCTCATCACGCAGATGGGCGAGCAGGCCGACTACCTGCGCTTCATGCCCGCGCGCACGCCGGGCT
>NZ_QXMN01000148.1:0-2322 GCF_003581445.1 Acidovorax cavernicola | reverse complement strand
ATGCGCGCGGCACATCCGCGCCCGAACGCATCACGTCGCCGACATGGGTCAGCAGCTTGCGGCCCAGCGCGCCGCCGGGATGGGAGCGCGCGAAATCCTCGGTCTTGAAGCCGCGCGCATCGAGCAGCGCCACGGCCAGCGCGTCGCCCAGCGCCAGCTGGGCCGTGGTGCTGGCCGTGGGCGCGAGGTTCAGCGGGCAGGCCTCGCGCTCCACATAGGTGTCGAGCACCCAGTCGGCATGGCGGGCCAGCGTGGAGCGCGGGTTGCCGGTCATGCCGACGACGGGCACGCCCTGGCGCCGCAGCGCGGGCAGCAGGGCCGCGATTTCATCGCTCTCGCCGCTGTTGGACAGCGCCAGCACCAGGTCATTTTCGGTGACCATGCCCAGGTCGCCATGGCTGGCTTCGCCCGGATGCACGAAGAACGACGGCGTGCCGGTGGAGGCCAGCGTCGCGGCGATCTTGCGGCCCACATGGCCGCTTTTGCCCATGCCCATGACCACCACCCGGCCACGGATGTCGAGCACGCGCTCGACGACCTGCGCGAACACGGGAGACAGGCGGTCGGAAAGGGCCAGAAGGGCCTGGGCCTCGATGCCGAGGGTGTCACGCGCGAGTTGCAAGGCCTGGGAGCCGTCAAAGGGGCGCGTGGAAGCTGCTGCAGATTTCATATGCGGATTTTAGGGCCTGCGATCAATGCGCCGGCAGCGGCAGGCGCGCGTGGGGTCATCCCGGCCCCGGCCCTTATCCCGCGCATGGGCGCAGGGTCAGCGATCTTGACCTCGGCGTTCGCCTGTTTACACTCCTGCAGCCGCCGGGCCACGCCCGGCCCTGTCTCCGAATACCGCTTTCCCATGCTCCACACCACGATCAACGACTACCTCCGGCAGTACATCCGCACCGTGCCCGACTGGCCCGCGCCGGGCGTGCAGTTCCGCGACATCACGCCGCTGCTGCAGGACCCGAAAGTCTTCCGCGTGCTGATCGACGCGTTTGTGCACCGCTACATGGACCCCGAGCTGCGCCCCGACGTGGTCGCGGGTCTGGACGCGCGCGGCTTCATCCTCGGCGCGGTGGTCGCCTACGAACTCAATGTCGGCTTCGTGCCGATCCGCAAGAAAGGCAAGCTGCCGTTCACCACGGTCGAGGAAACCTACGAGCTGGAGTACGGCAGCGCCACCGTCGAGCTGCATGCCGACGCCGTCAAGCCCGGCGACCGCGTGCTGCTGATCGATGACCTGATCGCCACCGGCGGCACGATGATGGCCGGCAAGAAGCTGCTGGAGAAACTCGGTGCCCAGGTGATCGAAGGCGCGGCCATCGTCGATCTGCCCGAACTCGGCGGCTCCGACCGCCTGCGCGAAAGCAAATTGCCCTTGTACACGCTGGTCGACTTCGCCGGGCATTGATCTTGCTCCTGTGACACACTCACCGGCCGCGTTGTGCGCCGGCCTCCTGTCTGCTCCTCCTTTTTGCCTGCCCCTCCATGCCCCTGCTTCGTGACCATGCCAAACAAGCACCGCCTGCGGCGCGCGTGTGGGCCGGCTGTGCGCATGCCGTCGGCGCGCTGCTGGGACTCGCGCTGGCGGCCTTCGGCGCGCTCGCGCTGTGGAGCCATGCGCCGGGCGGCAGGCTCGCCGCCGCGGCGCTCGCCGGCCTGTGGGTCATCTGGGTGGGCGCCTCGGCCCTGCTGGCCAGCGCCGACCCGCGCTCCTGGCGCGCCTGGGGGCTGCTGGCTGTGGGCTGCCTGCTGCTGGGCCTGTGGTGGGCCGCGATCACGCCGTCGAACGACCGCGTCTGGGCCGCCGATGTGGCGCGCACGCTGCGCGCCGAACGCCAGGGTTCGCAAGTGCTGCTGCACAATGTGCGCAATTTCGACTGGCGCAGCGACGACGACTACACCGCGCGCTGGGAAACCCGGCGCTACGACCTCGACCGCCTGCGCTCGGTCGACATGGTGCTTTCCTACTGGATGGGACCGGCCATCGCCCACACGCTGGTGTCGTTCGGCTTCGACGATGGCCGCCAGCTGGTGTTCTCGGTCGAAGTGCGCAAGGAACGCCATGAGCAGTATTCGGCGCTGGCCGGCTTCTTCAAGCGCTATGAACTCGCGCTGGTCGCGGCCGACGAGCGCGACATCCTCGGCGTGCGCGCGCGCGTGCGCGATGAAGACGTCTATCTCTACCGTGTACACATGTCCGAGCCCGCGATGCGCGCGCTGTTCGAGCGGTATCTCGACGAGTCCGACGCCTTGCGCGCCACGCCGCGCTTCTACCAGACGCTGACCGCCAACTGCACGACCATCGTCTACGCGATGATGGAG
>NZ_QXMN01000147.1:0-2349 GCF_003581445.1 Acidovorax cavernicola | reverse complement strand
TCTACCAGTTTGCCGGAGTACCTGACGGGCGAAAAATCGGGGACAACTTCTTCACGGAAGAGCTTCCTTCGCTCGTCCAGGACGTTGCGGCAGAACTACCGTTGCAGTCCAAGTACGAAGCGATCATCGTGGACGAGGGCCAAGACTTCGGAGAACTCCGCTTGCTAGCATTGCTGGACATGCTCACTCCGGCAGGCCAATGGCTATTTTTCGCCGACTGGGAGCAGAACGTGTACAAGTTGACCAAGCAGGAGCCGATCGGCGCTGAGGTCACATTCAGGCTCTACCACAATTGCCGCAATACCCAGCTTGTAAACGCTGCAACCAATGGCTGCTGCGAACTTTCTGTCGTGCATATGCCTGGCGTTCCATTGGGTGTGGCCCCGCTTGTAAAGAAGGGGTGGGGCGCAACAGCTGCAGCCGCTGCATGGGCCGCTGCGCATGAGCTTGCCCCTGAGGGCGGGGCGATCTTCCTGTCGCCGTTCAAGCTGGAGAACTCCTGCTTGAAGTTGACCAAGCGCGCCCATGGCCTCGAGGTGACCGAAGACATTGCCTTGCTCGGAAAACCTGGCTTTGTTTACTTCTCCACTATCAGGTCGTTTAAAGGGCTTGAGGGAAAGAACGTAATCATGCTGCATGCCGATGTCCCTGGGCGGATTCCGGCACTTAGCTCTGATGACCTGTACGTCGCGTGCACGAGGGCGACTGGTCGCCTGGCTATCATGGCTGCTTCAGAGGAGGCGCTGCAGTGGTACTCGCAGCGGACGGGCCGTCTTTCAACAACGGAGCTCGCTTCTTGATACGTTTACTTATGCAGAGCCAGATTTTGGAACGGCCTGTGCGCGCTGCTCCCGCTAGATCGATAGCAGTTCTCGGACCCGTAAGTCCAGTTGCTCAAGATCTTTGGACTGTACGTTGCCTGCACTATTTGTGAGACCCCGCGCGATGCTGCCGATGGCAGCCATCTGCGCACTGGCCTCGTCGAACTTTGGGATGTTGAGGTACTCAGCAACGCTGGCACCTAGGCTGAGCTGTGCCGCATATGCAGACACTGCCTGGGCAATGGTAGGAGCGTTCAGGAAACCTGTCAGGTAGGCCGCCTCGGGCTCCGATTCGACCGGAATGAAGTAGAGCTTATGGTCAGGCACAACGGTCTTGTCGCCCGCGTGTTCGATTGACGCATTGCCGATGTAAGCCGCGGCGAAGGTGTTGCCCATCTCGCGCCAGAGTACCTTGAACGGGGCGAATGTGTAGGGGCCGGTGCTCCAAAGCGAATAAAATTCTTGTCCCCTCTGGAACCTTTTCAGGCTGGACCGCTGTTCGAGATGGCTTTTGAAGCGGTTGAGGAACTTGAATGTGTGCGGGCTTGCGGTCGGCAAGTCTGGGTCGCCATGCATGCCCCGTTGGGGAACAAGGATGCGGAGATCCATTTCTGGCACGGCATTGAACGGTGCAACGCCGCGGCCGCGCAGAAGTGGGAAGAGGTGCTCAGACTCTATCGTCGCGGTGATCTGGGGAATCCCCTTCGTCTTGCCGATGTCGGCCGCGTTTCGCACCGTTACCAGGTTGGCTCCAACTGCACCAGTGGCATGGACCCAGAAGATGCCGTTGCGGTCGGTTGTAATGCCTTTCCGTGCCTTGTACTCAGGCTTTGCGCCTGCCGCAAAAACCTTCGAGAACACGGCTTGGTCGTGCGCAGATCCGACGAGCCATGGACGCGTTCCATCGCCGCCTGGTACTGGTATCGCGGTTCCGTCAATGCGTTTGGCAGTACGGCGAAAATGCTCTGCCGAAGCGTAGGTCCGCTGGTTGCCGCTGCCGTTCGGATCTGTGGCCCATGAGCGGTAGGGAACAGGGAATGAAGTTGCTGCGTCCCGTTGGAGCATCAGGAACGTCGGGTGGTTGCTGACTCCGTCGAACGGCTTGATGTCCTGGTAGTCCTCAACCAGCAGGACGCGGCACTGTAAGCTACCGTTGTCGATCGAGAAGCGCCTGAAGCCGGCACTGGACTCGGTTGTGAATACTGATCCGGGTAGGAAGAAGCCCAGGCGCCCATCCCGCGCGAGGTAGTGCTTTACTGCCTGGTAGGTGATCACAGTCGAGATGTCCGACTCGATGCCGCCTACCCATTTGTCGGTGCTGAATACGCCGAGCCCCCGACAATGCTTCTGGATCGACTGGGCATAGTCCTTTGGCAGGTTGCTCCATTTGACCCATGGCGGGTTGCCGCAGATGTGGGAGGAGGGAGGGATCGCGCCGGCAGCAAAGCGGTCAGCCAGGATCGAGCACCAGATGCCATTCCATCCTTGGTCGTGGAGTTCGACCAAATTGCCGACCGTCGTGCTGACG